>NZ_JAHXRM010000006.1:0-209725 GCF_019392235.1 Pseudoalteromonas sp. CR1 | reverse complement strand
GACGAAGTTGAAGTAACCGAAATCATGGTTGCTGTTGGCGACACTGTTGAAGAAGAGCAATCTATCTTAAACGTTGAAGGCGACAAAGCGGCTATGGAAGTGCCTGCACCGTTTGCAGGTACTGTAAAAGAAATTAAAGTAGCTACTGGCGATACAGTTAAAACGGGTTCTTTAGTATTTGTTTTTGAAGTTGCTGGTTCAAGCGCTCCTGTATCAGATGAACCTAAGCAAGAGTCTGCACCAGCAGCGCAAGCTGAAAGTTCTGCATCAAGTACAAAAGATGTAAACGTACCAGATATTGGCGACGACGAAGTTGAAGTAACCGAAATCATGGTTGCTGTTGGCGACACTGTTGAAGAAGAGCAATCTATCTTAAACGTTGAAGGCGACAAAGCGGCTATGGAAGTACCTGCACCATTTGCAGGTACTGTAAAAGAAATTAAAGTAGCTACTGGCGATAAAGTTAAAACAGGCTCACTTATTTTTGTTTTTGAAGTGACCGGCAGTGCACCAGCAAAAGCATCTGCGCCTGCTGAGCAAAAGCCAGCGGCTGCACCTGCAAAAACCGAGTCGGTACCAGCACAAGCTGCACCTGCGGCTAAAGCTAACAATGAAAGCTTTGAAAACAACAGCGCGTATGCACATGCATCGCCAGTTGTTCGTCGTTTAGCTCGTGAGTTTGGTATTAACTTAGCTAATGTAAAAGGCACGGGTCGTAAAAACCGTGTGGTTAAAGAAGACGTGCAAAACTATGTTAAAAACTTAGTTAAGCAAGTTGAGTCTGGTCAGGTTTCAGCATCAGCAGGTAACGCCGGTGGTAGTGAGCTGGGCTTAATTCCTTGGCCTAAAGTAGATTTTGCTAAGTTTGGCGAAATTGAAGAGAAAAAATTATCTCGCATCCAAAAGTTATCGGGTAAAAACTTACACCGTAACTGGGTACAAATCCCACATGTTACACAGTTTGACGAAGCGGATATCACAAGTCTTGAAGCGTTCCGTAAAGAACAGAACGTGTTAAGCGAGAAGAAGAAGCTGGGCGTTAAAATTACACCACTTGTGTTTGTGATGAAAGCCGCAGCTAAAGTACTTGCAGAGTTCCCAACGTTTAACTCGTCGCTATCTGAAGATGGCGAAAGCTTGATACTTAAAAAATATATTAATATAGGTGTGGCAGTAGATACGCCTAATGGCTTAGTTGTTCCTGTGTTTAAAGACGTGGACAAAAAAGGCATTATTGAGTTATCTCGCGAGCTAATGGACGTGTCTAAAAAAGCGCGTGAAGGCAAGTTAACTGCATCAGACATGCAAGGCGGCTGTTTTACTATTTCAAGCCTTGGTGGAATTGGCGGTACGGCATTTACGCCGATTGTTAACGCACCAGAGGTAGCTATTTTAGGTGTATCTAAATCTGAGATTAAGCCTAAGTGGAACGGTAAAGAGTTTGAGCCTAAGTTAATGGTTCCGTTATCTATGTCGTACGATCACCGAGTGATTGATGGCGCACTAGCAGCACGTTGTACAGCAACACTTGCAAGCTACATGAGCGATATACGTCAATTAGTGATGTAACACCAATTTTATTAAAAAGGCGATCATTCTAGCGAATTAAATAGCACGTTAACGGCGTCAGAAGTTACTCATATAGGAAAAACTATACAGCGTAATTTCTACCTTGTTATAGCACTATTTTCTTGTCGCGATAATTGCTGGCTAATTTAATTCAATTGATGTTTGTAAGAAAAACAAAATCAAATCCCAGCCAGTTGTTTTTAGCTGGGATTTTTACTATATGCAATGATACAATCTTTGCACTATTTGTGAATTGCTCTGATTTTCTGCCCATGCAGAAACATGGCAGTTAAATTTTAGGGCAGTGTCCCGTTCAAACAATTAAGGTAATAGCATGAGCAACGAATTAAAAACTCAAGTTGTTGTACTAGGCGGTGGCCCGGGTGGTTACTCTGCAGCTTTCCGTGCTGCTGACTTGGGCTTAGAAGTTACACTAGTAGAATCTCGTGAAACATTAGGTGGTGTATGTCTTAATGTTGGTTGTATTCCTTCAAAAGCACTTTTACACGTAGCTAAAGTAATTGATGACGCAGCTGAAATGTCATCTCATGGTGTTACTTTTGGCGCACCACAAATTGACTTAGACAAAATCCGCTCTTGGAAAGAGTCTGTTGTTGGTCAGCTTACGGGCGGCTTAGACGGCATGGCTAAAATGCGTAAAGTTAAAGTTGTACCAGGTTATGGTAAATTTACAGGTAGCAACACGTTAGCTGTTGAAGGTGCTGACGGCACAACAACTATTACATTCGACAATGCGATTATTGCCGCAGGTTCAAAACCAGTTAACTTACCATTTATCCCAGAAGATGATCGTGTAATTGACTCAACTGGCGCATTAGAGCTTAAAGATATACCTGAAAAACTACTTGTTTTAGGTGGTGGTATTATCGGTCTTGAAATGGGTACTGTTTACCGCGCGTTAGGTTCTGCTATTGATGTTGTAGAATTTGCTGATCAATTAGTTCCTGCAGCTGATAAAGACATCATCAAAATTTACCAAAAATACGTAAGCGATAAATTTAACGTTATGCTTTCAACTAAGGTTGTGGGTGTTGAAGCGAAAGATGATGGTTTATACGTTACATTTGAAGGCAAAAACGCGCCAGCTGAGCCAGTACGTTACGATAAAGTGCTTGTTGCTGTAGGTCGTACGCCTAACGGTAACTTACTTGATGCTGAAAAAGCAGGCGTAAATGTAGATGAGCGTGGCTTTATTAACGTTGATAAACAGTTGCGTACTAATGTAAGCAACATTTTTGCAATTGGTGACTTAGTTGGCCAACCAATGCTTGCGCATAAAGCGGTTCACGAAGGTCATGTTGCTGCTGAGGTTATCTCTGGTCAGAAGCATTTCTTTGACCCTAAATGTATTCCTTCAATTGCCTACACTGACCCAGAAATTGCATGGGTAGGTGTTACTGAGAAAGAAGCTAAAGAGCAAGGTTTAAGCATTGAAACTGCGGTATTCCCGTGGGCTGCATCAGGCCGTGCAATTGCATCTTCTCGTACTGAAGGTTCTACTAAGCTTATTTTTGATAAAGAAAGCGGTCGTATAATCGGTGGTGCCATGATTGGTATTAACGCGGGCGAAATGCTTGGCGAAATCGGTTTAGGTATTGAAATGGGGGCAGATGGTGAAGATTTAGCGCTTACTATTCATGCTCACCCAACATTGAACGAGTCAATTGGCCTTGCAGCTGAAATTTTTGAAGGTTCAATCACTGATTTACCAAATAAAAAAGCAGTTAAAAAGAAGAAGTAATTTTTTTTAACTAACACCGCTTTTTTAAAACCCAAGCTACGGCTTGGGTTTTTTGTTTTTATAACTGTTAATTTTAAAAATAAGCAAAGCTTGCTTTGATAAAGTGCCATTTTATTTTGAGCTGATAGCTGATAGCTGATAGCTGATAGCTGATAGCTGATAGCTGATAGCTGATAGCTGATAGCTGATATCTATTCATCATGTTTTTAGCTACAATACGCGCCGAACAATTTATAGGTAATTAATCACTGTGACTCACTCATCTCATAATTCAGTACTGGTATTACGCGCTCAGCAAATTAGTGAATCTCGTCGCGAATTTAATGCCCGTGGCGCTAAGTTAGCACGTTGTGAGCAATGCTTAATTGCAAAGCATTACTGTATTTGTGAAGGTGTAGAGAAAGCGCAATGCAATGCTGCAGTGTGTTTATTGATGTACCATAACGAAAGTTTTAAACCTTCGAATACTGGGCGTTTAATTGCCGAGATTATACCTGATAACCATGCTTTTAAATGGGATAGAACTAACCCCGATGATGCGCTAATAGCGCTCATTAATGATGAGCAATATCAGCCAATGGTTATTTTTCCTGCTGAAGATGTAGAAGCGGGGCGGGCAATTACACAAGTAAATATTGAGCCTGGTAAAAGGCCGCTGTTTATCTTTTTGGATGGCACATGGCGTGAAGCGAAAAAAATGATTCGCAAAAGCCCATATCTAGATAACTTGCCCGTATTGTCTATTACAGCTGATAAGTTATCAGACTACCGTTTACGTGTTGCGCCGCATGCGCATCAGTTAGGTACAGCTGAGGTAGGTATTTTAGTGCTAGCACTCGCTGGTGAAATAGAGGCCGCTGAAAAGCTTGAAGATCACTTTATAAAGTTTCGAGATGCGTATCTTATGGGAAAACGAAATAAAGGCAGACCGGAGTCTATTTAATACCGATTGCATTGGCTATGAGTATTAAATTTTAGGCAAAGAAAAGCGCGCTCTATTTCTAGGCGCGCTTGCGGAATCTTCTAATTTTTTGCATCCTGCAATTGAACTTAATCAACTCCAATTTTTACTGTTCCATGTTTATTGCTATATTACTTTTTAGTTCTATGCAATGTAAGCCAATCCGGGCTTGTATCCTTTATTCCTAAACGTCCTGTTGTGGTAAAATCTATTACCAAATCCTTCATTTGCACTTCCTAGTGCTTCCATGTTGTTATCAATCCATTGTGTTGCCTGTTAATGAGGCCTGTCCTTTTTATTCCTTCAACATCCTGTTAAGCAACGTTCCAATGTTACACTCCTTTATGCATCTTCCTGATGCTGTCCTTTTATTAACAATCCATTGCGATGCTCATCCTGAGCCTGTCCTAACTCCGTGTTGTCATTTATAACCAGTCACTGGTTTATCGAGTAATTAATCCTTGTCCTTTTACTCGTTAAGCGTCATTGCTTAATTGATGGGTTAAGTATAGGTGAATGGCTTAACTAAAGTAGGACAAAAACACGATACAGTTTATGTATTATTATTGTTAAATGCTATAAAGGTTAACTTTATCAATGGTTTAAATTGTTTTTGGTAGGTTTTTAATCGGCGTTTTACTTATAAGCTGGCACACCCGTGAGATATCTCTTACAAGGTATTTCTGTTTTGGACGTTTTTTTAGTATTTATGGCTATTTAGGGTGTGCACTTTTTAACTGTTCACGGTAGAATTATTGATAATAATTACTATTTAGGTGGAATAATGAAGAAAACACTCGCTATCGCTTTAGGGTTTATCGCATCGGCGCCAGCCTTTGCAAATGATGTTGTTAATATTTACTCTTTTCGCCAACCTTTTTTAATACAACCTATTTTAGACGATTTTACAAAGCAAACCGGTATTAAAACAAATGTTGTGTTTGCTAAAAAAGGATTAATTGAGCGTGTAAAACGTGAAGGTAAACATAGTAAAGCCGATTTAGTTTTAACGTCTAATTTTAGTGCACTTATTCAATTGGAAGATTTAAATTTAACTCAAACAATTAATAGCACTCACGTTGATAGTAACGTACCTTCTGCCTTTCGTGATGGTGATGGACAATGGGTCGCGTTAACAAAACGCGTGCGAAATGTATATTCATCAAAAGATCGTTTGGGCGCATTACCAAAACTAACTTACGAAGAACTGGCTGATCCAAAATATAAAGGGCAAATTTGCACTCGTTCAGGTAAACATCCGTATAACTTAGGGTTGGTTGCTTCAATGATTGCGCATCACGGTGAAGCGCAAACTAAAACATGGCTTGAAGGCGTTAAGGCTAATTTAGCACGTAAACCACAAGGCAATGACCGTGCTCAAGTTAAAGCCGTTAAAGAGGGGCTATGTAATCTTGCGTTAGGCAATAGTTACTATTTAGGTAAAATGTTGCAAGACGAAGAACAAAAAACATGGGCAGAGGCAGTGCACATTAATTTCCCTAATCAAATTGATCGTGGTTCACATATCAATGTATCGGGGGCTGTTATTACTAAATATGCTAAAAACCCTGAAAATGCCTTGAAACTCATAGAGTATATGACCGACAATAAAGCGCAAAATATGTATGCATCGCTTAATATGGAATACCCAGTTAAGCCTGGTGTTCAATTATCCAGTTTGGTTGCATCTTGGGGCAGCTTTAAAGAAGATAGCTTGCCACTTGATGAGATCAGTAAATATCGTCCGTTAGCGCTTAAGTTAATTGATGAGGTGAAGTTCGATCTTTAATGACTTATAAATTTAAGCTGTCTAAATGGCAGCTATTCGCGTGGTCGACAGGCTTGGTTTTGTCGGCCCCGTTGTTCTTCCTCTTATTTGAATCGCTACAAGGCAACTCCGAGGTTTTTACTCACCTTTGGGATACGGTGCTTTGGGATTACATTGCTAATACTGTACTACTTATTTTAGGGGTGTGTGTACTCAGTAGTGTTATCGCTTTGCCACTTGGTTGGCTAACCGCTTACTGTAACTTCCCAGGTAAAAAACACTTTGAATGGGCGCTCATGCTGCCTCTTGCCATGCCTACTTACATTATTGCCTACGTGTATACCGATTTACTAGATTATGCTGGGCCCGTGCAAATTACTCTAAGGGAGTGGTTTGGCTGGCAGTCACCCAGTGATTACTGGTTTTTTGATATTCGCACTTTGCCTGGTGCAATAGTCATGATTGCTTTGGTACTTTACCCCTATTTATTTTTAATTTTTAAAACAGCTTTGAGAGAGCAGTCTTTTAAATTGGTACAGGCAAGCCAATTAATGGGACTTTCTCCTACCAAAAGTTTTTTTAAAGTGAGCCTTGTATTGTCTCGAGGCTCTATTGTTGCGGCCCTTGCGCTGATCAGTATGGAAACAATGGCTGACTTTGCAACCGTTAGTTATTTCGCTGTTAGCACGCTAACAACGGCGGTTTACGACACATGGTTTGGGTATTACTCATTGACTGCCGCTGCAAAAATATCAGGTGTTATGTTGTTATTGCTATTTTTAGCGCTTATGGCAGAGCGCTTTAGTCGTCGTAATCAAGCCGTGTTTGAGCGTCAATCGGGTGTAAATAGCGAGGCACTTTATATTTTAAAGGGTAAGTCGGCTTGGTTAGCGACTGCATTTTGTAGTGTGGTTTTACTTGTGTCTTTTGTGATCCCCATTGCGGTACTACTTAATTACGCGATTACCTATTTTGAAAAAGCGTGGAATGCTGAGTTTTTCAATTATGCATGGCAAAGCCTAAAAGTGGCAGGTGTTGTAAGTCTAATAACAATTGCATTGGGTGTATTTGTTGTTTTTTATCAACGCATAGCATCACACTCGTACCCACTTATTCCTGGGCGACTAGCGAGTACAGGTTATGCGCTACCTGGTACTGTGCTTGCCATTGCTGTGTTATTACCTCTTACCGTGTTAGAAAATGGCATTAATGCAGCATTAGAGTCATACAATTTAGACATAGGTCTACTGCTAACAGGCAGTGTGCTTACTATAGTGATTGCTTATGTCGTTCGGTTTTATGCGATTGCTCACGGTGCAATAGAATCGAGTTTTGTGCGTATTAGTCCATCGCTTGATATGGCAAGCCAGTCTATGGGTAAAAGCCAAGGCCAAACCTTGCGCTTAGTCCATCTACCTTTATTAAGACGAGGCTTACTGACCGCTGCGTTATTAGTGTTTATTGAATGCATGAAAGAGCTGCCCGCAGCTTTACTCCTAAGGCCATTTAATTTTGAAAGCCTAGCAACACATGTTTTCCAGTATGTAAGTGATGAGCAGTTAGAGCTGGCTTCTATATCTGCTTTGTTTATTGTTATTGTTGGATTTATCCCTTTGTATTTTATTAATCGTTCTATGGAGCAACACAGTTAAATGAGTAGTTTAATTTTGCAAGGTGTAAGCTATCACTATAACGGTACAAAGGTGATCGAAGACTTAGATTTAACGGTGGGTAAAGACGAGATTGTGTGTTTACTTGGTGCAAGTGGCTGCGGCAAAACCACCACACTAAAAGCCATTGCAGGTTTAGTTGAGGCTAAGCAAGGAAGTGTATTTATTGATGGTAAACTTGTCAGTGATGAATCAACATTTATTGCACCAGAGCACCGAAATATAGGTATGATGTTTCAAGATTACGCGTTGTTTCCTCATTTAAGCGTAGCAAATAACATTGCGTTTGGGTTGGGTAAAATGAGCCAATCCGAAAAACAACAACGTGTAGATGAAATGCTTCAGTTAGTGCATTTGTCAGGCTGTGCCGATAGGTTTCCTCACCAGCTTTCTGGTGGGCAGCAGCAACGTGTTGCAATTGCCCGTGCATTGGCTTATAAACCAAGTTTACTACTTCTTGACGAGCCCTTTTCTAATATAGATACTCAAGTTAGGTTTGAGTTAATTGCTGATATTCGCCGCATTATTAAGGCGCAACAAGTTTCAGCGGTATTTGTTACCCATTCCAAAGAAGAGGCGTTTGCTTTTTCAGACACGCTTGCCATTATGCATCGTGGAAAAGTTGCCCAACAAGGCACGCCAGAGCAGCTTTTTGCTGCGCCTAGGTCAAAGGTGGTTGCAGAGTTTCTTGGTCAAGGCATATACTTACCCGCACAAGCATTAACGGCAACTGAATATAAAACACCTTTTGGTACTGTTGAGTCTGATACGCAAGCAAGCCACAATTCATGTAGTGGTGAGTTATATGTGCGACCTCATCAAATTGAACTGGTGAAAGAGTGTCAAAGTGACAAACTCAGTAAACGGGCTACAATATTAAGTCGTCGCTTTATTGGTTCTGCTCATATTTATAAAGTTGTCATAGCCGAGCAAACGCTTGAAGTTGCAGCGCAATATGGCCAATCATTTGAAATCAATGAGCAGGTTATAATAAAAATAAAACCCCACACAGTGAACTTTTTTGAATCGTAATCAAATGTTATTTACTGTGTTTATATCTGTAAAACTGAGGAATAACAATGGCGCAAGCGCAATCTGGGATTTGTGCTGAAGCAAACCTACATGGTTTGCATTTATTTTTTAATGTGTTTGATGGTCAAGACGAATCATTGCGCGCTAAACTAAAGCAAGTAAGCGCTATTGAAGAAGAGTTTAACGATCAGTTTTCAGAGTCAATGTTGTCATGTGTTGTTGCCATTGGTGCCCAATATTGGCCTCATATCCTTCCTGAATATATTCCTAGTGAGCTGCAAAGCTTTCCCAATATAAATCATTCAGATCACCAAATGAGTGTCCAACCGTGTGACTTGTTTGTGCAGGTGCGTTCCGATAGAGAAGATGTAAATCACTTATTTGCACTGCAAGTTTTAAAGCTTTTTGCACCTGATGTAGAGCTGGTGGAGCAAATTCGTAACTTTCGCTTTTTAGATGGCCGAGACTTTAACGGCTTTATTTATGGTGGCGATATGCCACATGGTAGAAAAAAACGAGCAACCGCGTTAATTAATAAACCAGGGTGTTTTGAAGATCAGGGAAGTTATATTCATGTTCAACGCTACAAACACGACTTAACTGTTTGGCAGCATTTATCGCTCAGTGAACAAGAACAAATAATGGGCCGTACACGCCTAGATAACACGTTAATAACCCCTGCGTTAAATACGAGCCATGCCACGCGCAGTGAATTAAAAGATGAAGAAGGGCAACCCCTTTTGTTGAATCAAAGTATGCCTTATGGTGATGTTTATGAACAAGGGATGTTATGCATAAGCTGCGCAAGCACTGGGACTGCATTTGAGGCTGTATTGAATAGCCGTTTAGGTGAGGGGGAGTGTTACGACCACTGGCTTGATTTTACTCAAGCCGATATGGGGTCAGCTTTTTTTGCCCCCTCAGTTGGGTTTTTAAAGCAAATTTAAACCGTATCAAACAAAATACGTACACGTTCAAGTGTTACGTCTATTTCAGAAATTTTTGCTGGAGCAATAAATATAGTATCGTCTCCGGCAATAGTACCGAGTACACCATCGGCCTTTCCTAACGAGTCAAGTAAGCGGGCAATAAGCTGCGCAGCACCTGGGCTTGTGCGAATAATGATCATCATTTCATTATGCATAATATCAATTACTAACTGGCGTAATGGGCTTTTAGCTGTAGGCACTCCCATTTCAGCGGGGAGGCAGTAAACCATTTCTTGCTTAGCATTACGGGTACGCACAGCGCCAAACTTACTTAACATGCGTGACACTTTACTCTGGCTTATATTATCAAAGCCTTGCTCTTTGAGAGCATCAACTATTTCGCCCTGAGAGCCAAAGTTTTCTTCTTTTAAAAGAGACTTAAACGCTTTTACCAATGCTTCTTGTTTATCTTGAGGTTGCATAGTCTTTATTCATTATTGTTATTTATGCTGTAAATACTACACAAAAATGAATAATTATGCAGCAGTTGTTTAGTCAACTTGACAGTTTGATGCGATAAACCACCAAAGTTTACAACTATGGTCGAAAATATCGCAAAATAGGCCCGATAAATTTGTTTTTAGGCGCTAATTTCATTATCTTAAGGGCCACAAGTATTTCCTACCTCAAATGACGGAGAATTCCAATGAAAGTTGCTGTATTAGGTGCTGCAGGCGGTATCGGTCAAGCATTGTCTTTACTATTAAAAACAGGCTTACCGGCTGGTTCTGAATTATCACTTTACGATGTTGCACCAGTTGTACCAGGTGTTGCTGTTGACCTATCACACATCCCAACTGATGTTAAAGTAGCAGGTTTTGGCGCAGACGATTTAAACAAAGCGCTTGAAGGTGCTGACATTGTTTTAATCCCAGCGGGTATGCCACGTAAACCAGGTATGGATCGTGCAGATTTATTTAATGTAAATGCCGGTATCATCAAAACACTAGCTGAAGGCATTGTTGCTAGCTGTCCTAAAGCACTTGTGGGTATTATTACTAACCCAGTAAACGGCACCGTACCTATTGTTGCTGAAGTGTTTAAAAAAGCAGGCACATACGATGCAAGCCGTGTATTTGGTATTACTACGCTTGACGTCATTCGTTCAGAAGCATTTGTTGCTGAACTTAAAGGTGTAGACGTTGCTACAGTTAAAGTACCTGTAATTGGTGGTCACTCTGGCACAACTATTCTTCCTCTTCTTTCTCAAGTTGAAGGTGTTACTTTCACTGAAGACGAAGTTGCTGCGCTTACTCCACGTATCCAAAATGCAGGTACTGAAGTAGTAAATGCTAAAGCCGGTGGTGGTTCAGCTACATTATCAATGGGTGCTGCTGCAGCACGTTTTTGTATGTCTTTAGTTAAAGGCCTACAAGGTGAAGAAGTTGTAGACTACGCATATGTTGCTGTTGAAGATGGTGATGCAGAGTATTTTGCACACCCAGTACGCTTAGGTAAAAACGGCGTTGAAGAAATTCTTTCTTACGGCGAACTTAGCGCTTTTGAAGAAAAAGCGAAAAACGACATGCTTGAGACTCTGAAAAAAGACATCAAAGAAGGTGTTGATTTCATGGCGTAATAGCCAAATTGAGCATTAAAAAAGCCTGCATTTGCAGGCTTTTTTGTTGATCTAAATTTATTTACATCGAGCCACTAAATATTAATGGTCACGGTCCACTGCTATGCGGGCTAAGCTGACTAATGCGTGTTTGTAATCAGATTCAGGTAAAAAGTTTAGGCAAGCAATTGCTTTATCAGCTTCTAATTCGGCTTTTTTCATTGTGAACTCTAAAGCATTGGTATGCTTTAACGCATCTAATATAGCCTCTAAATTGTCCATTCCGTTACTGTGCTCAATGGCGTCTCGGATAAGCTGTTTTTGCTCACTGTTACCATGTTGCATCGCATATATGAGCGGTAGGGTAGGTTTTCCCTCGGCTAAATCATCACCAATATTTTTACCTAGCTGGTCTGCATCGGCATTATAATCCAGCACATCGTCAACAAGTTGAAATGCCGTGCCTAGGTGCATGCCATACAAGTTTAACGCATTGAGAGTGGCTTCATCATTGTCGGTAATAATGGCTGCAAGCCCAGTTGCAGCTTCAAACAACTTAGCTGTTTTAGAGTAAATAACTTGCATATAGCTGGCTTCGGTTGTGTCTGGATCGTTGCAATTCATAAGTTGCAGCACTTCACCTTCAGCAATAATATTGGTTGCATCAGCAAGTATTTGCATAATTTGCATTTTGCCCAAACCGACCATCAACTGAAATGAGCGCGTGTAGATAAAGTCGCCAACTAATACGCTTGCAGCATTACCAAATTCAGCGTTAGCTGTAGGCGTGCCTCGGCGCAAATTTGACTCGTCAACAACGTCGTCGTGTAATAAGGTCGCGGTGTGAATAAACTCAACAATGGTCGCAAGCGTAATGTGGTCTTTACCTGTATATCCTAGCGCTTTGGCTGCTAGAATAGCTAACATAGGGCGAACGCGTTTGCCGCCGCTGTTAACTATGTATAAACCAAGTTGGTTTACTAACGCCACATCTGAGCGCATTTGCGCATGTATAAGTTGATTGACGTCATTCATATCGCTTTCTATTAACGCCTGGATAGCTTTTATATCCATTGATCTCCGAGCCAATTTTTATGTGTGAACGGCGCAGATTGTACAACAAAAAACGCACTAGCTCGATATTTTGTGACGATTGATTTAAAAAACCCACTTAAAGTGCTTAATAAGTGCTTAATTTAATAACAAGTCTGTTTAATTATTGGGCAGTAAAAGTGATTTTTGAGTTTGTAGAATGAACTGCACAGGTTGCATTTTGCTCAGTAGGATTATTTTTACAAAGAGTTAAAAAGCGCTTGGCAAAAGGCTTAATTAATATAAAATAGAGAAAATATTGAATTGCTCTCAAAGCAGCTACTTTTTATTCATTTTAATTACAAAATAGGCTTGCTAGTTATTTCGCGTTAGCGTAAACTTCGCGCCCTATCGAAGAATATTTTAGTTGCACCGATTTGAGGGTGCACAGACGGAGTTAATTATGTACGCGGTTTTCCAAAGTGGTGGTAAACAGCATCGTGTGACTGAAGGTCAAACGATTCGTCTTGAAAAATTAGACGTTGAAACTGGTGCGGCAGTTGAATTTGATTCAGTGCTTTTAGTTGCTGATGGTGAGAAGATCGAGATCGGTGTACCGTTCGTAAACGGTGGTAAGATAACAGCTGAGGTTGTTTCACATGGTCGCGGTGAGAAGATTAAGGTTGTTAAATTTAGACGCCGTAAGCATTCTCGTAAGCAAATGGGCCACCGTCAATGGTTCACAGAAGTTAAAATCACTGGCATTAGCGCTTAATTAGAGGTACTTAGAAATGGCACATAAAAAAGCAGCTGGTAGTACTCGTAACGGTCGCGATTCAGAAAGCAAACGCCTAGGTGTTAAGCGTTTTGGTGGCGAATCAGTTCTAGCGGGTAGCATCATTGTTCGTCAGCGTGGAACACGTTTCCACCCTGGTACAAACGTAGGTATAGGTAAAGACCACACTATCTTCGCAAAAGCAGATGGTAAAGTTCAGTTTGAACAAAAAGGTCCTTTAAACCGTAAATACGTAACTATCGTAACTGAGTAATCAGTCAGGTAGTTAAAAAACCCCGCCTTTGCGGGGTTTTTTGTTTTGAGAAAAAAATATATACCAAAGCCAAGCCTGCAATCGGCTTGGCTTCGGTATATAATGTATAAATTAGCAAGCCAATCCCTAAAGTGAGTAATCATGAAGTTTGTAGATGAAGTAGAAATTCGCGCAGAGGCCGGAGACGGCGGAAGCGGTATCGTGTCTTTCCGACGTGAAAAATATGTCCCAGATGGTGGGCCTGACGGCGGTGACGGTGGAGACGGTGGTAGTGTTTATCTACAGGCTGATGAAAACTTAAATACCCTTATTGATTATCAGTTTGAGCGCTTTCACAGAGCTGAGCGCGGTACAAACGGGCGTAGCCGTAATTGTACAGGAAAAAAAGCAGATGATTTATTTGTAATGGTGCCAGTGGGTACGCGTATTACCGATGTTGATACGCAAGAAGGGCTTGGGGATTTGACTCAACATGGTCAACGAATTTTGGTTGCAAAAGGTGGTTTCCACGGCTTGGGGAATGCACGTTTTAAATCAAGTACTAACCGAGCGCCTCGTCAAAAAACATTAGGTACCCCCGGTGAAGTACGTAACTTAAAACTAGAGCTACTACTATTAGCCGATGTGGGCTTATTAGGTTTACCAAATGCAGGTAAATCAACGTTTATCCGCAGCGTGTCAGCAGCAAGGCCAAAAGTAGCCGATTACCCATTTACAACACTTATTCCTAATTTAGGTGTGGTGCGCCCTGAAGCTAACAAGTCATTTGTAATAGCTGATATACCAGGGTTAATTGAAGGTGCATCTGATGGTGCTGGTTTAGGTATTCGTTTCTTAAAGCATTTAGAGCGCTGTCGTGTGTTATTGCACATCATTGACGTAATGCCTGTGGATGGATCAAATCCAGTCGATAATGCGTTTGCAATTATAAACGAACTGCATCAATACAGTCCTAAGCTTGCAGAAAAGCCGCGTTGGTTAGTATTTAATAAAATAGACTTATTGCCTGAAGATGAAGCACAAGCATTATGCGATGCGATTGCACAAGAGCTAGGTGAGTCTGAAAATATCTATAAAATTTCAGCTATTAACAAGCTGCATACTCAACCGCTTATACACGACATTATGACATTGCTTGACAGCATGCCTAAAGAGAAGTTTGAGCAAGTTGAAGATGAAGAAATAGAATTTAAATGGGATACCTACCATCAAAAAGCCACCAAAGGCGACGATGATGATTGGGATGACTGGGATGAAGATGATTACGATGTAGAAGTAGTTTACGAACGTTAATTTTCATTAAATATAAAAAGGAGCAGTGGCTCTTTTTTTGTTTTTTAATAGTAAAGTATTAGGTGTTTAATGTGATTATTTCAATGATTGCCGCCATGGCAAATAACCGTGTTATTGGTCTTGATAATAAAATGCCGTGGCATTTACCTGCAGATCTCCAACATTTTAAAGCCGTTACTACAGGCAAGCCTGTGATCATGGGCCGTAAAACTTTTGAGTCTATTGGCCGTCCTTTACCTGGTAGACGCAATATTATTATAACGCGCAACAATGAATATAAGGCCGAGGGTATTGAAACGGTAACAAGCCCAGAGGCCGCGCTGAGCTTGGTTTGTGATGTTGATGAAGTGATGATTATTGGTGGTGGAAATGTTTATCAGCAGTTTTTAACACAAGCTGAGCGCTTATATTTAACCTTTATTGACCTCGATGTTGAAGGCGATACACAGTTCCCTGATTACCAAGCTATTGCAAATTGGGAAGTGAAAGAAGAGCAATCTAAACAGCCAGACGAAAAAAATAAACATAGTTATACATTCGTAACTTTATATAAATACTGCTAACATTATTGCGTAAGGTTAACTAGGTTGGTACAATATTAACCAGTTAATGTAGGAATAAAGTACCAAACAAGGGTCAACAATGTTTAAATTATCAAAGTTAGTTGTTATTGCTGCTATTGCTGCAGGTTCACTTTCGTACACAGCTCCTGTAAAGGCTGATGATCAACTAGCAATATCTATTTGCGAGTATATCGCAGCAGATGATAAAAACCGTTTACGTAGCAAGTTAAAAAGCTCTCGTGTAAAAATTCGTAACATATATGATTCTATTCAATGTAACGGTAATAACTTATTGCGTCATGCTGTTGCCAGCAATGCAGTAAATGCAGGTGAGTATATTGTTAAAAACTTATCTAAAAGTTCATTGTCAGACGGTGCCGACATAGCCTGGGCTGAAGGCAATCACGCAGGTTCTGCGCTTATTCCTGTAATTAAAGACCGTGCTGGTTTGTAATTATTAGTAATTTAAAAAAAGCCGCGATTATCGCGGCTTTTTTGTTGCTGGAAAAATAATTGACTATTTAGAGGCCGATATTACTGAGTAATATCGGCCTCTATCTGTCTGAGTACTCTGATCAGCTTTTATCATGTTTATTTATGAATGTCTCAGTTCACTCACTTATAAATGCTTCACCTTCAATCATCCATTTAGCTGCAGGCTGACCTTTTAGGTAATGATCGAAGTACTGCATCATACGGACTGAAAAATCGACCTGATTAGGAAACTTTTTCAAGTGATGTGGTTCGCCTTCGTACTGTAAAAAGGTCGCATCTTTGCCTGCACGACGAAGTGCTAAATAATACTGTACGCCTTCGTGCCAAGGCACCGCATCGTCTTTGTCACCAAACATAATTAAGATTGGCGTATTTACTTTATCAGCAAAAAATACGGGTGAGTTTTCAATATACAACTCTGGCGCCTCAAATAAGTTTTTACCTATGCGGCTTTGCCCTGTTTCGTACTGAAACTGGCGAGCAAGGCCTGACTTTAAGCGTATGCCACTGTATGCGCTGGTCATGTTAGATACCGGCGCGCCTGATACAACCGCTTTAAACATATCTGTTTGGGTGATCATAAATGCACTTTGGTACCCGGCCCATGAGTGACCTTGCAAGCCAATTTTGTTTGGATCGGCAATACCTAGATCTATTAACTTTTGGGTAGCGTTGATCATGGTTTGCGTTGACGATTTGCCCGGGTGACCTATTTCAAAACGAATATCGGGTAAAAAGATGGCGTAGCCATTTGATGTAAACATTGGGAAATTAGGGCGATGATTTAACTCCATTTTAGGAAAATCAAACATACGCTGGCTCATGTAACGATAAAAATAAACGACAACAGGCACTTTATCGCCTTTTTTGTAACCGTCAGGTTTTATTAAAACACCTTGCAAGTCTTCACCATCAAAGCCTTTGTAGCTAATCAGTTCAGGTTTTTCACCCCAAGCAAAATTTGCGGTTTGAGGGTTCAAATCAGTTACTTTTTGTGTGCTTAAAAAGCTTAAGTCGGTTTGATATAAATCTGGGAACTGATGATAAGTCTGTTCTGTAAATAGGTATTTATCTGCTTTCTTGGCTTTTTTAACAATATCAAAACGTTTATCACCACTGAGTACTTTAGTGATGGTCGTGTTTTCTAAATCAAGCTTAGCCACTTCGCTTTGCTTTGTTTGAAGGTTAACAGCAGTAACTAGCAGTGTTTCATCTTGTTTAAAGCCTACCTGGTTTCTATCAAGCTTAATGACGCGATACTGTGTATTAGTCTGCTTTCCATTTGTTAAGCGTTTAGCTTGCTTGGTGTTTACATTAAACGCCCAAATATCATATTTGCTATAAGCAAGTACTTGGCTGCTATCGCTCATCCAGCCTGCAAAACCATAGCCTGGTTGATCTGATGGGTAATCGTGTTTGTCGTCGGCAAAGATTGCTTTTAGGGCTTGTGTAACCGGAGTAACCTTATTGTTAGCTAATTCTTTTAGTTGTATTTGGTTGTCGGCAAAGTAAGCCGCAAATAAGCCATTAGGAGAAAGAGAAGGTCTAAAAGGGCTGTTAGTCACAATAGGAGTTTGCTTGCCTGTATTGATGTTTACGGCGTAGTAATCTGCAAAAAAGCCGCCATACATTATTTTTTCTAAATAGGGAGTGTTTGACGAGCCCAGCAAGGAAGTATCGCGCTCTGTATTAAGAGCAACACTCGGCATTGCAGGGGTACTCAGTTGAACTACTTCTTGTGAATTTACATGATATACGGCTTCGTAGTGACGGTGCTTATTAACCGCGTTCCATTGTTGTTTCTCGCGTGGTTTTATCTCTGGGTCTTTGTTATGCCAAATATCCAAGCCTTTTTGCTCGCGAATGGTCTCAATGTCATAGAGTGAGGTTTCATCTACGAATTCTTTTGCTTTTACTTTCGCTGCAAGTTTTGGTCGGTTTTCAAAGTATAAGCGTTTGCCGTTTTCTGACCAGCTTAGTTTTGCAGTTTTGCCTATAGTCCACTCTTTGTTTGAAGATTCAATAGTTAAAAGTGTTTCGTTTTTCCATAATTGTAGTGAGTGGTTTCGTCGGCGAGTATCTTCGTTTACATAATTACCCAATGTAAATGCCACGGTTGTTTCGATTGGGTGCCACGCTATTTTATTCGCAACAACACCGGGTTCATCAATTAGCACTTCACTTTTAAAAGATGTTAGTGAGATTAGCTTTATTTGGTTGTCGTTACCATCAGGGTAACTTTGGCTTAGCAAAAGCTGATCATTAGTAGCACTTATACTGTAACTAAAAACGTTATCAATAGTTTCACTTTGTTGGTTTTTTAAATTAATAATAACGAGCGGGTAAACCTTGTCTTTTTTGTCAGGTGAAATGGCGCTGCTGTCTTCCTCTTCACTCTCATCCTTGGTTTTTTTTTCTTCATTATCAGTTTTATCTGCTTTTATATCTGAGCGATAAGCAAGCCATACCCCATCGTTTGATAATGCGTAGTCTTTTACATTTTCAAAACTTTTTTGCTCACCTGTTTCAGTATTCACTAGCACTAAGTTATTTTTAAGCGTGTTTTTTTTCTTGGTGGTTTCTTTTTCGAGTAATGTGGGTACTTGCGTAAAAGCAACCCAGTTAGCCGCTTTGTTTATAAGCGGCTTTGTACCTCGTTCAACTTCACTTATTAAGCTGTTATTTGTTAAAGAGTATACTTGCCCTGTCGCATTGCCGCGATATGGCGTAGCACTCAAAGATAAAATACGACCATCTTCAGACAGCTGTGTGCCTTTGGCTGATTTGAAGTTAAATACGTCTGTAAATTCTAATGCATCTTTTGCACTAGGCGCGGTGCTGACTAAGCTAGTAATAAATGCGCTACTGAGTAGGGTGAGCTTTGTTTTCATTATTGAGTCTCGTTTTTTAACATTATTTGATTGTAACGAGTTTGGCTAATATTTCGACCAGATAGGATAAAAAGGCAGGTAGCGACGATAAGTAACAGGTATAAACAATAAAACGACCATTTGGTCGTTTTATTTAGATTAAACTTGGCAATTTAAATGAGTTTAAAGCCAGATTTTTTGTAGCTCAGGCCATTGTTTTTCAAACTGAACACTGGGCTTCGTCTTAAAGTCACTGCGAACAAATTGATTCATTTTTCCTTCAACGTAAGCAAGTAAAAAGTTAGCTAGTGTAAGTTCATCACTTTGAAAGTTTTTACCTTCACGAAGTTTTCGTTCTCTGAGGACTTGCTTAAGTTGAGTTTCTAATTTTTCAAAAAAGCTTTGTACGCGTTCACGTAAGCGCTCTTGCTCACCTTGTAGTGCATCACCTGTTAGAATACGAGTAATACCTGGGTTTTTTTCGGCGAACGTTAAAAGCAAGAGTAGAATATTATAAATGCGAGTTTGGCTTTCTTTTTCGTTTTCTAAAATGAGGTTGATGCGCGATAAAAGAGTATCTTCAATAAACTCAATCAAGCCTTCAAACATGCGCGCTTTGCTAGGGAAGTGACGATAAAGTGCCGCTTCAGATACGCCTACCTCTGCAGCTAATTTTGCTGTGGTGATACGCTGGCCCGGGCTTGTTTCTAACATTTGTGCGAGTGCTTGTAGTATTTGCTCTTTGCGATTACTTCTTTTTGTCGCAGGCATGAACATTCCTTTTTTATTAGTTATTTTTAGCTAGCGCTAATCATTTTTTGTTCAAATGAAAGACGTATGTTAATGTTTTATTCAGTTTGTTTCCAGCCTTTTTATAGATGTTTAGCCAGCTGTTCGATCACTTTTAGGGCAATTTCCGTTTTGCTATTTACAGCCAATTCTAACTGTTCATTTTGCCAATATAGGGTAAGCGCGTTTTGGTCAGAATTAAAGCCCAAGCCACTTAGCGATACGTCGTTTGCACAAATCATATCGAGGTTTTTATTGACTAGCTTACCTTTTGCATAGCTTTCTACGTTTTGCGTTTCGGCGGCAAATCCAACAGTGTATGGGCGGTTATGTTTAATATTAGCAACGGCGGCAATAACATCAGGGTTTTTTACCAAGGTGAGTGTTAGTTCGTCGCCTTGTTTTTTCATTTTTTGAGTCGCTACTTCTGCGGCTCTGTAATCTGCAACAGCTGCACAGCCTATAAACGCATCTGACTGTGGTGCATAGATTAGTGCTTCATTTAATAATTGCTCTGCACTTTCTATATTTATCAGGTTTACGCCAGTAGGGGCTTTAATAGTTACAGGGCCTGAAATTAAATTAACGTTAGCACCGAGTAGTAACGCCGCTTCTGCAAGTGCGTAACCCATTTTTCCAGAGCTATGGTTTGATATAAACCTAACAGGATCAAGAGGCTCACGGGTTGGGCCTGCCGTTATAGTAATTGTTTTACCGGTTAAAATTTGAGGAGGTTGCTTTTCAACACACAGCGCTACTAACTCATGTGGTTCAAGCATACGTCCTGCACCTACATCTCCGCAGGCTTGCTCTCCTTTACCCGGGCCCCAAATAAGTACGTTACGTGCTTTTAAGGTGGTTAGGTTTGCTTGCGTTGCTGCATGTGCATACATTTGCTGGTTCATGGCTGGGGCTACGGCAACTTTTGCTGGGGTCGCAAGTAGTAGGGTAGTCAGTAAATCGTCTGCAATACCAGATGCCATTTTAGCAATAATATTACACGTTGCAGGAGCAACTAAAATAAGGTCAGCCCATTTGGCAAACTCAATGTGTCCCATTGCAGCTTCGGCCGCAGGGTCGAGCAATGAATCCGATGCTATTTCGCCGCTAACGGCTTGCATTGTGAGTGGTGTAATAAAATGCTTAGCCGATTCGGTCATAACAACCTTTACTTCACAACCATGGTCTTTTAATCGTCTTACAAGCTCAGCGCATTTATAAGCTGCAATTCCACCGCTAATACCCAATACAATTTTTTTGTTTGTTAACGTCATCATGGTTGTCTATCAATCTTATTAAATATTGCGCCTAAAATAACAAATCTTTTACGGTTCAGCTAAGTTTTTAATTTAAAATTGCAGGCTAAATTTTAATTTTGCATTACATTTATAAGACAGCTTGTTACTCAAGGATGAAAAATGCAATTGACCTCTCTGCCTAATTCTTTGCGCCCGCGTGAAAAGCTCATTGAAAAAGGCGCTAAAGCGCTAAGTGATGCAGAACTTCTCGCCATATTTTTACGTACAGGGCTCCCGGGAATG
This sequence comes from Pseudoalteromonas sp. CR1, assembly GCF_019392235.1. Taxonomy (NCBI): domain Bacteria; kingdom Pseudomonadati; phylum Pseudomonadota; class Gammaproteobacteria; order Alteromonadales; family Pseudoalteromonadaceae; genus Pseudoalteromonas; species Pseudoalteromonas sp. CR1. Next base: position 188,784 of record NZ_JAHXRM010000006.1, on the reverse strand, counting down.
AATGTGATTGAGTTAGCTCAACACTTACTGAACGAAAATAAAACCTTACATAACTTGTTTAATGCCAGTATGGATGAGTTTTGTTCACAAAAAGGGTTGGGAACGGCAAAGTACGTTCAATTACAAGCGGTGCTTGAATTAAGCCAGCGTTATATGCAGGAGCGCTGCCAACGCGATGCCGTGTTTAACTCCCCCAACTCAGTATATGATTATTTGACGATTCAAATGCGTGGGCTACAGCAGGAAGTGTTTATGGTGCTTTATCTTGATAGCCAAAACCGCTTAGTAAAAGATGAAATTCTTTTTTACGGCACAATTAATGCTGCTAGTGTGTACCCTCGTGAGGTGGTTAAAGCTGCACTGAAAAATAATGCCGCGGCCGTTATTTTTGCCCATAATCACCCAAGTGGGATTGCAGAGCCTAGCCAAGCCGATAAACTTATTACTAATAAATTACAGCAAGCACTGCAATTAGTAGACATAAACGTACTTGACCATATCATTGTGGGAGGTGAAACATGCGTTTCGTTTGCCGAGCGAGGCCTTATTTAACTCTCTTTAATATAGAAATGTGCTAAAAATGAGCGGTTTAATGCATTTTAGCAAATTAGTTTAATTTAAATGCAGTTTTTACTTTCCCTAAGGGCATTCGATCTTTATAATTGGCCGCTATCAAATTTACATATGAGCTGGTTGGATAGATCAGTATTTGATCTTTGCCTGTAAAAGCTGTATAAAGAGCGCCCTTCGATTTATCTAGGGCAGAAATACACGGCCTTAGATTAAATTAAGCTCGAGCGAAGTTATTGGAGATATATAGACATGTCTAAAGTATGTCAAGTTACAGGTAAGCGTCCAGCGGTTGGTAATCACCGTTCACACGCGAGAAACGCGACTAGACGTCGTTTCCTACCTAACCTACAAACACACCGTTTTTGGGTTGAAAGTGAAAAACGTTTTGTAACATTACGCACTACTACTAAAGGTATGCGTATTATTGATAAAAAAGGCATCGACACGGTTCTTACTGAAATCCGTGCTCGCGGCGTTAAAGTTTAAGGATCTGAATCATGCGCGATAAAATCCGTTTAGTTTCAACTGCCGGTACTGGTTTTTTCTACACTACTGACAAAAACAAACGTAACATGCCTGAGAAGATGGAAATCAAAAAGTTTGATCCAAAGATTCGTAAACATGTTGTTTTTAAAGAAGCTAAAATTAAATAATTTTAGTTCTTTTAGAATATAAAAACCCAGCTTAGGCTGGGTTTTTTGTTTTCTGGTGGTGAGTTAGCAATATATTTGAACTAGTACTTATATCAAACCAGCCACAGTACCAATCAATTTAAAAAGCTAAACCTGACGCTAATACCAATCAGCAATAATACTTAATCATTTTGCGGGGCTAAACGTGTCGCTACCTGCGTTAACCCCCTTCATTTAGAATAACTAAATAGCAATTTTTTGCCTAGCTATCAACACGCTTTTCCATCCTCAAAATAGGTCACCTAATTAAGCGAGTAAGCATTAAACCCAAATAAGCTGAAACCTTCTTACTCATAAAAAAGGCCAAACAGTCAGTTTGGCCTTTGCTATCCTAAAGATTATGAATTTACTATTATGGTTGGTATTGTCCGCTAATAGTTAAACCAGAAAAGGTTCTGTAAGCATTTACACTTAAATGCCATGTACCGGCTTGCGGGTTATTGAAGGTACATGTTTCAGCATTACCGTTTTTATATGGACGACAATCGTAGCTAGACGATGTTGGTTGACTACCAAACTTCACAAATAAATCAGCATCCCCCGTGCCACCAGAGCTGGTTACAGTAAATGTAGACATGCCCGCAGGTACATCTAGCGTGTAGTGTTTCCACTGACCAGCACTTGCACTTACATCACTCACAGTACCGCCACCTGCTTCAGGTGTGCCTGAACCGCCACCAGAAGATGCACCTGTAATATTACCGACTAAACTAACACCTGAATAAGCAGAGTAACCACGAAGCATTACATGGTATGTGCCTGCTGTTGGATTATCGATAGAACACTCTTCGCTGTTGCCGCCTTTGTAAGGACGACAGTCGTAGCTTGATGTCGTTGGTTGGCTTCCAGCACGAACGTATAGATCGGCATCACCTGTGCCACCGCTCATTGTAAACGTAACATTCGTTGCTCCGCTTGGTACGGTCATTGTGTAAAAGTCTTGTGCGTTAGCACCACCGCTTAACCCTGTTTTAGCTTCGCCATCAACAAGTTCACTATCACCTGTTGTAGGTGGTGTTGTGCCGCCACTTGCTGCGGCAACAGCAGCTGCTGCATCAACAATACCTGTACCACAGTTGTTACATGTTGCAGGGAATGAGCGTGTAGACGATTTTAAAATACTCTCTATTTCATCAGGTGTAGCATTTGGCTTTGCTTGCTTGATAAGTGCAGCTACACCCGCTACGTGCGGAGCCGCCATAGATGTACCTTGAGAGAATGAGTAGCTATCAGTCGATGGAGAAGACGATCCTGAGTTATACGTAGACAGAACACCTTCAGAGTCGTTAGCGAAGCTTTGCGCGCCACCTGGTGCTGCAACATCAATATTGCTACCGTAGTTTGAGTAATAAGCACGGCCACCATTTCGGCCAACAGATGCCACATTAACTACACCACTACAGTTACCTGGGTTGTAGTTAGCTGAGTTATCGTTGTCGTTACCTGCTGCAATAACAACAACAGCGCCATTGCTGCGAGCTGTATTGATTGCATTTTGTGTTGTAGAACTACAAGAGCCGCTGCCACCTAAGCTCATGTTAATAACATCAGCTGGATTAGGGTTTCCAGGGATGCCCGATACGTTACCGCCAGATGCCCAAATAATGCCGTCAGCAATATCAGATGTTAAACCACCACATTTACCAAGTACACGCACTGGAACTACTTTCGCATCATAAGCAACACCGGCTACGCCTTCACCATTATTTGTAACGGCCGCAACAGTACCTGCAACGTGAGTACCATGCCAGCTAGAACCTTGCGCACCATTATTACCACATTCACCGGCTGCTACTGCATCGCCCGGATCACGTGCATCGCTATCACGTCCGCCGCCATCATTAGCAACTGACAGGTTAGAAATCATATCGTAGCCTGGCAAAATATTAGCGTTTAAATCGGCATGAGGGCGGTAACCTGTATCAAGAACAGCCACTACTACACCACTACCTGTTGCGGTGTCCCAAGCCGTTGGTAAGTTTAGACCGCCAGCTTGCTCATAGTAGTGCCACTGGTCGCCATAGCGCGGATCGTTAGGTGTCGCAAAAGGTTTTAACATTTGGTCAACTTCAATGTACTCAACGTTGCCTGAATCAACCATTTCTTGCATAAACTCTTGCGCTTCTGCTGCGCTAAGCTTTTTATCAGCTCGCATAACGTGGTGGTTATTGAGTGCCATTGCGCGAATGTATTTTGCTTTAACCTTTCCTTTTTTAGAAGCAAAGTTTTTAACAAAGTTTTTTGCACGCGCTTTCATGTTTACAGGGCTTTCATCTGCAGTTGAATAACTCAGTGCGTCAAAATTGTTATTTTTATATTTAATGATGAATTGCGTTTCAAAGCCACTTTGATTTTGAAGTTTAGCCGTTGTATCTGCCACTGAAGGGCCAATTGCTTGTGCTGGGTTAGCCATGCTTGATGCAGTAGCAAAAAGCGTACTAATGGTAAGTGCTAATGCACACTTATTAAATGTCTTACTTGTTGTCATAATTTTCCCTAGATTTTTTATTAGTTATATCGTGATGGATTGTCACAATGCAGGTACAAAGGTAAATTATGTGTTAACAAAATTAAAATACTAAATCATTATGTCCCTATTTCATTTAGTTATAACGAGGGTTTTAAAGGGGTTTGTCATTGTTTTGTATTTGTCATACAAAACAAAAATGAGATAAAAGCATTGCTTTTTGATTTGTATTTTTAATACTTCTAAAAAGTAAAAAGTATATTTATTGTGTTATTTGTAATAATTAATTCTGTACATTGCTGGCGATTAAATTTTGCTATAATCGAGCAAATTGTTAAGTGAGATGAATAAATGACCCAGGTAGATGTAATTGTAATTGGCGCGGGCGCGGCAGGATTAATGTGTGCGGCGCAAGCCGGATATCGAGGCCGACATGTTACAGTGCTAGACATGGGTAAAAAGCCGGGTCGTAAAATTTTAATCAGTGGTGGCGGGCGCTGTAATTTTACAAACGAAAACGCCGCACCAGAAAACTATTTATGCGGTAATCCACATTTTGTTAAATCATGTTTGAGCCGTTACACACAACATGACTTTATTGAGCTGGTGGACCGCCACGGTTTGGCATACCATCATAAAACGTTAGGCCAGCTGTTTTGCGATAATAGTGCTCAAGATATTGTTAATATACTTCTTACCGAATGCGAGTGGGCGGGTGTAAACATAGCCTTGCGTAGTGAAGTGATTAATGTTCAAAAAACAGAGTCGGGTTACAGCGTTACTACAGAGCAAGAGACTTTGCATTGTGAGTCGTTAGTGGTTGCATCGGGTGGGCTTACTATGCCCAAATTAGGTGCTACACCGATTGGTTATAAAATTGCTGAGCAATTTGGGCTTAACGTATTACCTACTATGGCGGCGCTTGTGCCATTTACCCTTCATCAGCACGACAAAGAGCGCTTTGAAGGGCTATCGGGTATGAGTATTCCGTGCGAAGTCACAAGCGAAGACGGCACCACATTTAAAGAAAATATATTATTTACGCACCGTGGCTTATCTGGTCCTGCAATATTACAAATAAGCTCTTTTTGGCGTGCAGGGCAAGCTGTTACCATTAACCTACTTCCAGAGATAGGTTTAAAACAGCAGCTTGCAGATTGGCGAGAAACGCAATCGCAAAAATCATTAAAAAATAGCCTAGCAACAATACTACCTAAACGTTTTATTGAAATATTACATGAAAGCGCTGCAATACCTGATTGTAATATTAATCAGCTTACTCATAGTCAAATTGACGAGCTTGCTAATTATATCCACGCGTGGCAAATAAAACCTAATGGAACTGAAGGGTATAGGACGGCTGAAGTCACCCTTGGTGGTATAAATACAGATGAACTAAGCTCTAAAACGTTTGAAGCCAAAAAATCAAAAGGCTTGTATTTTATAGGGGAAGTTACCGATGTAACTGGTTGGCTTGGTGGGTATAACTTTCAGTACGCTTGGAGTTGTGGCTTTGCAGCGGGGCAATACGCGTAGTTATTTTATTCATTGTTAAATACAGCGCACTCATATTACACTTACTACTTATGTGGTTAATATGAGTGTTCTGATGTTAAAGCATGTTTTAATTGTTTTTTTGCTTTTTTATATAAGCCAGGGTGTAAAGGCTTCTGAAAATTTAAGTGATCATGAAGTGTTTTGTATGCAATCAGACCAAGACTGCTTAACCTACATTAAATCTCGCCTTTTAAATGCGCAAAAGAACTCCTCTAATTGGTATAAATTGAAAACATACGAATTTGACTATTATTTTGATTATCAAGAATTCGATAACCTTCATAGCGCATTAAGCCCCTTTGTTGACCAAGAAGAATTACCTGGTGCATTTAAAATACAAGTTTATTTTTATTATGCTAAATCACTTAATTACTTAGGTAATAAACAACAAGCAAAAGCCTATGCGGCAAAAGCATTTGCTCAACTTGATGAAATTTATAATGTATTTGGTGATCCTTTAAGGCTTGTAGAGCTGGCTAATTTACAGCACATATTTGGTGATAAAAAAAAGGCTCTTCGTGTATTGCTCGATGCTGAGCAGCGCTATGCAAAAAGTAATGATGTTATTTTTCACTTTGAGTTACACATTAATAAAGGGCATATTTTTTATAACTGGCAACAGTACCCTCAAGCGATAGAAAGTAACTTAAAAGCCTATAACGCTATAAAAAATACAGAGCATGATGCAAAAACGGCAATAGCATTAGGTAATTTAGCGTTTTCTTATTTTAAACATAATGACTTTAATAACGCTGTAAAATATTTCAAAACTGCGTTCAATTACATCGAACCGGATAGCATTTACCACGCAACCTACAGTTTACGTTTAGCGCAATCATATTGGGAGCTGGGTAATAAAACGCAAGCAACTTTGTGGTTAAATAAAATAGATATAGATAATGTCGAACTCTCAAAAAGCCATGCAAAAGTTTATGATGAACTAAAAAGTAAAATCTAAAACTGGTTTGTTCAATCTAGTGTTCGATTTTGGTAATTAAATCTCATTGATAGCAAGGCAAAAATTTAGTAAAAATAATTGTCCTAAATTAGGCGTTTTAAATATTATTTGAGTTATATTTTTCCTCGACTTGATTAAGGCTTACTGCGGGATTGTAGTTTGTGCTTTAAGTTTAAAAATAAAAAAGCCGATACTGCATATGCAATATCGGCTTTTTAGTGTTATTTATTAAAGCTATTAGGCTTTAGCAAACGCATCTTGTAGTGGTGGTACTACTTGCTTTTTACGGCTTAATACACCGTCTAACCATACTTTATCATTTTCTGGTTTTACGCCGTAAGCCTGCTCAACTAGGTTTGCATCGTCAGATACAATCAGCATTTGTGAACCTTCTTTCATGATATCGGTAAGCAGTAAAAATACAGAGTGGCGGTTGCCTTCTGCTTTTAACTTAGCAATATCAGCTTCAAGGTCAGCTTTAATATCGTCAAATACAGCAAGGTCGATTACTTCTAGTTGGCCAATGCCTACTAGGTTACCGTTCATGTTGAAATCTTTAAAGTCACGCATAACTAAGTCACGTGCAGGTGTATCTTCTACTGCAGACTTAACGCGGAACATATCCATGCCTAGTTCTTTAAAGTCTTCAATACCCGCAATTTCAGCAAGTGCTTCAACACATTTAATATCGGCAGTGGTACAGGTAGGTGATTTAAATATTACGGTGTCGCTTAAAATTGCACACATCATAATACCAGCGATGTCTTTAGGGATTTCTACGCTGTAAAAATCGTACATCATTTTAATAATGGTGTTTGAACAACCTACAGGGCGAATCCAACATTCAAGCGGAGTAGATGATGTTAAGTCACCTAATTTATGGTGATCTACCACGCCAACAACACGGGCTTGGTCGATATCATCAGGGGCTTGTGTTTTTTCTGTGTGATCCACAATATACACATCTTCGCCAGCGTAGCTTAGTTTAAGCTCCGGGGCTTCGAAGCCAAATTTACCAAGGATAAATTGAGTTTCTGGTGAAACATCACCAAGACGAGTTGGTATTGCCGGCTCATCAATTTGGTTTTTTAAATAAGCCAGTGCAATTGCACCACAAATAGAATCTGAATCTGGGATTTTATGGCCCACTACATACATAGACATTGACGGAACTCCTTTAAATTTGTCGATATTCTAACAAAGTCTGTGCTCTTTAACATATAGACAGTGCAATTAAGTTTTAGTTACACTTTAAAATATTGAATTTACTAGGTGTATAACTATGCGACTGGGCCGTAAAGGGTGGAACAACGTTATAATCTTCTCGATGTTGATTATGATTTTCTTTTTAAATGGCTGGCATAAGCAGTTTTTAAGTGCTGAAAAAGAGCCTACATTGCAAGCTGTATTACCTGCACAAAGCTTTGTTTTAACACTCAGTTTTGTTGATCAAAAAATTGAGCGTATTGGTACTAGTTGGCGTACAACTGCGATAAAGAAAGACGCACCTGTTTTTTGGTCTGCATCTGAACTTCAATTACAAGAGCTTGTTAACCTTTGGCAAGGTATTCAGCTTTTGGTGGTTAATGAATCGGTGGTGTTTAACCCCAATGCGCCTTTGTTTGTTGCCACATTTGAACTAGCTGGAGAAAGTTTGCCTTGGGTATATTTACTTTACAAAGGAAATAAGCAGTATTACTTGCTAGAAAAAAGTACTCAGCGTGTATTTGCACTTGATATAAATGCGGCAAAGCAGCTGTTTCCTAGTTATGATTTTTCACTAAGTGAGCCTAATTAATGCCTGAATTACCAGAGGTAGAAGTGAGCCGTATGGGGATCACTCCCCATATAAAAAACCAAGTTGTCACTAAGGTTAATATTTATAATGCCAGTATGCGCTGGCCTGTACCTGATGATGTTTACCAGCTAGAAGGGTTAACGGTTACTAGTATTGAGCGCCGTGCAAAATATTTATTACTGCATTGTGAGCTTGGTAGCACTATTTTACATTTAGGTATGTCGGGCAACTTACGGGTTGTAGATAAAAGCGAGCCTTTAAAAAAGCACGACCATGTAGAATTTGTATTTGGTAATAATAAGGCACTGCGCTTAAACGATCCACGCCGCTTTGGCTGCTGCTTGTGGCAAGAGCCAGATCAAGTACATAAGTTGCTTTCAAAGCTTGGGCCAGAGCCACTTACGGATGATTTTTTTGCAAAGCGGGTGTACGAACAGTCGCGCAATAAAAAAGTACCGGTTAAACAGTTTATTATGGATAACGCTGTGGTTGTTGGTGTAGGAAATATTTACGCTAATGAGTCATTGTTTAAAGCAGGGATACATCCAAAACGCGAAGCTGGGAAGGTTTCTCTTAAACGCTATCAAGCACTTATTCCGATAATAAAAGACACGTTAGCGGCCGCTATTACCCAAGGTGGTACAACCCTTAAAGATTTTGCACAAAGTGATGGTAAGCCAGGCTATTTTGCACAAGAGTTATTAGTGTATGGGCGAAAAGGAAAGCCCTGTTTAACGTGTGATAATGAGTTAGAAGAAATAAGGCTGGGGCAGCGTAGTACCGTTTTTTGTTCACATTGCCAAAAGTAACTACCTTTACTTTTTTAATGCTACAAAGAAAACCCCGTTAACACAGTGTGCTAACGGGGTTTTTAATATATTCAAAGCGTTTTATACTTTAAATTCGTCTACCGATAAACGCAGCTCTTCGGCTAGTTTTGCAACTTCAGAACTTGAGATGTTAGTTTGACTTGCGCCTTCAGCTGTTTGTTCTGCAATAGCAACAATAGACTCTAAACGTTCGCTAATTTCTTCAGCCACTTGTTGTTGTTCAAGTGCTGCTGTTGATATTTCTTCACTCACGTCATGGGCTTGTGATACCGCAAAGGTAATTGAATCAAGCGCGGTACTTGCTAGGTCAGTTTGCTCCACACACGATACCGCACGTTGCTTACCTTTAGTCATTGCTGTTACAGCCGCTTCTGCGCCCGTTTGTAGCGATTCAATCATTGATTGGATCTCTTGGGTCGATTCTTGCGTTTTACTTGCCAGTGAGCGTACTTCGTCTGCTACAACGGCAAAGCCTCGGCCGTATTCACCTGCACGGGCGGCTTCGATTGCGGCGTTAAGCGCGAGTAAGTTAGTTTGATCTGCAATACCACGAATAACATCAAGTATGCTGCCAATCGATGCGCTATCTTGATGAAGCTTATTAATAACTTGTGAAGCGTCATCGACTTCGCGCGCAAGTTGCTCGATAGTTGCTTTGTTATTGTTTGAAATACCTTTAACACGTTCAGCTTCTTTATCTGCGTTTTTAATTTCGCTTAATGCTTGCTGTGCACTATTACTTACTGTTTGCGATGTGCTGCTCATTTCAGTCGTTGCTGTTGCTGCTTGCTGCACTTGTGCCTGCTGATTGCTAATAGCTTGGCTTGATTCAGCAGTAATGGCTGAGGTTTCTTCTGATGCAGCTGCTAATTGAGTAGAACGAGAAATAATACCTTTAATTAAGCTGCGTAAGCTGTCTATTAAGGTATTACAGCTTTTTGATAGCTCGCCAAATTCGTCTTTAGCGCTGTCATCTAAGCGTTGAGTCATATCACCACTGGCTACAATATCTAAAATTCTGTTTACTTCGGCAAGTGGTTTTGTAATACGGCTTACGGTTATATATGCAATGGCGATGGCAAGTAAAGTTGCGATAACCATGCCAACCCACGTCCATAAATTTGCTGAGTCTACGTCATTACGAACGCCTTTTTGCAGCTCAAAAGCAACATTACTTGCTTGCGAAACTAACTCGTCAATTTGATTAAGCGCTATTTTTGTTGCGGCTTCTGAATCGGCTAGCTCTTTTTCAGTGAGCGCAATTGAATCAATTAAACGTTTTTTATTCGCGGCTAAACTGTTATTACCTTTTACGTTACTCTCAAGTGCTTCAACATGCTCTTTGAGGTCATTAAACAAGTCGCTATGGCTTTGCTCAATAGCCGGTTTAATTAGCGCAACAGTGCGTGTTACTTCTTCAAGGTAATAGGTTTGCTCGCTTTTAACGATATCTAATGTGGTTAACGTTTTTACTGTTAACATATCGGTACTGTTGGTAACCACCGACATAAAGTTATTTTCTAAATTATTTGCAGCTTGAAAAGCGCGAGGGTGGTCTTGTTCAAACCCCTCTATATCTATTATGTCTAAAACGACTGAGTTAGCGTCTTCAGCACTAAGCTCAATGGCTTCAATTTGTGCAGAGAGTGTTTTATTTAGCGCCAGTTGTTTATTTTTATCTTCGAGTAAGTTTTCGACAATACTTAAAAAGTTTTCATAGGTTTGCTCAACACTTTGGCTGCTTTTGCTTAGTTCAGGATCGTTTTTAACAACGCTCTGAAGCTGTGCATGGAGCTCGTTGAATGATTTTTTTTGTTCGAATACTCTTTTTTTAATGGGTTCAAGTTCACTTGCCGATGAAGTATAAAAACTTGCTTGTGCTGCTTTACTCATTAATATGAATTCAGCTTGTAGCTCTGAACTTTTGTTTAATGCAGGTAATGATAGCTGGTTCACCTGCTGAGTAGAACGGTCTATATTAGCTATTTTAATTAACGAATTGCCGCCAATAATTAAAAGTAATAGCGTGATAAATATAAAACCACCCCAAATACGTTGGCTCACTGTTAGATTCATATGGATTTCCACTCAAAGATACTTTAATTAAAACTTATCGGCTTTTATTCGGATAAGTTAAGTAATTAAAATCAATTACTTTAATTAATTTTAACTATTAGTTTATAAATCTAACAGATGTATTGGAATTTTTCAGGTTATTTAGGTAAAAAGAGTCACTTTTCTATAAATAGATTTTTTGTTTTAAGTTCCATTAACGTCATCCCGTTACCCCATACACAGCCAGTGTCTAAGGCATGAACATGGTTAACCCCTGTTTTACCCTCAAGAGATGCCCAGTGACCAAAAACAATATCATTCTTAAGTATGGCAATGTTAGGGTGCATAAACCAAGGTGTTAACGAATTACTATCTGCTATTGCGCCTTTTGCATTAAGGTCAAGCATATTATTGCGGGTTAGAAAACGCATTCGGGTAAAGTAATTGACTATGTATCTAAATTTTTCATAGTCATTAAGTGTTGTTGACCACGCTTTAGGATGAGGAGAGTACATATGCTCAAAAAAGTTTTTTGCATTCCCTGATTGATAACAACTTTGAGCAAACTGTGCGTGTTGCAATGCCTCTTCAATTGACCAATCAGGATTAAGTCCTGCGTGTGAAATAAAGCAATTATGTGTTTCTAAATATAAAGCGAGTGGTTGGGTTTGTAAAAAAGAGATGTAACGTTTAAGCAAGTTGCTTTTAAATATAGGGGCTAATTTATCTTTTGGGTTAGTCGGCTTATTTAAAAAGTGGCAAGCAATCATGTGTAAGTCATGATTACCCAGTGTGATGGTCATGCTATCTTGATGTTGATAGATGAAATCAATGCAAGCAAGTGAGTCTGGCCCACGGGCAACAATGTCACCAACTAAATATAGGTGATCTTTACTTGGGTTAAATTCAACCCGTTGTAATAAGGTGCTAAATTCTTTAAAGCACCCTTGTAAATCACCTATTGCATAATCGGCCATGTAGCGTTTTTGCTAATGCAAAATATTAGGGCAAGCTAAACGAAACACATTGATAGGTGCTTCAAACTCTGCACCAAACTCGTTGCGTAGCGTGTAGTGGCCTTGCATTGTACCTACTGGAGTGTCTAGGATAGCACCACTGGTGTATTTGTAACTTTCACCTGGGCCAATTGTTGGGGTTTCGCCAACAACGCCTTCGCCTTCAACTTCAACTTCTTTGCCGTTTGCGTCTGTAATTAACCAATAACGGTGCAATAGCTTAGCACTGCATAAGCTATGATTTTTTATTGTTACAGAGTAAGCAAATACGTACTTTTCGATTTCAGGTTGAGATTGACCTTCAACATAAAATGTTTCTACAGACACCTTTACAGGTGACCCAATATTACTGCTCTTTGTCATAAATCCAGTTAGCTATATCGATAAATTGTTGTAGAGACAAGCTTTCAGCACGTAATGTAGCATCAATACCTATGCTTGCCATTTCATCGGCTGTTAGTAAGTTGCCAAGACTGTTTCGTAATGTTTTACGACGTTGATTAAACGCTTCTAAACAGACTGTGTTGAGTATTTTTACGCTTTTGGCTGTACGTTGCTCTGGCTTTTTAGGAATTAAGCGAATAACTGCAGAGTCAACCTTAGGGGCAGGCTTAAAGCACTCTGGTGGCACTTCAATTACAGGCATTGCATTACAGTAGTACTGAGTCATTACACTTAAACGACCAAACGTTTTACTACCAGGGCCTGCAACCATGCGTTTTACAACTTCCTTTTGAAGCATAAAGTGCATGTGCTCAATGTTATCGGCAAACTCAAAAAGATGAAATAACAATGGCGTAGAGATGTTATAAGGTAAGTTACCAAACACTTTTAACTTTTTGTCATCTTTAACTAAGCTTGCAAAGTCGTATTTCATTGCATCGCCTTGATTTACTGTTAATTTTGGCCCTAAAAAAGGGTGTTCAATTAAGCGTTTTGCAAGGTCTTTATCTAGCTCTACAACCGTTAGGTGTCCGCTAAGTTCAGCTACAGGCTCGGTGATTGCACCTAGGCCTGGGCCTATTTCTACTAAATTATCTTCTGGTTTAGGATCGATTGCTGAAACTATTTTATCGATGATCATTTCATTGAATAAAAAGTTTTGTCCAAAACGTTTTCGGGCGCGGTGTCCTAAATGTACTTTATCGGTCATTGATTCTGTGCTTTTTCATGGGCGAGCTTGATTGCTTCGCGGATCGCTAATTCAAAACTTCCAACATCAGCGGTGCCTGTACCAGCTAAATCTAGCGCTGTACCGTGGTCAACTGAAGTGCGAATAAAAGGTAAACCCAACGTGATATTCACCGATTTACCAAATCCTTTGTATTTTAGCACAGGTAAACCCTGATCGTGATACATAGCAAGTACGGCATCGGCTTCAGAAAGGTATTTATCTTGAAATAATGTATCGGCAGGTAGTGGGCCAATTAAATTCATACCCTGGCTTCTTAAAATATCAAGGGTAGGGGTAATTGTATCTATTTCTTCACGACCTAAGTGACCATCTTCACCTGCGTGTGGGTTTAGCCCACAGACTAATATACGCGGCTTTTCAATACCAAACTTGGTACGTAAGTCGTGATCTAAAATAGTGGCAACCTTGGTCAGGCGGTCTTCGGTGATTGCACGAGAAACATAAGCCAGTGGAATATGTGTTGTCACAAGCGCAACACGAAGTCCTTCAGTGGCTAATAACATGACAACATCTGCTGTGTTTGACTGCTGTGCAAAATACTCAGTATGGCCACTGAACGAAATACCGGCTTTATTAATAATGCCTTTATGAACAGGGCCTGTAACTACAGCATCGAATGTGCCATCCATGTTTTTTTCGCTTGCGATACGCAAGGTGTCTAACACGTATTGGCCATTAGCATCGTTAAGTACGCCTAGCTCTACATCATCACCTAAATTGACTTGATGAATATACACACAGCCTTCAGGTGTTGCTTTAGCGGGAGCGTTTTCATCAAACTCAATTAGGTTGATAGGTAAACCTAACAGCTTTGCTCGTTCTTTTAATAGTTTGGCATCAGCAAGCACAACAAGTTGTGCGTCCCATGCTTGCTGAGCAAGCGTAATAAGCAAATCTGGACCAATACCGGCAGGTTCCCCTGGTGTAATTGCTACTCTTAAGGTCATATTTATTCGTCTGTAGGGAAAATTTCAACATGGGCTTGTTCGCGCATTTCTTGCTGCCAGTTGAAGCTTTCTTCTTTAAATTTACGGTTAAATAGCATGCCATGTGCGCGGTTACGTTTAGCTAACTCAGTTTTATCAGCAACACGTTTGTCGAGTAGTTGTACTATATGCCAACCAAACTGGGTTCTAAATGGCTCACTAATCTCGTCTTGCTTGAGCGATAGTAATGTATCTCTAAACGCAGGAACGTAGGTTGTTGGATCAGTCCAGTCGTATTCGCCGCCTTTAAGTGCAGAGCCTGGATCTTCTGAATATTCTTTCGCGAGTTCGCCAAAATCAGCGTTGCCTGCACGCAAGTCTTTAGCAAAACCAGCAAGCATGTTACGTGCTTTTTCTTCGCTTAAAATTATCGAAGGTTCAATAAGTATATGGCGCGAGCGAACCTCAGTTGTTTCTACCACTTGTAGGCCACGCACATCTTGGACTTTAATAATATGAAAACCAGCACCTGAGCGAAGCGGTCCTACAATAGCGTCTTTCTTTTTGCTCTTTACAGCTTCAGCGAAAAGAGAAGGCATTTCGTTTATACCCATCCAACCTAATTGGCCTCCTTCAAGTGCTTTTGAGCCGCTTGATGATGAGATTGCAATGCGTTTAAATTCTTGGCCATCGTTAAGTAATTCAATAACTTTATCAGCACGTGTTTTAGCCGCTGAAATTTCTTCTGCTGTTGCTTCGTTAGGAATATCAATCAGGATGTGGCCAATGTCATACTCTTCAGCACTTTGACCTTGGCTAGCCATAATTTTTAATAAATTATCGACTTCTTGCTCACTGATATAAATACGTCGATCAACATTTGCGCGAGTAACCTGTTGTGTTGTGATCTCTTTACGTATTTCTTCACGGTATGCTTGAAAGCTATCGCCTGATGCTTCAACTGTGCGTCGTAAATCGCTAATTGTGCCGCCTTGCTCTTTTGCTATGTTAGCGAGCGTTTGATCTAATTGGCTATCAGAAATTTGTAACCCCATGCGCTCTGCCATTTGCATCATTAGTGCTTGGCTAACTAAACGCTCCATAGCTTGCACACGTAAAGTTTCGTCTTTAGGTAATTGCTGACCTTGTTCTTTTGCTTGTTTTTTTACACGATCAACAATGGAGTTTACTTCGCTTTGTAAAATAACACCTTGGTTTACAACGCCAACAACTTTGTCTATTTCTACTGGTTCAGCAAATGCACCTTGGCACAGACTGATACTTAAAACGGTTGATACTAATAATTTTTTTAAAGTCATGTTCTATTTACTACTCTTGCTAATAGTATGTTTGTGATACTAGTTATTAAGAAAATACGGTCTACGATAGCCAAAAATACCTTGTTGTAATAGTTTTTGTGCATCATAGCGGCTTTTACTACCCAGTCCTTTTAGTACAAAATTAAAACTAATACCTGAATCAAAGGTGGCTTGTTCTGTACCTATTGACTGATTTAAATCAGTTTCGATCTGGCGGTGACCAGTAATCTGGAACGCCCAACAGCATGATTCATACTGTAATCCACTTAATATTTCGACGCTTCGGTTGTTTTCAAGGTCACGGTGGTAGCTTGCAATAAACTGCCATTCATCACTTATTGGAATACTTGTGAATACACCTGTTTGCTCGATTGTATTTCCTGAGACATCATTTGCATAGCGATGGTTCAATTGCACTAGCTGATTATTATCACCTTTGTAATCTAACGTGGCATTTGATTGGATCATCTGTTTGCTGTCAGTGTTGTATTGTATCCCCGCAGAGAAATACCAACGACGGTGCCAATGTAACATGGTTTGCGCTGCAAATAATGCATTGTAATTTGTATCTGAATTTAAATTTTGCTCGGTTGGCTTGGCATCATCAGATAAATAAAATATTTGTCCGGCACTAAAGTTAAAAATTTCTTCTTGTTTTTTATCAAATAAACGCGTTGTTGCACCCAGCGTAAACTGATTTGCAGCGGCTATTCGATCAACGCCAGAAAAACGCGTATCTCTAAATAAGCCGTAATAGTCGTCTTGTAATTTGGTTGTATCGTATAAACCAATATCAGACTGATCCTTGTTAGGTGTATATAAATACTGAATTTGTGGCTCTAACGTTTGAATACCATCTTCTACAAGGTAGGAAGTATCGCGCTCAAAATTAAGCTGAGAATATAAACGTACTTTTGGCAAAGTACGCGATACGCTTTGCTTAAACTGTGTGCCAGATAGGTCACCTTGTTGGTCGTAGTTTGTTTGTAATAAGCTAACTTCAGATAAAAATGACCATGCGTATTGATCGTAATCAAACCGCGCTTTTGGCTCAATATGAACTCGTGTTGCTTGATCTATGATTGCTGAGCTATTGGTAAAATGGCTCAACTCGCCAGACACGCTAAAATCAAAATGCTCAAATTTCCAAGGTGCTGTTTGTGTAAAGCTAATTTGTGGGATCGCTGTGTACGACTCTAAGTGGTCACCCAGCACCTCAAAGTTTTGTACTTTTATATCGGTCCGCCATGTGTCACCTAAATGGGTCAGTACGCCGGTACGATAAAGTTGAGTGTCAGTTTTACTCGCATAACTTGATTCTAAATCAGTAATGTAGTTATCGTCGCTTACATTGGTAACGTCTACACTTGCTCGCCAGTTTTCATTAAAGTAACTTTTTTGCTGCCAATGGAACATGTAGCGCTCATCAAGCGCTGGTTCTGAGTCATCTTTGTTTAGATATTCTATTCCTATTAGGCCTTCATGTTGCTTGGTTAAGTATCTAAACTCGGTTTGTAACTGTAAACCTTTGTTAGCCATATAACGAGGCGTGATAGTGGCATCTAAGTTAGGTGCAATATTCCAATAGTAAGGAGTAATGGTTTCTAAACCATACTTGTCTGAGCTTGAAATACTAGGCGTGAGTAATCCCGACTTACGGCGCTCGTCTAATGGAAAAGTAAAATAAGGTAAATATAAAACAGGGGTATCTAAAATTCGCAGTATGGCATTGTGAGTTTCGCCCCAGCCTTGTTCGCGAGATAAGTTAATCTCGTCGGCTTCAATTTCCCAAGCTGGCGTTTCTCCCGGACAAGCAGTAAAGCTTGCATTCATCAGTACTAAGCCAGAATCGTTTATAGTGAGCTTTTCAGCACCACCTTTGCCTTGTTGTTCTGTAAGCTTGTAATCAGCACCTAGTAAGCTTATTTCTGAATTATTTAAATCGGCATTTAAACCAGAGCTATTTACGTTACTTACAGCATCGCGATATACAATTGGGCCAGTGGCATTAAGTAAACCACGTTGCTTGTCTATCAATGCAGTTTGTGCGGACAAACTCATATTAACGGTGTTAATATCAACATTGCCGCTAAATTCGGCACTTTGAGTACCAAGGAGTTCTACATCATCAGCTTTAATGTCAACATTACCAAGCTTAATGCCAGGTAGCGGTTGCCAAGCTCTGGTTTGCATTGAAGTGCCACAAAGTTTGTGTGTCAGTTCAGTTTCGGCAAGCGATGGTGCGCTAACTACGCTTAGCATCAAAATGCCCCAGGTTTTGCTCATTTATTGACCCTAATGCTGTGTGTATAAATATAATTTACACATAATAAAGGAAAATAATGGCAAATACAGTAATTGACCTAATTAACTTAGTTAAAAATAGATATCTTATAAAATGACACGCTTTGATAATTTACAACAGTTCATAATGGCCCACTTTGGCAAACAGCCAGATACACTTGAGGCCATAACCGGAGATGCAAGCTTTAGGCGTTATTTTCGCTTAACAATTAATAATCAGCACTTTATTGTAATGGACTCCGATCCACTAAAGGTCAATAACGCACCGTACTTATTTTTGAACCAAGTTTTTACCGACCAAGGCTTTTTGTTACCGCATATTATTAAAAGTGATGAACAACAAGGGTTTTTTATTTTAACTGATTTAGGCAGCACACACTTAGCCGACATGCTTAATGATGCAAATAGAACCGGTTACTACACACAGTTAATAAGTTTATCAGCCAAGTGGGCAAAAACGCCTGAAGCCTCAGATATGTTGGCCTATGGTAAAGACTTTATAGCGCTTGAATTATCGATATTTAGCCAATGGTTAGTAAAAGATTTTATTGCTGAAAACGTTGATAAAAATCAGCTTAAAATGTGGGAGTCGAGCTGCGATCTACTCACTAAAGCCATGCTTGAACAGCCCACAGTAACAGTGCATCGCGACTATCATAGCCGTAATATTATGCACAGCAATTCGCAGTGGGCGATAATAGATTACCAAGACACCGTGCGCGGGCCGCTTTGTTACGATTTAGTTTCGTTATTACGCGATTGCTATTTTAAGCTACCTGATGATGAGCTCGCTCAACTATTAGTATTTGGTTATAACGAATTTAAACGTCAAGGCTTAGTCGCTAACACGTCGTTTGAGCAATTTAAAGTTTGGTTTGACTTAACCGGTTTACAGCGTCATTTAAAAGCCGCTGGTATATTTTGCCGGCTGTATTTACGTGATGGTAAAACAGGTTATTTAGCTAATATTTTGCCCACCCTTGAGTATATTACAGAAATTGCTGCACGTTACCCTGAGCTCAATGCGCTCGGTGATTGGGTTAAAAATACAATAGCGCCAAAAGTGATTAAAAAATTAGAGCAGGTAAGCTTATGAAAGCCATGATTCTAGCTGCAGGACGTGGGCAGCGTATGATGCCGCTCACTCACGCTATGCCTAAGCCTATGCTTAAAGTGCAAAATAAACCATTAATAGAGCACCATGTTAATAATTTGAAGGCCGCAGGTATTACCGACATAGTGATAAATCTTGCATGGCAAGGTGATAAAATTAAAGCGTACTTCAAAGATGGTAGTCAATTTGGTGTAAGTATTGTGTATAGCCAAGAGGTTGAAGGCGGCCTTGAAACCGCAGGGGGAATTATTCAAGCACTTCCCTTATTAGGTGAATCGTTTATTGTGATTAATGGCGATGTATTTACCGATTACGATGTAAGCTCACTTATGCAATTGCATTTGCAGCCAGGAGAGGCGCATTTGGTGCTTATTGAAAATCCACCTCATAATCCTGATGGCGATTTTGCATTGAGTCATTTATCGCCTGAGAGTCCAAAGTATACGTTCTCGGGTATTAGCCGTTATCAGGCTGATTTTTTTAATGGTTTAGAGCCAGGCATTCTTCCACTTGGGCCGTTACTACGAGAAAAACTAAGCAAACACTTAGTGTCAACAGAGCTTTATATTGGTAGTTGGGACGACATAGGCACACCAGCGCGTTTAACGGCATTAAATGAGCGCTTGGCGCAGGCCGACACATAATTAATAGGAGTAGCAGTTTACATGTGGGGAAAAATACTCGGATTTTGTTTTGGCTTTATGTTTGGCAAAATTTTTGGTGCTATTTTAGGTCTATATCTAGGGCATTTATTTGATAAAAGTTTAAAAAATAATTTTGATAAAGCAGGTGGCTTTTCAAGTTTATTTAATGGTGACGATGTTCATCAACGCCAAGCGTTATTTTTTTCCAGCTGCTTTGCAGTGATGGGCCATATTGCAAAGTCTAACGGCCGAGTAAGCGAAGTACATATAAAAGCCGCCAGCTTATTTATGGATGAAATGGGCTTAAAAGGCGAAGAGCGCCGCGAAGCTCAGCATGCGTTTCAGGCGGGTAAGCAAAGTGACTTTTCATTAAAAGAAACCGTTCATGATTTTAAAGAACGTTTTGCTAAGCGTCATGATTTACTGCAATTATTTTTAGAAATACAAATTCAAATGGCGTTTTCTGATGGCATTTTGGCTGAGCAAGAAAAGCAATTACTGAGTGAAGTAAGTAAACAGCTAGGCATTTCTAAAACTCATTTTGCGTTTGTGCTTAAACGCTATCAAGCTGAGTTTAATTTTAGAAAACAGCAACAGCGTTATCAACAGCAGCAAGGGCAAAGTAGCAGTTATAAAGAAGGTTCAGGCCATCATGTGCCACCTAATAACAACATGAATCGTACTCAAGCGCTTGGGCTTTTAGGGCTTAACGAAGGAGCAACAGAGCGAGAAGTAAAAGTAGCTTACCGTAAGTTAATGGCGCAACACCACCCAGATAAATTAGTATCGCAAGGTTTACCAAAGCATATGATGGAATTAGCCGTTAAAAAAAGCCAAGATATTCAAGCGGCCTATGAATATTTAAAAAAGGCGGCGTAAAAAGCCGTCTATTTCTTTTGTTAGCCGAGCATGTTGTTGCGGCTGATCACGAAGCCCAAATAATTGGCGCTGGCGGTAGTCGAATTTAGCGTTTCGGTTAACCCAGCGCTGGCGATTCTTTAGGTTAATTAAAATATCGCGATTGTCGCCGGCGTAATAAATATCTAAAAGGGCAGGCGTAACAAGAGACGTTGTTTGGTTTAGGCTTTTATTGCGTTTTGCATTGGGTAAATAGCTACTTAAACTAATAAACGCATCCACGCGTTCTTGCGGAAAATCTGCATAATATTCAGTCAATACCCCTGCACTGGTGCCTTGGGCAATAATAACAATATTGCTAGGCTCTTCCATCGCTGTTTGGTAAAGGGCTTTGTAGCGCGCCAGTAAATTTAATTTGTAGTTGTCGAGTACTTCATCACTGACGGCTTCAATAGCATCCACATGGTGAGGCGCTTCATTTTTACTTGAAACATTAGGCTGCTCTGATTCACTGTTGGCTTGACTCTCTGTTTCAGTGGCAGTGCTTGGTGCTGTTTCTGCGGCCGTCTCTGCTATTTTACTCGCTTGCCAATCAATATCAGGGGTGGTCATCGCATAGGTGGTGTAGCCTAAATTGTTAAGCTCCTTGCGTAAGTAACTCATTCCTGAATTATTGGTAGGGGTTGATTGCCAGTCGGGGATCAGTAATACAGTCCCTCTAAAATCAGCACTCATGTATTCACTGTGCAAACTTAAAAACTCAGTTTCACCTGCCAATAAGGTTTTCACTTCATCGCTGGGTAGAAGGCGTTTAATATCGCTATTTTCAACACTCGAAAAAGAAGGCGGAGCAATATGTTCAGCGGCAGTTGCAGGCATTACTAAAATGGCCACGCAGCTATATGCCATGTAACACAAAGTCTTTTTAATTAATTGCAAAAACACCATAACACGCTCAGCTAGTGGTCATTAGTTAGGTATCGGCATGTTTAACTAAAAGTTTAACCCTTTGCTAAGTAATTGAGCCCGTTAAAACTCGGGTTCTGCTTCGAAGGTCATTATTTGCTCGGTGACTGGGTGTTTTAGTTGCAACATTTGTGCGTGAAGTTGTAAACGCGGAGCGGCTGCAAGCGCCTCTGTGTGGGCATAGAGTCTGTCACCTAGAATAGGATGGCCAAGGCTTAGCATATGTACACGTAATTGATGTGAACGACCAGTAATAGGAGTGAGCTCTACGCGAGTGGCGCTTTCTTCTCGTTCAAGTATTTTATAGTGAGTGAGCGATGGCTTACCATTTTCATGATCCACCATTTGCTTTGGGCGATTAGGCCAGTCGCAAATAAGTGGCAAGTCAACAGAACCATTGTCTTGTTCAAGTTGCCCAAATACGCGAGCAATATACCGCTTAGCAGTTTCACGTTCTTGAAACTGCATGCTTAAATGCCTATGGGCAGCTTTATTCATAGCAAGGCAAAGTATGCCGGAAGTTGCCATATCAAGGCGGTGAACAATTCGTGCGGTTGGAAACACGCGATTCACTCGGTTAATTAAGCTGTCGGCATGTTTAGGATCTTTACCAGGTACGGTCAATAATTCGCTGGGTTTATTAACAATGAGCAAGTCGTCGTCTTGAAAAAGTATGGTTAAATACGGGTTCATTGGGGGATTGTAATTAACTAACACGGCCGACCTTAATGATTTTGAAGGGCACTATTTTAGGGGAGCAAGGGCAAAGGCTCAAGGAAAACATTGATAGTCTGTACAAAGGCTTCTAATTTATATGCATTTTTTGAATATAAAAAAGCGCGGTATAAATACCGCGCTTTATTAAGCTGTCATTTTTACTAACGACTGACAGCTATAAACTTAAAGCTCAAAAACCCCTAGTGAGAAACAACTATTAAGCGAATTGCATCTAGTTGTAACTGCGCTTTTTCAATGTGCGTAGTCAACTCGCTGCGCTGCTTATCAAAGAAAGTAATTTCTTCTTGGCGAATATTCGGGTTAATTTGTTTAAGGGCTTCTAAACGAGATTGTTCTTCAATTAGCGTGCTTTGCATTTTAGCTAGCGACGCTGCACGAATAACATCGAGTTTTTCTTGTGCCATGTCTTTTGCAGTCGTGATCATTGGGTGAATTGCGCTTTGCAATGCACCTGCCAGTTTACTTGCTGTTTGACGACCGACGGCTGAAAGCTGTTGGTTAAACCCGTCAAATGCGACGTTTTCGCCTAAGTTATTGCTGGCTTTATCAAGTAATATACGAATAGGCGTAGGGGGTAAAAAGCGGCCCACTTGCAATACTTTAGGCGCCATTGCTTCGGCAACAAATATCAACTCAACAAAAAAAGTGCCCGCGGGAAGTTTTTTGTTTTTAAGTAAGGCTACCGATGCGCTACCAAAGTCATCGTCACAAATCATGTCCATTGTGCCTTGTACCATTGGGTGATCCCAACTAATAAAGTGTACATCTTCTTGTGAAAGTGCGGTATCGCGGTCAAATGTAACTGTCATTCCATCATCTTTAAGCGATGGGAATGACGCGTTTAACATGTGTTCAGTAGGCTTTAAAATAATGGTGTTCTCGCCTTTATCCTCTTGGCTTACACCAAAAGTGTCGAACACGTTGATCATGTAACTTGGCAGTTCAAACTGGTTATCGAGTTTTTCTATGTCAGTAACCAGAGAGTCAGCAGCACCTTGGCCAGAAGAATGCAGCTCTAATAAACGATCTCGCCCGCTTTCCATTTTTTTACGTAGCACAGCATTTTGCTGAGCAACTTGTTCAAGCAGTGGATCTAGCTCGTCTTCATCACAGTTATGCGCTGAAATGTATTCAAGTAAATCGTCGCGAAACTCTTTATACAATAATTGCCCTGTAGTTGATGTTGTTTCAAACGCATCAAGGCCTTCGTTGTACCAACGCAGTAATACTTCTTGCGCTGTGTTTTCAAAGTACGGTACGTGAATATTCACATCTTGCGTTTGCCCAATGCGGTCCAAACGGCCAATACGTTGCTCAAGTAAATCAGGGTTTAGCGGTAAATCAAACAACACTAAATGATGCGAAAACTGGAAGTTACGACCTTCAGAGCCAATTTCTGAACACAATAGTATTTGTGCGTTGTCGTATTCGTCGGCAAAAAATGCTGCTGCGCGGTCACGCTCTATAATTGACATACCTTCGTGGAAAACCGAGGCTTTAATTGCTTCGCGTTCACGCAGTATTTGCTCAAGGCTAATGGCGGTTTCGGCTTTTGCACAAATAAGTAAAACTTTTTCATGTTTTAGTGTTTTAAGCGTGTCGATTAACCAATCTACACGTGGGTCAAATAATCCCCAGCTTGCGCTTTCGCCTTCAAACTCTTGAAATATTTTTTCAGGGAAAAGAGCGCGATGTGCACTTAGTTCTGCATTTTGAATACCGCTCATGCTACCAAGTACAGACATGGCCGTTTTGTACTGTTTTGGCAATGCCATAGGGTAAGCATGTAATTTGCGGCTTGGGTAGCCATCAATGCCACTGCGGCTGTTTCTGAATAATATACGGCCAGTACCGTGACGATCGAGCAACATATTAAGTATTTCTTTACGCGCTGGTAAATCGCCTTGCTGCGCTTTTTCAAGAATAACGGTAATGTCGGTTTCTTTTAATAGCTCAATAAGCGTTGCTTTTGCATTATCGTCAAGAGCTTGATCTTGTAATAACTGGTTTGCCGCTTGCGCTACGTCTTTGTAATTTGCTTCTTCTTCTTTAAATACGTCATAGTCGTAAAAGCGGTCTGGGTCGAGTAATTGTAAGCGCGCAAAGTGACTGCTATGGCCTAGCTGATCTGGTGTTGCAGTAAGTAAAATAAGGCCAGGGATATCTTGGCTAAGCTCAGCCATGCGTTGATATTCAGTGCTTGGTTTACCGTTATTAATGCTTAAGTGGTGTGCTTCATCAACAACTAATAGATCCCAATCAGCCAATGTGGCTTGTTCAAACCAGCGTTTTTTCTTGGTTAAAAACTCAAGGCTTGTAAGCACAAGCTGCTCTGTATCAAATACGTTTGGTGAATCGGCAAAGGCTTCGTCGCAACGCTCTTCATCAAAAATAGAAAAACGTAAGTTAAAGCGGCGTAGCATTTCGACTAACCATTGGTGCTGCAGGTTTTCAGGTACAACAATAAGTACGCGGCTTGCGCGGCCACTAATAATTTGCTGATGCAGTATCATGCCTGCTTCAATCGTTTTACCAAGGCCTACTTCATCAGATAAAAGTACGCGTGGTGCGAAACGTTTACCTACTTCTTGGGCAATATAAAGCTGGTGGGGTATAAGATTAGCACGCTGACCAATTAACCCTTTAATAGGCGATTGTTCACGTTCAAATTTATGTTGCCATGTTTGGTAACGCAGTGTGTAACGATCAAAACGATCTACTTGGCCGGCAAATAAACGGTCTTGTGGCTTATTAAACTTTATAAAATGATCTAAAAAAGTTTCTTTTAACTTTGCTTCTTCGCCATTATCAACACGGGTGCCCACGTAACAAAGTAGTTCACCCTGAATTTCAATAGACTCTACTTCTAATTCCCATTCTTCAACGCTTTTGATCACATCGCCTGGATTAAATGCCACACGGGTAACCGGTGCTTCTGCTGTAGAGTAAACACGGTTTTCGCCACTGGCTGGAAATAATATGCTGACCTGTCGGCCTTCAATGGCAACAACCGTGCCTAATCCTAAATCTGACTCTGTATCACTGATCCAACGCTGACCTAAGGAAAAATTCATGTATGTCTCGTCTATGATGAAAAAGGCGGCTATGTTACCTGTAAGCTAACACCACTGCAAGGCGCTATTTAGCTCACTTTTAATTAATTTTATGAGTGTTAATTATAAAGAATAAAACCGCCATTTTTTAACCTATTAAAAAGGTAAATAAAAACTAAATTCAGGTTGTAATAAAACGGACTTTTATGGCAAATAGACTAAACTTTCAATATGCCTTGGCAATTAAGTATTGCAGGTTTTGATTTTTGCCCGTTTTACTTAGTTATTTTGGTATAGCATAAAAATCATAAAACGTAAGGAAAGTGCTATGGAAAAAGCTTCGAACCTTGAAAGTAAAATGTATGTGCTAGACACCAACGTACTCCTCCACGAGCCCCTCGCTTATTTGTCTTTTCAAGAACATAACGTGGTTATCCCAATGACTGTTTTAGAAGAGCTGGATCACATAAAGGATAGAAAACACGATGTAAGCCGCGATGCCCGCGTTGCAATTCGTGGTTTAGATGAGGTACTTAAAAACGCAACCCCTGAACAAATGCTACAAGGCGTTGCTTTGCCAAGTAATAAAAAGGCTAAATCGAGTTCTGCCGGTACGCTCATTATTGTTAATGACCATTTATTTGCAGACTCAATTTCGGGGTTGCCGGGCAATGAAAACGATCATCGGATTATTAATTGTGCGGTATATTTACAAAAGCAGCATAGCGATTCAAAAGTGATATTGGTTACCAAAGACATAAACATGCGTTTAAAAGCAAAAGGCGCAGGACTTAAATATGTAGAGGATTACCGAACTGATCAGCTTATTGATGATATTAGCTTGCTCACTAGCGGTTATAAAAAAATAGAAGGTGATTTTTGGGGACATGTAGGGCAGTGCAACACAGAGCAACATGGGCGAGATACGTTTCATCATGTGCCTAAAAATCTAATACCCGATGTATTTTGTAATGAGTATTTACTTGATGAGGGTAATCACTTTGCGGCTAGGGTAAAGTCGTTTGATGATGAACACATTACTATAAAAGATATTAGTGTTGAGCGGTTAATGCATCATCATGCATGGGGCGTTAAGCCCAAAAATATTTATCAAGGTATGGCGCTGGATGCATTACTTGATACTAGCATTGAATTGGTAATATTAACTGGACCTGCAGGGTGTGGAAAAACATTACTAGCGCTTGCTTGTGCGCTTGAATTGGTTATTGAAAAAGGTATTTACGATAAAGTTATTGTAACTCGAAACACGCCTGAAATTGCAGAATCTATTGGTTTTTTACCTGGCACGGAAGAGGAAAAAATGGCGCCGTGGCTTGCCGCTATTACCGACACGCTTGAGGTACTGCATAAAGGCGACGAGAACCCAATATCTAGCCGAAATTACATTATGGAAAAGGCTAATGTACAGTTTAAGTCGGTTAATTTTATGCGTGGCCGCAGTATTCAAAATGCGGTTGTTATTTTACAACCCCGAATTGAAAATAATTTAAAGTTTTTACCTCTTTGTTTTTCATGGCCTATAGGAAAAGTAAAAAGAATTTTCAAAAAAATTGATTTCTTTAACTACTCTAAGCAGTCCCATAATTGCAAACTTTTACTAAATATTCGAAATTTACGAGAAGAGTACTACACACAGTCTCGCAACAATTTAACTATTTTGGAGGCTGCGTAATGAAAAGCTCTATTGATAATCGAAATCCTCGTGTACTTGATACATCAGCATTGGTCCATGATCCTAAATCGCTTCTTTCCTATCGTGATGATGTATACATTTGTTTAACCGTGTTGGAAGAATTGGACAATCTTAAAGAGAGAACTAATAAATCTGTAAGTGCAGATGCACGGATGTGTATAAGAATGTTGGAAGACATCATAAATGGACATACAGCCGAGGAAATGGAACTAGGTATTCCTTTACCATCTACCGAAACCGCCCAGAGAGGAAAGCTTTTCATCGGAATTGACACTCAATTGGATATGGCTAGGGAGTTAAAGCACGGGATAGGAAGTGACGCTGATAACAGAATAATTAATTATGCTTTATATCTTCAAAAAGAACTCGATAAAGATGTAACAATTGTTAGTCGTGATATTAATATGCGGTTGAAAGCTCGAACAGTTGGAGTTAGGGCTGAGGACGTTGCCGTAGATAATCAAATATCAGATATTGATCTTTTATACACAGGTGTACAAGCTTTTGAAGGAGATCTTTTTAATCGAATTAAATCAGACAAAGACTTCAAGGTTTCAGGAGAAGTTTATACATTCCCAGTAAGCTTATTTAACGATGAAGTTCAGCCAAACATGTATTGGTACGATGAAACTGGACACATTGGGCGAATTTCAGAAGTTACAGATACTGAGGTATACACAAAGTTATTGCCTCGTAAGCACGAAAAAGTATGGGGTATTTTGCCTAAAAACCAGAGACAGGCGGTGGCTTTAAGCCAATTAACAGACCCTTATTATGACTTAAATATCATACTTGGCCCAGCAGGCTCCGGGAAAACTTTTTTAGCCGTTGCGGCAGCGTTACATCAAGTATTAGAGTTGAAAAAATATAAGAAAATAGTAGTTGTTAGGTCTCGGGACTTCATGGACGACGATCCCGGCTTTTTACCTGGTGATTTAACCGAAAAATCAATGCCACTATTAGCAGGTATCACAGATGCACTTATATCAATGCATTCAGGTGATAACAATGAAGGTAATATTAGTGCAACTGTTGAGCATGTCATAGAGCGTGCCAATATAGAGTTTACCTCTATGGCTTATTTTCGAGGCAGGTCTATTGATGATGCTGTTTTAATTATAGATGAAGCACAAAATATGACCCGTGCTCAAATTAAAGGAATGCTTAGTCGCGGTGGAAAAAATTGTCGAACGATTGTACTTGGTAATCTAGCGCAAATAGATGATAAATTTGTAACAGCAGCTTCTTCTGGTGCAAGTGCGGCTGTTAATGTTTATAGGAATTATGAAAAAGGCTCGGTGCTCATATTTGATGAAGTCGAGCGCAGTAGCTTGGCTGAATTCACTGAAAAGAATATGTAGAAGTCAAAATTCAATTCAAATCATTTAAAATATTGCCATAATAGCCACTGCTTTTAGTAGTGGTTTTTTTATTTTTTAAAGAGGGCACTACTCACTATAGCGGACAAAATGGGTTTAATTTGACTCCAAAGCTAAGTGTCCTGCCAAGCATATCTAGTAGCAATATTTTTCGTATCAGAAAATATTCTTAAGCATATATTTGAGTGCTCACAATGCATTCTCAATAAAATCAACATAAGCGAATGGCCTAACCCAAAAAAAACATGAGGCTGGCTCCAAAGCTATAGGGTAGTCGCAAGCATCTTTATGACTTAACAGATTCTTTTTAATTTCGTGATAGAACAGGGGTAATCTAACATGCTCATCATCTACCACTAAATACTCTAAAGTTAGCTTTTGCAATCCAAAATTAATGATAAATCTCTGTTTTTCATTTGTATTTTTTACCAAGAAGTTCACTTCAGGCGAAGCTACAACACTTTTAATTGAAATAGTAGGACAGAGCGGAAAGCCGAATACAGTATATTCTTCACCCTCAATTTGAAATGGAATGGGTAGTAAATCTGGATTATTGTTACCTATATCTGTTAAAAAATCCGTACAGTTTAAGAGCCAGTCGAGATGACATTCTGTATTTTTACAAGAAGTGTACTCGGCGCGATTAACTTTAGTTTTTGCATTATTACTCAAAGAATAAGCTGATAACTCATCTAATTTAGATTTGGTGGCCATCAATCTAAATGGGGTGTTATTCACTCGAATATCTGAAAATAAAACAAAGTGGTTATTTGACTGTGTCTTAAAATATGGCTCCCAGCTTAATTTTAACTCATCAACTTTAATAATATACTTTGATTCGTCATCAAGCCCAAAGAGTTTGTATAAAAGTGAAATAAGTTGAGTTCGTGTTATGTTTATAGTCACTAACTTTTCTAATCGAAGAGCCATTTTTTCTATATTTTGGTGTAGTGCGTGTACTAAGTTATAGCCATCAACTTCACAAATGAGTAAATATTTAAGTTTGTCATTCTCTAATAAACGATAAAGCCCTTTCTTTTCTCCATCACTTTTAACGGAAGAACATAAATCATCAAAATTGATACTTTCATAAATTGCTTTTGCTAGTAGGTCTTTGCCAAAGTATGCAGGCAAATTAAGGTACTTTTCTAAAAATGTGGCTTGAAGATTTAATTTATAGACTAATTGAGTTGTTGTGAGCATTTGTTGTATCCAACTTTTCGATCAAAACACTAGCCTACCAAACGCCGGTTTCAATCTTATAGATAAACAAATTTTCGGATGCTCCGCTTTGCCGTTATTCATTGTTAATTTCAATAAATTGGTAGGCACAGGCTGTCCGTTCAGCCTGTTTACAATCTAAAGGATAAGAAACGATCTGTAAAGAGTGAGGGTAATACCCATTTCTGTAATTTATACAAATGTTATTTTATTTTTCTCATGAAATCAGAAGGTTCAATACCAAAAGCTTTAATTATTATATCTTCTATTTTTCCATCCACATAGTTGGTGTTCAATGTATTGTTAAGGTTACGCACAATATTGTTCATATGGGCATCAAGTAATTTGTACAAGAAAATATCAGAATTTGGCTGAAGTGAAGCCAATAGCAATAATTGGTTATCAAATAGGTCAGAATTTAGTGAATCTCTCAAGTGAACCCAATCATCACATTGGTAGACACACATAGCTAAATGAGATTGAGCTTGTCTCAATGGAACATTAGTATTTTTAGAGAGACGTTTTGCTTGACGTTTAATGTTCGAAAGAAGTTCGTCGTTTGATAGCGACATTATTTCACCAATAGAAATACTTCAACACAAAGCCCACGCACTTTATATCGAGTATATTTATTGGAAAAACTTAGTTTGATAATTCAGGGTAAACTATTTGGCTCGCCAGTGGGAGCTGGCCTCCCTGCGAGGCCATAGCTTTAAAAAGTTAAGCTATGGCTATTATTACATATTTTTATAAATAATGAATAAAGTAATACGTTAAACAATGTTCAGCAGAGTTAAATTTCGACTTCAATATTTAAGACTCCAATATTTAGTTGCTCATATTTGATCTAAAAGTTTCGATGAATAAAATAGGACTTTATCTTATAGGCAGCTAAGAGCGATAAGCTGACAGTCAAAAATTATGATGTATGAAATCGAGATTTGACATTTACTTCCATGAAGGAGAGCTGAGATTGTGTTATTTTGCTAGATGTCCATATAAAGGAAATGTTAAATGCTAAAGCACCTAAAAGTAAAAGTAGGTCGAATTTATATAAATTACTTCTTTTGGCCCGCTCTTTGGCTTTCAATACCAACTCTTTTGTACGGTTCATTTATAATTTTATCAGCAAAAGGAGAGTCGAGTAGTATTTTAGCAAACTTTGGAAGCTTCTCTGGTGGAATGGCTACAGTTGTAGCAGCTCTTGTTGCTGTAAGAGAGTTTATATTATTTAGGCATAACCAAGGCGTTAAAGAGTTTAGAGAGTTTTTTAGTAAACAGGTGCAATCTTTGCCTAATTTTGTGCTAGAGATGACCGATGAGGCTTATTTGCTATTTGCCAAGTTAGATCGTAAGGCTAAAGATGATTTGAAAAGGCCTGAAGTAATCCATGAAATCCAAGAGCTTGAGAATAAATTAAAGCTGTTTGAAGAAGACGTTTCTTCACGATATCATCAGCTAAGAGCAGAGGCTGATGATATTTTTTCTATGAGTACATACTTAGAAATATTAATAGGCACTAAAACTAAACGTTTGCTTAGTATTTTAGAAGAGTTAAAAGGCGCAATTCATAATTACGAGTTGAGAGCTGATTTTTATATCAATACAGCCTCAAAAATGAGGAGTTCAGAAATAAAGTGTGATTACGAAGTTAATAATAAAAACGAGTTTATATCGCATTACTCTGGCTTGGATTACAAACGAAAAGGATCACTATTTCATAGGATGCCAAAACTTCTAGGAGCTAAACGTGATTCAATTATAGGAGAAGTTTTTAAAATATATGAAGAGTTAGAAAAGTTAAAAATAACTTAAATTTACAATCCTAAAAGAAACTACTTCTGAATAAACCACATGATTGAGAAGAGTTAAGCTCGCATAAAATATATAGATGGCAATGGCTTACACTATTTGCTATTAATACAAGTTCATTAAATAAGGATGTTTTCGTGCTAGAATATGGAAAGTATCCTTTGATAAAGTTGTTATACGTTTTGAGGGAACAATGAGAGAATTTGAATTAGAGCAAGTTTTAACAGACACAATAAAGAGAACTCCTGTTGGAGAAGACGTAACAATTAATTTTAGCGGTGAAGCGAATATAATTGATGTTGAAATGAAATTCTCAGGTGGGTGGGTTATCACTCAAACAATAGTTCCTGGAAAACCCTTTGTTTTTACTAAAGGCAATGATGATTTTTTGCAAAGTATAAATATCACAATTAACCCGTTTGATGGGCTAAAAAACGTATAACAAGTCCGTCAAACAAAGGACACAAAACAGCAGGCTGTGCTCCTTTGTCGCAAATTTTAGCCTGCTATCTTATGCCGTTTACGGCAAGCGATAGGCATTCACGATGGTTCGCGAAAACACTTATATCAAAATTAAACCTAAAGAAGTTCCAGAACCAGAATCATTTGATGAAAAAGAAGTTTACGCGTTTTTTGGTTTGGCTTCATATGCGGCACAATGTTTAGAAAAAGCCTTGGTGAATTTAGCTTTTACATACACTCTCACTGGTAAAAATATAGTGTCTCAAGAAGAATGGGATGCTCTTTTTGAAGGCATAAATAAAAATACATTTGGTCGCTTGTTGGGGATGGTAAAAAAGAGCTTAGTACCTCTGATGAGGTGTTAGTGGAATTGAAACAAGCTTTAGATAAAAGGAATTGGTTAGCTCATGACTATTTTTTTGATTCAATTGGTCAATTTCATACTAAGTTAGGGCGTATGAAAATGATTAAAGAATTAACTGAATTGATAAAGCTATTCAATAAATGGGACCAGTTTATTGAAGGTGTCTACTTACACATCTGGCAACAGCATGGTTTAACAGAAGAGGCTGTTTCAAGGGAAATAGAAAAGCTCAAGGCGGAAAGTGCCTAAAAAAAGTTTCAACAGAGGACGCAAAAAGCTTGGTCCAAGTGCCTGTTAAGCGGGTGTTACGAACGTCTGCAATTGGCACAAAGCGGAATATTTTGAGCTAAAGTTTATTTACTAAAAGCGAGACGTTCATTTATTAGATTTTACATATTAGATGAATGTTCTGGTCTAATTCCATTCAATACTTGGTTTATCTAACCTAGCTCAATCACAATCTATGATTGGAATATCTGACCAACGGGTTGTGTAATGGGGCGATAAAAAAGCTCGTTTCATGCTCCATGATTTTGTGAGCTTTTCACTTCCTAAAGATAAAGTGCCAACACCATAACGTTTATTTATAGCATCTAAGCACGCCATTACTTCTGGGTTATCTTTACTCACAGAAAACATATCTGCTTGTTGAAATAACTCACTTTCTAATTCTATTGCGCCAATACCGCAGCGATAAAAGCGCGTGTTAGCCTTATAAATATCATCAATAACATCTGAAACAGCACTGGCTATAACACTGGTATCTGATGTAGGTATAGGAAAATCATAGAGCAATGATTTCTTATAATACAGGTCTTCGTGTGGCGAGCTTGCAGCGAATATAACAAGTCGTTTTGCTAATGATTGTTGCTTTCTTAGTTTACGACCTACAATTGCTGCGTGTGTTACGAGGGCTGATTTTAATGTATTTAATTCACTTACTCTTTCCCCGAAACTTCTCGTTGAGTAGATTTCTTTTTTATTCTGTTTTACTTCATCCCAACTTAAGCAGGCGATGCCGTTAAGCTCACTTACGGTCCTCTCAACAACAACGCTAAACATGCGTCGCATTTCTTTAGGGTTTTGATTCGCTAAATCCCATGCACTTTTAATTCCCATCACCTTGAGTTTTCTACCGAGTCGAGAGCCAATACCCCAGACATCGGTAACATCCATACGCATCAGGACTTCCTGGCGTGAGATATCATCGTGAATAACAGCAACCCCGTTATAACCAGAGAGTTTTTTTGCCGCATGGTTGGCTGCTTTAGCTAACGTAGGCGTAATGCCAAAGCCTACACCAACAGGCAATCCTGTCTCACGCCATACAGCTCGTCGTATTGTGTGTCCGTAGTCAGCCCAGTCATCAATGATTTTAGAAAAACCAGTAAAACGTAAAAATGACTCATCAATACTATAAACATAATGGTCATCACAAAAACGATTAATGACCGTCATCATTCTCTCACTCAAATCAGCGTAGAGTTCATAATTTGAAGAGCGCACGACGACATTATGCTGCTCTAAATAGGGTCTAATTTTGAAGTAAGGTTCAAATTTCGGGATATTAAGCTTTCTAGCAATAGGGCATATTGCACAAATACACCCATCGTTATTTGTTAGAACAACAACGGGTTTAAAGCGAATGGATGGGTCAAATACCTTCTCCGCACTGGCATAAAATGCCACTGCATCTACGAGGGCAAACATCGATTCACTTCAGCTTTATTTCTGTGTAGGCGGATGCTCGCAGTAACGACACCCTCGAGCTTAAAGTCATCATCATTAGAAATATAAACAGACTTATAATCTTTAGAGGCAGAGATAAGTAAGCGCTTCGACTTATCTATGATTTTACAAACAAACGAACCGTTATAACTAGCAACAATAATATCGCCGGTACTTACATCCTCAGCTCTATCAATGACTAGTAAGTCACCATCGAATATTCCTACTTCTTGCATGGATTGCCCAGAAGCGATACCAATAAAAGTGGCATTCGGGTGTTTGATGATTAGCTCATCAATTGAAATACCGAGCTCTACATATTCTGCGGCAGGAGATTCAAAGCCGGTAATGCCAGCTTCTATAAAAATTGGAATAACGAACATACACACCTCAAGCACTGTTTATATATACAGTGTAATTTAAGGTTCAAATTATGCCAAGGTTCTTTTTGTGAGACGATAGTTTAATTAGAGCTGATATAAGCATGTTTTAGACTTAAAGATGAAAAACCCATTTAATAACAATTAGTAAAATCAACATCGGTTTGTTAAAATTTCATAAAGGAATTATGAGCTTACTCAAAGCTTATTTTAATTATGGAATAATTTACTGATGACTTTATTTAAAAACACTATTGTATCTTTTCTGATACTTAGCTTTATTACTGGTTGTTCAGCCTCTAGACACGCCATCATTGCCGGTGACTCTGAATTAACAGATGCTCAAGTGTGTCGAAATTACCTTGATGATAAAGATATCCTCGCTAAAAGTTACACCGCCGAAAATACTGATGAAGCGAACTATATCTACGCGCTTAACAGAGAAGTTAAATATAGAGCACTCACTCAATACAAATGTGAGATATTAGCTGCACAAGACAGAAAAGAAATCGCTCAAGGCGTTGTTGCTGCTGTCGTTGCGGTAGGTGTCGTCGTTTTAGCTGTTGCTGCGGCAGGAGCTGGCGGGTCAAATAACTATTCTTCTGGTTATGCATGGGACCAGTTTTATGATGGTAACTACAACTTAGTCTGGCGCTGTCGAGATAAGTCTACGGGCCAATTTGCATATAACAGCGCTTGCTCTGGGCAGTATCAAAATGACAATACATGGACTGGGAAGTAGCTTTCTCATTAAATTTTAAAAGCATAATATCTGTGCTCTACAATTAAAATTGTCAGTCACCACATATGAGAACTAGCTTATTAACTCATTTATTACATGTGACATATTTAAACTGAAATAGGTACCAAGAATCATAATGAAAGCATCCATAATTACACTGTTAGCAACACTAATCTTCTCTGCACCCTCTTCAGCAAATCAAGAAATCGACTCATTTAGCAAAGCGAAACGACTTCTAGAAAAGCAGGTTTATAACAACCACCGCATTACACTTTATTGTGGTGCGACATTTGACGTTAATAAAAAAGTAACCGCACCGAAGGGCTTTTCTACAACAAAGTACGTCAAACGAGCTAAAAAAATTGAATGGGAACATGTTGTTCCAGCAGAAAACTTTGGTCGTACTTTTAGCGAATGGCGAGATGGACATAAGCAGTGTGTGAATAGTAAGGGGAAGTCATTTAAAGGGCGACGATGTGCAGAGAAAGTAAATACGGAATACCGTTTTATGCAAGCTGATATGTTCAACCTTTATCCGGCCATTGGCGCTGTGAATGCGCTAAGAAGTAATCATAACTTTACCATGCTTCCAGCGGCTAAAAGCGATTTCGGGCGTTGTGTGATGAAAATAGACGACAGAAAAGCTGAGCCACCTGAAATGGCTAGAGGGCAAATTGCACGTACTTATCTGTATATGGAGAACACTTATAAACGATACAGCATGAGTAAAGCACAGCGCCAACTAATGAATGCGTGGGATAGAATGTATCCTGTTGATGCTTGGGAGTGCACTAGAGCTGAGAAGATTTCAAAGCTACAAAAGAACCAAAATAATGTAGTTAAAAGTCGTTGTGAGACTAAAGGTCTCTAACTATGTTGTCCTATAGTGGATTGGACTTCCTAACTATCATTAGATGTAGTAGCTCATATCCGATCCTACAGTTTAAAAGAACGGGTTTAGACTTCGCCTGACAGGCGGTTTTGAGCGATAAGCGGTCAGTCAAGTGAGTCGTCATTAATTAGGAAAGAATAAGAGGATACTTTCCTCTTTTCTACATGACGAAATAACCCATCCTAAGCATAATATATATAGCTAGCAATAACTTATGCTTTTTGCTATTAATAGAAGACCATAAAATAAGGACGTTTTCGCGCTAAAATGGGGAAAGTGTCCTCTGATAAAGTTTTTACATGCCAAGGAGATATCGTGGCTTTTACTAAAAAATTAGAATTTGGAAATTACACTCTAAAATTTGGTGAAGATAAGGTTCTGCTAGATCTTTTTAATGAAGTTGTGATGCCTTCGTTTCATGAGATGAAATACATTAGAAGCCTGAAGGAAAAAGGCGAGTATTTCTTCTTAGATACAAAGCTAATTAAACTTGATGAAAATCCAGAAGCCCCTGTGCTTGGCATTTCTGGAAAGATTGTTAAAAATACTAAGCTCAAGCGTGATCAGATATTTCGTGAGGATGGAGGGTTAATTGAGGATAAAGTTGAGCTTGAAACAGCCCCAAGCTCGACTTTCTTGCTAATTCTCAATACGCATAGGTTGATTCTTTGTAAAGAAGTTCCAGGTGCTCCAACTATTTCAAACTTTCAAAGTACTAGCCAATACTGCTTAAAACAACAACACAACAAATTCATAGAAGATGAGTTTGAAGAAGCAAAAAAAAGGAAGGAAGAAAACCCAAAAGTTGAACGAGTAACGAAAAAATCTTTAGTAAACAGGCACCCTTACCCAATCCTTCGTATCACGCCATTGTCAGACAAAGAGTCTTTAAAAGATTTTGTTACTCGTTTAAAGCATATAGATAAGGTTTCTATTAAGTTGCTTCCAACTAATAGAGAAGAAATTGATAATGATGATTTTTGGTCTGACTTTGGCCGACGCCGAGAAGAAATGAATAGTAAGGCTGCAAAAGTTGAATTCTCTAACCCCAAAGAGGGTTTGGAAGGAGATAAGGTTTATGAACAAGCTAGCGCAGCATCTGGATTAGGTAACTCTGAAGTAAAGCTTAAAGGCTATGACGAGCAGGGCGATACAATCAACGGCAGTAATGATGACTTTAGTTTAACAGTTGAGCTTGAGGATTTGCCGCGCGATGCTGAACGAGCTGCGACAGTCAAGTATGGACAATTCAAGCATCTAGTTGCCGAAAATGTTATTAAATTACCTGTTTTAGCCGATGAAGTTATTGCTAAAGTGGTTAGCATATTCCGTGGGTTATAAAATGAGCTATTCGTTTGAAGATAAAGATTTAACTAGCGAAAAGTCACTGTGGGATGTATATAAACTTTCTCGCAGAATACTCCCAAATAAATTTCAGGTTATCTTTTTACTTTTGATAATGCTGGCTCTTGGATTCAATGCATTTGTATTAGTTGATGATAAGGCTGTTATTCTGGGAGACGTTAGGAAATGGTCAGAATTCGGTTTTAACTTTAGTATAACTACGTTAGGTTTTTTAATTGCGGGGTTTACTATTTTTGCGACATTATCCAAGCCAAAAATGATGCTGGCTATGATGGAGCACACCAACAGAGAGACTGGTCTTCCAACTTTGAAATATAACTTCTTTACTTTTATGAAGGTCTTCATTGCTTATATTGCAATATCTATATTCTACTTACTGGTTATGATTCTTGGTCAAGCAGATGGTTTCATATCAAATGTGGTGACCTTGCTCCCAAATGAAGATTGCGTAAAGAGCATTCTTATAAAGACTGCTTATACATTAATCGGGAGTAGCTTCGTGTATTTATTACTTCTTCTTAAGTCATTTGTGTTCAATATTTATGCAATAGTAATGAACTTTTTAAGATGGGAATATCATGAAGGTTAAGTATGTAACAAGCCAACAAGAGGGGAGAATCTGTGAGTAGTCAAGAAGTTGAAAACGATTCATGGAAAGTGATGTATAGGAACGGAACAATAATTATCGTTTCTGGTTTCATAGCGTCAATTATAATTCTGGCTGCCGGCTGGAATGGCTGGCTAAACTATTTCAATGATAAACCTAAAGTATGGTTTCAAAGAAGTGGTTCGTTAATGACTGTAATATTATTAGTTGCGGATTACTACGTATATAAGCTGCTTAGTGATATTGATGAGTCAAATATGATGCCTAATTTTGCGATGAGAACCAAAGATGCGTATAGAAAGTACGTTAAACTCTTTCCTTACTTCGCGGTATTGCTTACTGTTTTAGCTACATTTATATGGGGCTATGGAGACATTGTATTCGTGGAAATCGGTCGATTCTAACAAAGCCATGCACTGCGAGCGATTTTTCGTTACTTCTTTTGTGCTATTCGCTCCGCGAGCACAAAATCATTCAGTACAAATCGCCACGTGATGTCTAGTGAAAGGACGTACTATGTCTCAAGAAACAGAGGTCTCACCAACAAGGTTTTGCTTAATATTTTCAAGCATAGGCTTAGCATTTATTTTGTTTTCATTTATTCCAGTTTTCATGGATCTGGAAGATAACAATCCTTCTTGGATTATTTTTTCAGTTGGTATCTTAGCCTGTATATTCAGCGCTATTGTTTTCTTTTCCTCCAAAAAAGATTACTCAGTTCAAGAAATTGAACACTTACAAAAGTCATATGATTCATTCTGGAGAAAATGGTATGTCAGAGCTATAAACTCAGCTTTCATGACAGCCGTTGCTTTCTTTAGCTTTCAAACTTGGCTGCAAGGTGCAAATGCTTCTGGTGTTTTTCTTTTAATGGTCAATCCAATATTTCCGCCAATTATTGCAGTATTGTCTTTATTTAATGCTTGGGAGGTTTCTTTAGCAATTATTGTATTCGGTATGGTGTATCTTACGTTCATTGGGCTTTCGGCAATATCCGTTTCTGCTGCAATTATCGTAGGTTCCATTATTATTGCTTTTGGCATTTACAAAACAAGAGCTTAACAAGTGGCAGCAACCGACCGTCTGTTCCTGGCACAGAGCTGCCCTTCGTCTCTAACTTGTTTCTGTCCATTGACGAGTTATAACTTAAGTTTCGCTCTTGGCTTTTGGCTCACACTCGATATTCATATATGCTTCCAGATTATAAGCCTAATTCACATTTGAATATTTTGATTAACTGTAAGCTATCCGTCGTTTTTTTAAGAAGGGTACAAACAAAGCAATCAAAATGATTTCATCATATTGATTGCTCCTTTTTTCTATTTCGGCTAATGTACTGTGATTAAAACTTGGTTTTATTAGAGTATGAAGCTAAAAAATTTGACTCATTCACAACGCGAGCGCCTTGCTTTTATTGACTTTAGCCTTGAGTTTTTTGGTCAAATAGCAAGAGCCGACCTTATCCAAAAATTTAAAACTGGTTTAGCGTCATGTACGCGCGACTTAGCGCTATATAAAGAATTAGCACCAGGCAATGCTGTGCTGATGCACGAGAATAAGCGCTATATTCGCTCAGAGGGCTTCAGAGCCGTTTTTAATCATAACCCTGAATTTGTGCTTAATACATTAGCAAAAGGCTTTGGTGATGGCTTCTCGGTGCCACAAGAACGCTCTGAGGTATGTTTTGATGCAATTCGATTAGTTCACCCTAAGCCGAACGTTGTTTCGGCTATCGTAAGAGCAATCTATACACACTCTGCAATTAAGTGCCAGTATGAGTCGCTAACCAGTGGCACAACTCAACGAGAGCTAGTACCTCATGCCATTGTTAATAATGGGCACCGCTGGCATGTGCGCGCTTACGATCGAAAAAGCGGTGAGTTTAGAGACTTTGTCTGCACACGATTTGAGCGCGTCGAATTAATTACAGAAACACCAAAAAATAATGAATTAGCTGATAGAGACACAGCATGGAATACCTTATGTGAATTGCAATTAGTACCACACCCAAAGCTAATGCATAGCAGAGCAATTGAAATGGATTATGGCATGATTGATGGTGTGCTTAAACTAGAAGTCAGAGCAGCATTAGCAGAGTATTTACTCCGGCAGTGGAATGTTGATTGCACTTATGAGGCAACATTAACTAGTGGTGAGCACCAATTACATTTAAAAAATAAAAATAGCTTGGTTGATTTAATCGACTTTTCTATAGCGCCAGGCCAATGACATATTGCAATATACGGCTTAAAACCATTGCCGCTTATGCACTTGAAAGCGTTGACTGATACAAATCAGACTGAACAAATTAATAACAAGGACTTAAAAAATATGACCACAACCAACCAAATCAATCAGGACGATATCAATAAAGCGGTGTGGAACGCCTGCGACACCTTTCGCGGTGTGATCAGTGCCGATACCTATAAAGACTTCATCCTCACCATGCTGTTCTTAAAGTACATCTCTGATGTATACAAAGATGAATACAACAAACTCATTACTCAGTATGGTGATAACCCAGACTTAATTCATGCCATGATGTCGAAGCAGCGTTTTGTATTACCTGAGGGCGCGAGCTTTTGGGACTTATACGAAAAACGCTATGAAGCAGGTAATGGTGAGCGAATCGACAAAGCCTTACACGCCATTGAAGAAGCCAACGGCAGTAAGCTTAAAAACGTATTCCAAGACATCAGCTTTAATACTGACCGATTAGGCCAAGAAAAGCAAAAGAACGACTTACTTCGTCACTTGCTCGAAGATTTTGGTAAAGACATTTTAGATTTAAGCTCAGAGCGTGTGGGCAGTTTAGACATCATCGGTAACGCCTATGAATACCTGATTAAACACTTTGCCGCTGGCAGTGGCGCGACCGCTGGTGAATATTATACCCCACCCGAAGTTTCGACTCTTTTAGCAACGGTTTTAGAGCCTGTTGAAAACGATCAAATATGTGACCCATGTACAGGCAGTGGCTCACTGCTATTAAAATGTGGTGCTATGGTACGTAAAAACTCTGGCTCAAAAAAGTACGCCTTATTTGGGCAAGAAGCGATTGGCTCTACTTGGGCATTAGCAAAAATGAACATGTTCCTACACGGTGAAGATAACCACCGTATTGAATGGGGCGACACCATTCGTAACCCACTACTAAAAGAGAAAGACGGCACCGGCTTACTGCACTTTGATGTAGTAACGGCAAATCCGCCATTTTCATTAGATAAGTGGGGCCATGATGATGCCAGTAGCGACCCTTACGGGCGTTTCCGCCGTGGTGTACCGCCGAAAACCAAAGGCGACTATGCGTTTATCAGCCATATGATTGAAACCCTTAAGCCTGAGAGCGGAAGAATGGGTGTGGTTGTGCCGCATGGTGTGTTATTTAGAGCATCAAGCGAAGGCAAAATTCGTCAACAACTGATTGAAGAAAACCTGTTAGACACCGTTATTGGCCTGCCAGAAAAGTTGTTCTTTGGTACAGGCATTCCAGCCGCCATTTTAATATTTAAAAAGCACAAAACCGATAATAACGTGTTGTTTATTGATGCCAGCCGTGAGTTTAAATCAGGCAAAAA
This sequence comes from Pseudoalteromonas sp. CR1, assembly GCF_019392235.1. Lineage (NCBI taxonomy): Bacteria > Pseudomonadati > Pseudomonadota > Gammaproteobacteria > Alteromonadales > Pseudoalteromonadaceae > Pseudoalteromonas > Pseudoalteromonas sp. CR1. The sequence continues at coordinate 147,477 of NZ_JAHXRM010000006.1, read as the reverse complement.
TCAAAACCAGCTAACGCCAGACAACATTCAAAAAGTAATCGACACCTACAAGGCTCGTGAAAGCGTTGATAAATATGCCTACCTTGCCAGTTTTGATGAAATCAAAGAGAACGACTTTAACCTCAACATCCCTCGTTATGTTGATACCTTTGAAGAAGAAGCGGAGATTGATTTAGTAGCAGTACGCACTGAACGTGTACAGCTTAAAAATGAGCTGCAAACCCTTGAAGCAGAAATGGAAGGCTACCTAAAGGAGTTGGGTTATGGTGCCTAGTGGATGGAAGCAAACAACGTTAGATAAGGTTTTAACCATAGGTGGTGGTAAAGACTATAAACATTTAGAAAAAGGCTCTATACCAGTGTATGGCTCTGGCGGTTATATGCTAAGTGTCTCTGATTATTTATATGATGGTGAGAGTGTTTGCATAGGTCGAAAAGGTACTATCGATAAGCCGATGTTTTTGAAGGGTAAGTTTTGGACTGTTGATACATTATTTTACACTCATAGTTTTAAAGATTCCGTTCCATATTTTATTTACCAGTTTTTCCAGACTGTTCCTTGGCGTAGTTTGAGTGAGGCTAGTGGTGTACCTAGTTTATCGAAATCGGTTATTAACAAAGTAAAAATTAATCTCCCCCCACTCCTTGAACAACGCAAAATCGTTATTATCCTAGCCACTTGGGACAAAGCGATTAGCACCACCGATCGCCTAATCGACAACAGCAAACAGCAGAAAAAAGCCCTGATGCAACAACTGCTCACTGGCAAAAAACGGCTACTTGATGATTCAGGTAAAATGTTTGAAAGTGAGTGGGAAGAGGTTCTATTAGGAAACATAGTGGATAGACCAATATGCTACGGTGTGCTTAAGCCGGGTGACCATAAAGAAAGAGGCATTCCGTTATTGCGTATTCAAGATCTTAAGTCGTCCAGCCTTGATATTGAAAATATGTTTAAAATAACAGACGACTTACACCAAGAGTTTAAGAGAACGATTCTCAGAACTGGAGATTTGGTTATATCTATTGTGGGTACGCTTGGTAAAGTGCTTAAAATACCCAAACAACTTAATGGTGCAAACATTACCCGCGCTTTCGCAGTAATTGGAGTATCAACTCAAGATACAGACTTTATTAAACATTATTTATCGTCTGATTATATTCAAGAATGGCTTTTAAATACCGCCACAGGGAATGCACAAAAAGTGCTAAATGTTGCTGCTATTAAGAAGCTTAAGATAAAAGTTCCATCTTTGAAGGAACAGCAGAAAATTGCATCTGTTTTAACTAGTTCCAACAAAGAAATCGAATTACTAGAACAACAGCTTGCTGATTTAAAACAAGAAAAGAAAGCGCTAATGCAGCAATTATTAACTGGAAAACGCAGAGTTAAATTGGATGACAAGGAGGTCGCATGATTTCACAGAAACGACCTCGCACCATTCAAATATTTTTGCCTACGGGCGACCCTGCGGGTATTCGCATTGCCGAGCAAACCACGTCGATTATTCGCTTAATTGAAGTGCCGCGTAGTGATATTGCTGAATTTGTAAAAATGCCAGAAGCCAAACAAGTTGGGCTTTATTTCTTAGTTTCTGGCGATAGCAAAGACGAGCTATATATTGGTCAGTCGGGCGATGTGGGTAGCCGATTGATGCAGCATTACAAAGACGAAAAGAAAGATTGGGAGCGTGCACTCGTATTGGTGTCGCTCACTAATAACTTAACCCAAACCCATGTGTTGTATTTAGAATCACTGTCGATAGAAAAAGCAAAGCATTGCCAGCGTTATGAATTGCTTAATGGTAATGGTGGGCAAAAGCCACATACACCTATTCCGCTTAAAGCCGATTGTGATGAAATTCATGAAATTGGTAGCTTGTTGTTAGCCACCCTCGGCTACCCAATTTTTGAACCACTGACAGAAACGTCGCCTAACAAAGTAGAGCAGGTATTTTCCTGTAGCCGTACAGGTGTTGATGCTAAGGGCATTTATACCAACGAAGGCATGGTGGTATTAAAAGGCTCATCAGCTCCTATGACCACGAAGCGTAAAACAGAACAACGGTTTTATGATAAGCGTGACCAGTTACTCGCTAAAGGGGTAATCGCAGAGCAAGGTGGTCGTTTTGTATTTCAACGTGATTATTTATTCCCTACACCAAGCGGTGCTTCGATGTTTTTGCTATTAGCCAGTTCTAATGGTTGGGTAGACTGGAAAACTGAGCTAGGCATTACACTCCATGATCATCAAGGTCGTACACTAGAATCAGCCAATGAGCAGGCAAGTAATATTAATTAGGCAGTAAAGGATTAAGAATTAATGAATAAAATATTAATGACAGGCCACTTAGGGTTGATTGGCCGTCATTTATCCCCTCTATTACGTCAACTAGGTTATGAAGTAGTTGGTTTTGATATTGCTGATGGAACGGGTGATATTTGTAATACATGGCAGTTAAGCCAAGCACTCAATGAATGCTGTGGCGTAATACATTTAGCGGCTGTTTCGCGCGTTGTATGGGCGCAGAACGATCCTGAAAAGTGCTGGCAAACTAATGCGCTAGCCAGTGAACAACTTCTTAAATTAGCGGTAAACAGTACACATAAACCTTGGGTACTGGTTGCCAGTAGCCGCGAGGTTTATGGCGAGCCAAAAACTTTACCTGTCACAGAAACCCTGCCTTTAGTACCCGTTAATATTTATGGTCGCTCTAAGCTTTATATGGAAGATGCCGCCTTAAGCGCACGAAGTGCAGGTATTAATACCGCCATTGTGAGGTTAGCGAATGTGTATGGCTGCACGCTTGATCATAAAGATAGAGTATTACCTGCATTTAGCAAAAACGCTGCCTTAGGCGTTGATTTACGGGTTGATGGCTTTGATCATTTATTTGATTTTACTCATGTAGATGACACCGTAGCAGGTTTAGTAAAAGCTATAACATTGCTGAGTGAAGATGAAAAACAATTGCCACCCATTCATTTATTACCTGGGCATGGCACAACCTTAAAACAAGCGGCACAAATGGCTATTAAGGCCGCAAATAGCTCATCGACTATTGTTGAGGCTGCGCCTCGTGCTTACGATGTGGCTCGCTTTATTGGCGACCCGTCTCGCGCTAAGTCGCTACTGGGTTGGCACGCGAGTGTTTTGCCTGAACAAGGGATTGCAAGGTTAGTTGACGCATATAATAAAAAATTAAAATTAGGAGCGCATTCGTGAAAATATTAAAAGTAATACATGGCTACCCTATGTTGTATAACGCGGGTTCGGAAGTTTATTCTCAAACTATTTGTCATGGATTGGTTAAAAAAGGGCATGAGGTTCGTGTATTTACCCGTGAAGAAGATGCATTTAGACCAGATGGCGACATAAGAATTAGCCAAGATGCTGACGTGCCTGAAATTGCATTACACCTTGTTAATAACCCACGCCACAGAGATAGATATCGCTTAGCGATCATTGACCAAAAATTTGCCGAGTTATTAGATGAGTATTGCCCTGATATTGTACATATTGGTCATTTGAATCATTTATCAACCTCTTTGGTGTTTGAAGCCAAAAAACGCAATATTCCTGTTGTTTATACGTTGCACGATTACTGGTTAATGTGCCCTCGTGGGCAGTTTATGCAAATGCACTCTGCTGACGATAATCTGTGGGCTGCATGTGATGGGCAAGAAAATAAAAAATGTGCCACACAATGTTATGCCCGTTACTTTTCGGGTGATAAAGAAGAGTTAGACCAAGACATTGCTTATTGGGAAAACTGGGTTGAACGCAGAATGCGCCACGTAAAAGAGGTTGTTGAGCATGTTGACTTGTTTATTTCTCCTGCAAAATATTTAAAAAACCGATACGAAAAAGACTTTGGTTTACCCACCGATAAAAGCATTTACTTAGACTACGGCTTTGATCGTTCTCGTATGTTAGGCCGTGTTCGTAATGAAGGTGAGCCTTTTACCTTTGGGTACATCGGTACGCATATTCCGGCTAAGGGTATTCACCAGTTAATTGAGGCATTTGGCAAAATAAAAGGCGATGCTATTTTACGTATTTGGGGCCGCGATAGAGGACAAGATTCACGTGCATTGCGTGCCATTGCAGCCACGTTGCCACTTGCAAAACAAAACAGTATTCAGTGGATGCCAGAGTATAAAAACCAACACATTGCTGTTGATGTATTTAGCAAAACCGATGCGATTGTAACGCCTTCGGTTTGGGTTGAGAATTCTCCGCTTGTGATACATGAAGCGCAACAGTCTAGAGTACCTGTGATTACCGCTAACGATGGCGGTATGGGTGAGTACGTTATAGATGGTGTAAACGGCCTGACCTATGAGCATAGAAATGTAGATGCACTAGCAGAAAAAATGCAGGTGTTTGTTGATGACCCACAGTATGCAAGACAACTTGGTGAAAAGGGTTACGCATTTAGTGACGATGGCGAAATTCCATGTATAGACCAGCATATTATTGATTTAGAGGCTTGCTACAAGGAGTTAATGCAGTGAGGGAAACTGATTTTTGGCGCATTACCTTAGACACTAACCCTGACACCTGTAATTTAAACTGTGTTATGTGTGAGGATCATTCGCCTTATTCTGATAGCCCTAAATTGCGTAAGCAGCAAGGACGATTGCGCCCTAATATGGATAGACTGATGCTTGAGCAGGTGATCCGCGATGCGGCGGCAATGGGCATTAAAGAAGTGATCCCCTCAACAATGGGAGAACCATTACTATACCCTCATTTTGATGTGTTTTTAGATTTATGCCATGAGTTGGGTTTATCGTTAAATTTAACCACTAATGGCACCTTCCCAAGCCCCGACAAACACCACAATGTTGAATACTGGGCTAATCGTATTGTGCCTATTGGTAGTGATGTGAAAATTTCCTGGAATGGGGCTAACGAAGCCACTCACAGTAACATTATGCTTGGTGCTCAATTAAGCGAACATATTGAAAATGCAAAACGCTTTATTGCCGTTAGGGATAGCTGGGCCGAGCGTCATTATTGTTCAATAACAATGCAGTTAACCTTCTTACGCAGCAACTTAGAGGAAATTCCTCAAATGGTTGACCTTGCTATTGCTCTGGGGTTTGACCGCATAAAGGGTCACCAGTTATGGGCGCACTTTGATGAAATAGCGACTGAAAATTTACGTAACGATATTGTATTTGCAGAGCGTTGGAATCAAATAGTTAAGTATTGCCATGAGCGTGTAGAATTACATAATAAAACCGCAATCAGACCTTTTAAGCTAGATAATTTTTCTGAGCTACACATAGATAATTTAGACGATATAGCACCGAATGGCAGCTGCCCATTTTTAGGTAAAGAGATTTGGATTGATCCATCGGGTCGTTTTAATGTGTGTTGTGCGCCTGATCAAGAGCGTAAATCATTAGGGGAATTTGGCTCGGTTGCCGAGTCGTCACTCTCAGAATTAGCACAGAGTGGGCAGTATGTTGAGTTGATGAATACATATCAAGATCACCCTTTGTGTAAGCAGTGCACTATGAGGCGCGTGTAATGAGTATATTAGCTAAACTCTCTGTTTCGGATGATGGTAGATACCATACTTTTGCTAATGGCTCCCCAGCTTACTCTGCACGCTTTGATGAAGTTTTATCATTTCATGACATAGACAACGCCTACCAAGTTGCACCCGTTTGTTTAAATAGCCAAGCGTGGCACATAAACGAAACAGGTGAAGCAATTTACCCGCACAAATTTAATCGTACTTTTGGTTTTTACTGTGGCTTAGCCGCTGTGGTAGAAAACGACGATTGGTTTCATATATTGCCAAATGGCTTTGCAGTTTATGCACAGCGCTATGCGTTTGTTGGTAATTATCAACAAAATATTGCTGTTGTATGTGATAAGGACGGTTTTTACTTTCATATTGATAAATTAGGCCAGCCTCTTTACGAAAATAAGTGGCTGTACTGTGGCGATTTTAGAGAAGGAATTGCCGTTGCTCAGGCTGAAAATGGCCTGAGTACGCACATTGACAAGCAAGGTCAGTATATTCATTCATACTGGTTTTTAGACTTGGATGTTTTTCATAAGGGGTTTGCAAGAGCAAAAAGTGATGATGGCTGGCATCACATTGATAAAAGCGGCAAATCTATTTACGCACAGCGCTACGCAAGTGTTGAACCGTTTTATAATGGGTTTTCGCGTGTTGAAACGCATTTTGGCGCACTGCAAATAATTAACGAACAAGGCGATGTGGTTAGAGAGCTTAGAGCTGCAAATAACGATGACTTTGGAGCTTTATCTGCTGATATGGTTGGTTACTGGCGAACTTTTACTATTGCGGCCGCCGCTGATTTAAAAGTATTTGACTACTTACCTAACAACACAGCTCAATTAGCCATACAAACAAACACATTAGAAAAACGGTTAACTCGCCTGCTTAATGCCCTAGGTGAGTTGGGGTTGGTAAAATGTGAACAAAACATTTGGCATGTATTACCCAAAGGGGCTTTTTTAAATACAAGCCATGCTATATCGCTTGCCAGCGCTGCGATAGAGTATCGTGGTGAGTTAATGCAAAGATGGCATAACCTCACGCAATTAATGCAAGAAGACATTAAAACTGATGACATTTTTAAACAAGTGAGTTTGTCAGAGGAGCATACTCAAAGGCATCACAAAATGCTGCGTAGCTACGCATTAAAAGACTATGAAGAACTTGTTTGTTATTTAGATATTGAAAAAGGCGATGTTGTTTTTGATGCTGCGGGAGGCAATGGTTTATTAGCACAGCTTGTTCTTGATAAGTTCCCCTCTTCAAATGTGATTTTGGGTGACCTTGAAGGTGTTGTTGATTCTAGCGACTTTAGTAATAAGATAGCCTTTGACCTTTTTAAAACATGGCCCACTAAAGTAGACAAAATAATATTGGCGCGTGTGCTTCATGACTGGAATGATACCGATGCTTTGCAAATTCTTTTAAATGCAGCGGACACATTACAAAATAATGGTGCGATTTATGTGTTTGAAATGTTACTTGATGAGTACAGTTTTGGTGGCTCTCTCTGCGATTTACATTTACTTACAGTGACAGGTGGACAAGAGAGGACGCAAGGCCAATTTGAAGCGCTATTTAAAAAAGCAGGGCTTTGCATTGATTCGGTTATTAAGAAAGGTGGCTTAGTAACTGTAATGAAGTTAATACGGACATAAATAAATGAAAAGAATACTCATTGTAAGACATGCTGCTCGGCCCGATATTTTACCTAACACTGTGGGTAATGATGTAATGCTGACTGATGAAGGTATTGAGCAGAGTAAATTATTTGCTTCGCTAATAAACGATCAAGTATTGAGTATTAGAACCAGCCCTATTGGCCGATGTGTTCAAACAGCCGAACTAATAGCTCAGGCCACTCATTTTAAACTTGATGATATAGAGCAGTGCCGCTTATTAGGTGACCCTGGTTTTATTATTAAAGATGGTGACTTAGCTTGGCAACATTGGCTGAAAAAAGGTCATGAAGCCGTAAATTTACATTTGCTTTCGGGTACTGAATCATGGGATGGTTTTTATGACTTAAACGATTCGGTAGCACGTATTTTTAGTGATATTAAAGAGCTGTTAAGTAACTCAGCAGATGGAGTGCATTTATGGGTTACTCACGACACCATATTAGCCACCTTAGCGGCTCGTATTGGAGACAAGCGATTAACGCTTCAAGATTGGCCTAACTTTTTGGGTTACTTGGAAATAACGTTAAGTGATGACCAAATACATGTAAGTTATTCGCAAAAACCTAACTTAGTAGGCGATGCAAATTAAGGATGATTAGGCACAATGACAACCATTAAGTTTCAAGAAGAATTTAGCGCAAAAATTCCTGCGCTCACGTTGCTGACTAACTTAGGCTATACGTTTATTCCACCGAGTGAGTGTGAAGCTCTTCGCGGGAACACGTTAGCAGGTAATAAAAAAAGCACCCATCAGGTGGTGTTGTTACCTGTAATGCGTGCCTTTTTAGCCAAGCAGACATTTTCGTTTGCAGGTAACCAGCATACATTATCAGAAGCGGCCATTGATAAGGTAATGCATGAGCTGAACCCTGCCATGAACCTAGGGCTAAAAGCCGCTAACGAGAAAATTTATGATGCGCTAATGTATGGCGTGAGTGTGACTGAATTTATTGATGGTAAAAAGGCATCTCCTACTATTAAGCTGATTGATTGGCATAATATTGATAACAATGTCTTTCATTGTACCGAAGAGTTAGTAGTACAAAATGCCGAGGGTACGGGCAACCGCAGACCTGACATTGTGTGCTTTGTAAATGGTTTGCCATTAGTGGTGATTGAGGCAAAACGCCCCGACTCTAACAGAGAAGGTAAATCGACCAATGCTGAGGCAATTTCTCAGAATATTCGTAACCAAAAGCAAGATGAAATTCCTCATTTATATGCCTACAGCCAGTTATTGTTAGCCATAAACGGGCATGAGGGCTTGTATGCAACATGCGGCACCCCTGAGAAGTTTTGGGCAAAGTGGAAAGAAGAGCATATACCGGAAGCTGAGTTTGTAAGGCTTAAAAACCATGCGCTGCGTGATAAGCAATTAAATGCACTGTTTAATCATCGCCCTGCAAAAGATAAAGATGATTACCTTTCACTTGTTGCTGCGGGTGAGCTGACGGTAACCGACCAAGACAGGCTGATTGTAAGTTTATTACGCCCTGAGCGCCTACTGGATATGACCCGCCTGTTTACTTTATTTGATAAAAAAGCAGGCAAGATTGTAGCTCGATACCAGCAGGTGTTTGGCATTAAAGCGCTAATAGAGCGTATTAATACGTTTGATGAGAAGGGTGCGCGCGAAGGCGGCGTTATTTGGCATACTACGGGCAGTGGTAAGTCGTTTACTATGGTGTTTTTATCTAAGGCGCTTATATGGCTTGAAGAGCTAGCGCAGTGCCGCGTAATTATTGTGACTGACCGCGTTGATTTAGAAGACCAGCTAAGCCGTACGTTTGCTTCTGGTGGTGTACTCACCGACCGCGATAAAAAAGATGCTATGGCGACCACAGGTAAGCGTTTGGCTGAGCAAATTGGTCAAGGTAACGAACGGGTTATTTTCTCGATCATTAATAAGTTTGGCTCTGCCATAAAACACAAAGACTGCTACAACGACAGCCCTAATATAATTGTGTTAGTGGATGAAGGCCACCGCAGCCAAAACGGTGAAAATAATATCCGTATGCAGCAGACGCTACCTAAAGCGGCTTTTATCGCCTTTACAGGTACGCCGCTATTAAAAGATGATAAAACTGAGAACAAGTTCGGTAAAATCATTCACTCTTACACTATGCAGCAAGCGGTTGAAGATAAAACCGTGACCCCATTGCTCTATGAGGAACGTATTCCTGAGCTAAACGTTAACGACAAAGCGATTGATGCATGGTTTGATCGCAGTACCAGTAAGCTGAGCGACAAACAAAAAACTGATTTAAAAAGAAAGTTTTCGCAAAAAGGTCAGATTTATCAAACTGCCGATCGCATTATGTTAATTGCCTACGATATTGCCGACCATTTTCAAAACTTTAAGCATCAAGGTTTAAAGGGCCAACTAGCCTGTGACTCTAAAGCCTCTGCAATACGCTACAAAGAGGCATTAGATAAAATTGGCAGCGTTACATCAGTTGTGGCAATGTCGGCTCCTGACACACGTGAGGGGCATGATGTTGTTGATCAAGAAAGCAAAGACATTGTGCAAAACTGGTGGAAGACCAATGTTGATAAGCTGGATGAAAAAGCCTACACCAAAGCCATTATTGAAGACTTTGGCAGAGATGACGGCCCTGACATTATGATAGTGGTTGATAAACTGTTAACGGGCTTCGACGAGCCAAAGAACACCGTACTGTATATTGATAAACCCCTTAAAGAGCACAACCTGATTCAAGCCATTGCTCGCGTAAACCGTTTGCATAGCAAAAAGCAGTTTGGCTACTTGATTGACTACCGAGGCATATTAAAAGAGCTTGATACCACAATAGAGAAGTACCAAGACCTAGCGGAGCGTACTCAAGGCGGCTTTGATATAGACGACCTAAAAGGGTTGTATAACAGCATGGACACCGAGTATAAAAAGCTGCCAGGATTACACAGTGATTTATGGTCGATATTTGACGGGGTTAAAAACAAACAAGATGGCCCTGCTTTACGCCAAGCATTAGCGCCAAAAGTGTATGAGGTTGGTGGTAAGCTTACCGACACTAATCTTAAAAAGCGTGATGACTTTTACTCAATACTCACGGCATTTTCAAACTGTATGAAAGTAGCGCTACAGTCAGCCACCTACTTTGAAGATAAGTCGTTCGACAACAAACGTGACTTGTACAAACGTGACTTAAAAGCCTTTGTAGATTTACGTAAACAAGTACGTGAAGATGCCGACGAAACTATTAATTATGATGAATACGCTGAAGATATTCGAAGCTTGCTTGATAAACACATAGCGGGTATTGAAGTAAAAGAACCTGATGGTGCATATTTAGTTGGTAACTTGGGCAAAGACGTTAAGCCACAGGATATGAATGATGACGAGGCTCGTAACCAAACAGATAAAATCACTGGCCGTATTACCAAGATGATTGAGCAAGACTTAGCAGATGATCCTTATGCGCAGGAATATTTTTCTAAGATGCTTAAAAAGGCCATTGAAGATGCCAAAGCCATGTTTGATGCACCAGTAAAGCAGTACATTCTTTTTGCTGATTTTGAGCAAGAAGTGAAAGACCGCAAAATGGCTGATGTTCCCAATGACTTTATGGATGACGCAGGCAAGTTAAACAAACATGCCCAAGCCTATTTTGGCCTGTTCAAACATTTATTCGATAGTGAGCTTTTAACTGAAAAGGCACTGGATAACGAGAAGCTAGTAGTGCTTGCTTTTAATATTGACGCCGTCGTGAATGACGCGGTTGCTGAGTATTCCATTAACCCTGCGGAAATTGAAAACGCTATTCACATGAAGTTATTACCCATACTGTTTACTGAGCTTGGCCTTGATAACGCACAAAAGCTGATTGAAGAAGTGTTAAAGATAACCCGATTAGGTATAGCTAGAGGCTAATGTAAGTGACGCAAAAAACGGTAGCCGCTGCTATTCATTCTGAAAAAAGCAGCGCAACAACCAACGAACAGGGTGTTTTTACTTATGGTAACGACACCATTCGCTATGACGTTATTCGTAAACCAAAGCCTAGTGATACAGCTAAAAAAATAGCACGTAAGGTCGTTATAAAAGTTCACCCTGATCAACGTGTTGTTGCAAGCGTGCCTCATGATGCAAGCGAAGATGCTATTGTTGATGCCATGCACAAGCGTGCAAGGTGGATATGGCAAAGCATTAATGACTTTGCAAAGCAAAAGGACACAGTATTGCATAAGCGTTATGTAAGTGGTGAAACCCAATTTTATTTGGGAAAGCGCTATGTACTCAAGGTAATTGTTGATGCTGAACAAGTGCCCAGTGTAAAGCTCAGCCGAGGTAAATTAAACGTCACGATAAAACATGAAGCCAGTAAAGATATTGATGATCGGGTGGTCAAAATTAAACCACTTATCGATAAATGGTATCAGCATAAAGCAAAAGCCATTTTTCATGAGCGACTAGCCGAACTGCTGCCTAAAACTACATGGGTAACAGGCATTCCCTCTTTTCGTGTAATGGCAATGAAAAAGCAATGGGGTAGCTGCTCAACTAAAGGTAACTTGATGCTCAATCCTCACCTTATTAAAGCCCCAAAGGAATGCATTGACTATGTGATCCTTCATGAGCTTTGCCACATTGCAGAACACAACCATAGCGAACGCTTCTGGCGCTTATTAACGCAAGTGATGCCTAATTGGAAAGAAGTAAAAGCCAAATTAGATGATATGGCGGAGGTGTATTTGAATGAGTAAAGCACTTCTTAGTGATTTGACTAATAAGTGTTAAAGCTATTACTAATCACTACCGTGTACTAGCCCAGACTAGATCTGACAGTTACTTGTTTTTAAGTCTATGGCTATTAGTTTAGATTTGAGCTACTCCCTAAATATACTTATTCTTTAACGGTTTTATTAGATACTAACTCTATAATTTCCCCAGTAGATTTATTTACTCTAATTTCCTTATGTTGCCCGGAGTGCTTAATTTGATTTTGTAAGTCAGCATTAACGAGCCTTAGTTTATCTATTTCTGCGTACATTTCATGTAATAATACCAATAACTCTTCAAGTTTATCGTCGTTTACTTTAGGGTTTGTGTTATTTTTTTTCTTTTCTTTAGTTAACTTTTTTTTTAGTTCAGCAATCTGAGTTCTGAGTTGTTTTATTAATTCATCTTTGTTTTTTTCTTCCCAATGTAGTTGAGCTATTTCAATAGCTTCTCGTAAATTAACCCATTTTTCTTCTGCTTTTGATAGATTTGCGATATTTCTTTTGGCCCTAGTTGCTACTGCATTCTTGGTTATTTTACTGCCGTCAGATTTCATTTCATAAAAAGCACACTTAATATCGTCGTATGCATTGCTCATGCCTGTGTTCCTTCATTTTTATCTGACTTCGCTTCATCTAAAACATAGTCAGCGGCTGTTATATTGTTTTTCCAGTTAATGGCAAATAGCTCATATTCATCTTGTTGTTCTTTAGGTAGACTTGAATATGTTGCTAATTTTTGCGATGCCTCTTTTTTAATTATTTGCCAGTTAATTTTGTGGCGTTTACTAATAATTTTACTGCCGCAATAAACGCAGCCATTAGGTATGCCAGCGCCTTTTATTTTACATGCTTCTCCTGCCGTACAATACCCAGTAGGCAAGCCGCGAATGCTTTGAATATTTTTCACAAAGAATTTTTTTAGCTCTTCGATTGAACTGAAGTGGATTTGTTTGATTAAATTGGAATGTCTACTTTGACTATCAGTAATACCTATTATTAGATCTTTTGAAGTTTTATTAATTTGTTCACCAGCGCCACCTTTTAATGATTGCGACTCGGCCTGGTCAATTAATTCTTCAGCAATACGTTCAATTAAAATTTCACTAAACTCTTCTGTAGTTTTAATTAAACTCATCGAGGCTAAAAATGCTCTTCGAGTATAAACAAATGTCATCAGACTAGATAAATGTTTAAATTGATATCTAATATCATCAAGCTCACCTAACTTATTGGCTATAACAAAGTAGGCTAATGTATGCCTAAACATATGAGCAGTCAGCCTCAGCTGATCCCCAGGTTCGTAAGGGATGCCTCTGTTTTTACCTCGAACTCCTTTGTAGTTAGACTCAAGGCGTTCAAGCTCTGCGATGTCTTCACTATCTAGAGTTAAATCAAAAAGTTCAGCGTTCTCTTTATTTTTAACCTCGAATTTTGTGAATCTTCCTGAATTACTAAAACTAACACTACAGCTGCTGGGTGAAACACCGAAGAGACGGTTATTTTTCAATCCTTCTTCCAAGTTGTGTGCTTGTCGGTTTCCAATGTTGGCTCTGTAAGATGACAGAACAGCTTGTGCCCTCTCTTGCATACCAATCACATATTTCTCAAGTAATTTAATAGATTCGTATACTTCAGCGTTTGAGAACCATTCCATTTCAACTTTACTGTTATCTGTTTTGGTCATTGTTGCCGTTAAGTAATAAATACCATCCTTGTAGCTGGCACACCCAAGCTTACATGTCAGTACTTCGTTATATCGCATTCCTGTATAGGCTAAGATGTTTAAATATGTAGCTAACTTTAAATCAGCTAAGCTCTCAGATAGTTGAATGAATTCCTCTCTGTTTGCCATGTTTCTGACGTGTTTTTCAATTAACTCGAATGTGTCATTTTCTGGAGGGGGTTCAAGGGTACCATTCATTAAACTGCCAATTAAATCTGAGTTTAATTCGAGCCATCGATCAATTTTTCTTTGAGACTTTTCAACTACTTTAGAAGTAAATTTTAAAACCCTTTTCATTACCTTAGTCGGGATGACTGGGTGCGAGTAAGTTATAGAGCTCGGATGATAAAGTTTATTTAAGTCTTCAATAAGGTCAAGAAAAACACTGCATACTTTGGGGCCAAATAATTTGTAGCTTCGTTGCACATTAAATAATTTAGTAAATGAGTGAGTTTGCTTGTAAATAGTAATCTTGGCGATTTCGTAAAGGTAATCTTTAATTAAGTTTCTAATAACTAAATCAGGTTTAAATTCCAACTCATGGAAAGAGGAGTAACCTCTCTTCCTTATAAAGCCCGCGATCAAGTTTAAATAAGTTATATCATTCTGGAGCGTAGATATTTTGAAAGGCTTACCACCAACAACGTCACCATGTGTTAATTTAAGTAATGCATAGATACGAAGTTGATATGCTAGCTCATCTTCACCGCTAAAAGTTACATTCCTTTGCACTTCTTCATAGCTATACCAAGTATTATCACCAAATTGAACGCTTCTATTTTGTTCAATGTACAATGCTTGATTTTCCCACAACTTAATGTTGTTAAGACAGTTTGAATCATCAACTTTAAAATCTTCTAATACCTGATTTAAAGGCTTTATTGTGATTAGCCCTTGATGTGACTTTACTATCGCTTGATCTAGTAATGTTGTTTTGGTGATTTCTTTGATCATAGCAAACCTGTATCTTTCCAGTGTGGGTGAATACCTTCAGCTTTTAATAATTCTTTTCCATCAATTACTGCTTGAAAGTCGAGTTTAGCAATATCATCTAATATACTGTTAATTCGATGTTTAAGTTGCTTTATGTTTTCTAGTTGCTCTGTAACACCATCAAATGTTGCAGCGGAACTTTCCATATCAGCAACAACAAAGTCTCGATATGATAGCAGTTTCCAGACATGCTCTTTATCGGCAATACAACGATAAAACGCGCACCATAAGCATGCATTAAAATCTGCACATGCTTGTTCATTAGCATCTCGCTGGCTTAATAACTTTCTGTTTTTTGACTCAAAAGCTCTTACTACTGATTTTTCTTTTGAATCAGTACATACACCATTAGGAACTTTTTTACCGTTATCCGGTGGCGTCATCAAAATAATTACGTTATCCGTAACATCGCGAACAAAATAATCAGCCATCGTTTTTGTTGCTCTGTTTATTGTTTTTGCAACATCTTTGTCATCTTGCATCAGGTAATGACGTAAGAAAGTTGCATATGAGTGTTGGCTAGCTTTTTGATACCACTTGAATTCTTTGGCTACTTTTCTATAAATGTAGTTAAGGCCTGTTTTTCTAATCTTGTTTACACTAAACATAACTTCACAACCAAGATCAGCTAAAATTTTATTTATAGTTTGCTTAAAACGACCTGCTGATAATACTAGGACCTCTTTGTTGCCTAGATTGTCTGTTTGTGGGTAAACAAAAATTCTTTTTGATAAATTGCTGGCAGAGGGTTGATAAGAAGCTGTTAGTTCAATAGCTGACTTTATATCAAAAAAAACTGATGCAACTATTTCGTCGGCTAAGATACCTTCTTTTTCAATATTCTCAGCGTTTACCTCAAATTTATGCCATTGCGTTTGATAATCAGCCCTGCGTTTAAATAGACGAATAGCAGGTGTTTTATTTGAATGTAATGGGGTATTTAAGAAAAGTAGGTCAGTGGTATTTAGCTCTAACGTAGGAGTGAGATTCCAACCAGTCTTTAACATGACTTTTGCAGCATAAAGAGCAATTTTTTCTTTAACTGTAAGAAATTTTTCAGAAGAAAGTCCTATTTCAATAAAGTACGCTAATTTAACTACGTCCTGATACGAGTATAGCCTATTTTGATTTTGAGAAAGCTGGGCTTGGTGTTGCTCTCTTAACTCAGTGCTAACGGGAAAGCTAATTATTGTATCTAAACCATAGAAAGTTAGTAATTTATCAATTGCACTCTGGTATTGCTTTGCTGTAACTATTGATAAATCATTACGCTTTGACTTTAATTGAATGGCTTCTCTTATAGCTTTTAAAATTTCAAAGTTATTTTCTACAAATGCGTGAACTCCATTCTGTGCAATGAGTTCCATTTGTTTGCCTGTTAGTGATGATACATTATTTTTTAAAGCGTTAGCCATATCAAGAATATAGCCTTTTAGCGTAATAATACCTATGCTCTCACCATCAATTCGCTTCGTAAAGACGTCATGATACTCGGCTAAGTTTTGATAATACTTATTGGTATTATTGTAGATCCATTCTAACCTTTGATACTGTGTAGTATCACTTTCCTTTAAGTAGTAGGCTAATGAGTATGGCAGTAAACTATACAAGATGATTTTCTTGCCAGTAATGAAATGGTAAAGACTTAACGCGGCGTTTAGTATCATTAAATATTGGTACTTATGTTTAATACTTGCGTCTTGATAAAGTTTATAAAGAAATTTAAATATTTTTTTGTCATTGGCAGCAAGACCAGATATACCGTATTTGCTTAGTAAAACAACTGTTGGGCGAGTAATATCACCACCGTTATGTAGCCACTTCAGAAATGATAAAGACGTACTTTTAACTTGAGCCTTCTTAGGGGTAGGGGCGTTTGCTAACTGGTTTTTTAAAAAAGCATCTATTTCCTCGCCAAATATTGGCGATATACTTCGAGCGTAGCTAGAAATTTCTGCTTCTGTTTTAAGATAATTGATTTTTGCAGCACCCCATACATCTGGATGTAAGTATTTTAGAAAAGGGCCAAGGTGGTTATTGCTTATAAGTGGTGAAATAAATGCCTTATCTCGTAACGTTGTTAATAATGGCTGTTTGGCTTGTTTGGTCTTACTAAAACTATCGTGTTGGCAAAGACCTATAATAGCAGAGGATGTTCTAAGGATGTTGTCTCGAATCGATAAGTTTTTAATACTTGCTTCCAGTAATGAAAGGTGGTCTAAATATCTTTGAAGCAACACTCGAATCTCTTTTAGCTGATGAAATTCAAGCTTGTGTAACTTTACTAAATCAATTGAAATTGATTCATTAGTTAATCTAAAGGGAGCGCTAATTTTGTTATTGTTAAGATGAAACTTAACGATGTTCTCTAAGGCTTCTTCGACCCTCGTAGCATAAGCTGGCAGCTTTACATTAATAAGCTCGTTGACACAAAAGTATTCTATTTCTTGCCAAATCTCAAAATCTAATAAAGCGTCGAAACCTTCAGATGTAATTGCAGAGGCTGTATTCGTATTTACTCTCTCTAGTGCTAAAGGTAATAAGTGTAGTAAAGTTATACAAGAGTTGCGCAAACGACTCATTGAAATAGCAGCATGATCATCTTTACTAATATTATTTTCCTTGTCGTATGCTCTATTAAATAAAACGTCTAACTGTTTGGCTATAGTTGAAGAGTAAGGTACAAAACGAGCGGGAATACGGTTTGACCTACGCTTTTTGTCTAATTTAAGCTCTGGCATTTGTACTCTCACTCATTAATAATTTATCAACATCCCCATATATATCTTGTACCCACTCTGACATTGCACCATATGCATCTACACCGACACTTTTGGCAAAATCGATGTATCTTTTTGTAGTTTTGAAACTCTCATGACTCATTAAGGTCATTAGTATTTGCCGAATTGAACTTTCTGACTCATTTTTTTCAATTAAATATTTTGCAATGTAAGTTGCGAAAGTAGCACGTAAATCATGAAATGTACGCGTTAGTACTTCTAATCCACGCTTCTTTTGTTCTTTTCTAATAATAGAAATGGTATTTCCGGGAGTTTCTTCACTAATTCGTTCTCCTGAGCTATTCATAAACAAAGGAAGTGGTTGTTCATCATTGTTCATACGATAACTCGTTTCATGTTTAGTACGCTGCCTCATATTTTCAGATGATAAAGTGTGAAGGTATAAAAGTTTCATTAAGGATCGTGCAATAGTAAGTCTTACTGGCTTATGGCCTTTGCGAACTATGGTTAGTTTAGGAATGTGATTTTTGTGTTCTTCTTTGTCTGGATCAAAAATATCCTTCTGATCAATTGCAGAAATTTCGAAAGAACGAAGTCCACCCAGTAGTGCACACTGTAAATATATCTTGTAAGAACGCTTTTGAGCAGTAGTAGTCTGTAATAGTTGTGTGAGTTCTTTTGAAGAATATGGTTGCAGTACTTTGTCAGGTGAGTCTTCCTTTTGTTTTATTGTGTTAGGTATACTTAAGTTACTGACCCATTTCCATAACCCTCCAGAACGTGTTGAGCTGGTAGGTAATTGAAACAGCGCGCTCTGGCCATTTTTGGCTTTAGACGTTATGCGGACTTGCTTGTATTCCAAGGAGAAGGGAAGGCTGTCTATAGAACCGCGCTTATGACTCCAAATGTAAAATGTTTTAACAGCCCTTATTCTCTCTTGTGCAGTATTGAAACTTAGGCGTTTAGCTTTGTCCTTAGTTGTTACTCTATCGCACAAATGTTTGTGATAGCGCCAAACAGGTAACCGTGAAATATCATCGTCTACTGACTGCCTAGAAAGTGGTGCGGCAATAACCTCAAAATAAGATGCACCATCTTTAATGAGCCAGTCCAGAAACGCTTTTAAATGCTTAGCTATACCACGAACAGTTTTTACGTCTAACCGCTTGCCTGGTTGACTAGCGTAATAAGCGTCGCTAAAAGCTTCACTTCCCCTTTGATTTTTCTTGAGACTGAAGTGGCCTTCAAAACGGTGGCTCAAGAACAAGTTCATTTCTTGGCATTCGGTAATACGATCAGGATGATATAGCAGAGGGAAGCTTAGTTCTTTTTTGTTATGGCGATATGAATGAGCTCTGATGCCATCTACAATCTGAATAGGTTCTCCTGCTTTATCCAGATGAAAATACATTCCTTTTCCAAAATTGACAGGTTTATTAATAATTTTAGATTTTGTTGTAGTTGATGCAATCATGCTTATTCACCTCTGGGTAAATCTTATTTGTAAAAACTTTTTTATTCAAGGTTCTTATAGGTATGATAGTATGGTATCAGTTCGGGGGTGATTTTAGATGAAAGCCAAAATTTAACAGCGTCTCAACTTAAAACAATTATTACTCGGTGCGGTGAAGGAACTAAGCTCATTTGTACTGGTAATTTGGCACAAATAGACAGTAATTACTTAACCCCAGTCACATCAGGTTTAACCTATATTGTGGAGCGTTTTAAAAACTTTGAAGGCAGCGCAACTATAAACCTCAATGGTGTTGTACGAAGTCGATTAGCTTCATTTGCGGAAGAGAATTTATAACTTGCGCTTAACTATTTGGCTCGATAGTCTAATGATTGATTTTCGGGCCAAATAGCAGATTCACGTGAATTTTTTACCTCTCAAACATTACTACCGCTCTTTAATTATTGCCCTGTTGGTGCCTTTAATCGTTGCATTTTTACTGTGTTTACATATTTATAATATTAAGCTTGAGCGCACCGTTGAAAAACGTGAAGCCGATTTTTTAAATGTATCGGCTCAGATAAACCATGGTATGCAGTCAATTAACGATTTAATGGCTAGCATGCTGGATTTATACGCGCAGCCCACTTTTAGCAAACCAAGCAGCAAGCTACTTGAAGGCATTAATCAATACGATGGGTATTATTATCGGCACTTTACCGTCCAAGGAACAGAAATTGTAGGAAAAGGAGACTTTGACCTTTCACCAGACTCGCTTTTAAAGTGGCAACAGCTTGTGAAACTAGGGTCATCATTTAATACTACGTTAGCACTTATGCAATCACTTACTGCGGTTGCCTATGTTGATGAAAGTGGTGCTGCATTTGTATCAAGACGAAATAAAAGCAAAAGCCTGTTACTAACAGAGATTCTTGAAGGGCGTTTTAAGCCCGATTTTAAAAACAATCTACTCTCTTCTAGCCCTATAGTTAACATAGATGGTAAGGCTTATTATTCAATTGGACGCCAGCGAGAATTAGGCTCAAATGACTACATTATTGTTATTTATGATGTGGTAGTTATGTCTGCGTGGTTAAAAAAAATAACACCAAGCCAAGGTGAATATATATTTATTAATCGTTTTGATGAGGTTATTGCCAGTACACAAAGCCCTGTAGCTCAGGGATTAACATTAAACGAACATTGGCCTGAAGTGTCAACCACAGGTGAAAAGTTAACAGTATTAACCAGCAGTACCAATTTCTTTATGCAGCCCAAAGCTAACTTGCCTATTCATGCTGCATTTTATGAGCCTAAATCAAACTTAGTAAATACAATTAGGTATGAAGTTTTACTTGAATTTGTATTTTTAACACTGTTTTTAAGTTTAATGTTTAGTGTGTTTTTTTGGTTAAGCCAGCGTATATTTTTGAAACCTATGACGCATTTAATGCACTACCTAGAGCAAAGCGATACCGACGCTACAGTGCAATCTAATTATCAAATCCCCATTAATTGGCAACCCTGGTTTACTAAAATTAAGCACGTATTTGCTAAAAATCAACAGCTGGTGGAGTCGTTGCAGGAAGTAAACCGAGAGTTAGACGAAAAGCTTAAACTTCAATCAGAAAAACTAACGCGAAGTTATCAAGCTAAAGAGCGGCACTTAGCATTACTTAATACAATGTTAAATAGTGTTCCTGATTTTATATATTTTAAAAATATTGATGGATCATTTTTAGGATGTAACAAGGCGTTTGAAGCCTATATTGGGCGCGGTCAAAGTGCGTTAGTGGGAAGGCGTATACAAGATATAACCACAGAGCATGAACAAATAAGTGTTTTAGAAAAGCAAGTGTTACAAAATAGAAGTAATGTTCAGCAGCGTGTTGATAATGAGGATAAGTCCTATCAATTAACGATTGCGCCTTTTTATAATGAACATCAGCACTTACTTGGCACAATGGGAATTGGTAGAGACATAACTGAGCAGCAGCAAACGTTACACGCGCTTAAAGCTTCTGAGTCTAAATTTAGAAGCGCTATTGAGTTTGCAGCTAATAGTGTTGTGCTGTTATCACTAGATCAAACAATTTTGCAAGTTAACAAAGCAGCACGAAAACTGTTTATTGAACACAATGTATTGGTAGGAGAACAGCTTAAGTCGCTGTTTGACGACAGTCAGTGGCTGGAAATTAAAACAACGTTAGCGCAATTGCTTGATGATAAGAAAGAGGTCTACCATTTAACACTAGCACGAGGAAAGCTGACGAGTTGGTTACAACTTAGCGTATCGCTTGTGTGGGATGAAAAGCGTGAACCTTCATATTACGTTATCCACTTACAAGACGTGAGTGCACTAACTAAAGCGAAGCATAATGCTGAGCGTGCAACCCTTGCCAAAAGTCGCTTTATAGCGAATTTAAGTCATGAGATTCGTACCCCATTGAATGCTGTTTTAGGTTTGCTCGATATGCTAATAGAGCAGGGGCTGACAAACAGACAATTACAGCAAACAGATCAAGCCAAGCAAGCAGCAGAAAGCTTATTGCTTATGCTTAACCGTATGCTTGATTTTGCCAGAGTAGAAAGTGCGCAAGCTGAGTTAAAACTCAGCCCATTTAGTGTGGTTGAATTAGTTGATATATGCGATAGCTTAACCGGACCTTTGTGTGAGCAAAAAGGTGTAGAGTTTATTATTGACGTTGACCCTTTAATTTCCCCTAATTTAGTGTGTGACAGCATCAGGTTGCAACAAGTATTGGGTAATTTATTAACGAATGCTGTTAAATTTACTCATAAAGGCTCAATAACTTTAAAAATGGAGCTAATCGATGGCAACAACCAAGAGCAAGAAATTTGCTTTAGCGTAATAGATACAGGTAGCGGAATAGGTAAAGACGATCAACTGCGTTTATTTGATGCATTTACACAAGGCGATGAATCATCAACCAGAATTCACCAAGGGGTAGGGCTTGGGCTCGCTATTGTTAAGCATGCGGTTTCTCTTATGGGGGGAGAAATAGCCCTAAACAGTGAAAAAGGCCTTGGTTGTGAGTTTTACTTCAGTATTAGTTTACAGGTAGATGATACAAAAAATCAGCTATTGCCTGTTGATGCTTTGGCTATTATATCCCAGCGAAGCCGAGCTTTAAAACGCGCGGTAGACGCCTATTCAGAATTAACCAGTATTGACTTGGATGAAGCGTTGAATTACCCAATTAAACTCTCGGGGTGTACACAGCTCATTGTTGATGAGGCGGATTTACCTGAGCTATTAAATGTCAAAGCAATACATGACTCACTTACTTCACAAGCAGTATCGGTGATTATTATTAATCATCAGCTGACCTTTAGTTCATCTATGAGTGAAGGCTTATTAGCGCAGCATGTTAAAGCATCTGGACTAGGGCAGCGATTATTTGATTTGAGCAGTAGTGCTGCATTAAAGCACATAGCCAGTGATGTAAATATAGATGCGGCTAAACCAAACAAAGAAGTATCGGGTTTATTGGTCTTGGCAATTGACGATAATCAACTAAACCTAGAAATTATAAGTAGTGTTCTAAAAAAGGCTAATGTAAATGTTGTAACTTCAACTAATGCCTCTGACGGTATGGAGCTACTGCAGATTTTGAAACCTGATCTTATATTAATGGATGTACAAATGCCGCATATAGATGGTTGCCAAGCTACGGCATTGATTCGTCAACAGTTTGACGATAAGCAGTTACCTATATTTGCACTAACAGCACATTGTGAACCTGCTGATGTAGCGCGTTCGCTAAAATGCGGTATGAATAAACATTTAACTAAGCCTGTTGTAGCAAAGGTACTGCTTGATGCGATTGCTGATACACAACTTCCAGCTAAAACAATGTTTTTTGATAGAGCGTTTGCCTTAGCTCAGTTTAGTGCTGATGAGGCCTTACTGAACAATATGGTGGATAAATTTGCCAACCTTTGCGAAGCTCAATTACAACAAATTGACGAATGTACCGCTAAAGGTGACTTGGTACGTTTAGTGCATAGTATCAAAGGAGTATCAGGTAATTTGGGCTTTAAACGGTTATCGTCTTGTGCACTGCAATGCGAGCAAAACCTCAAAGCAACGAATGATCCTGAAGATGAAATATTAAAAGAGCTTATTATGCAGTTGAAACAAGTTATTGTATTTATTAGAGGTCTGGAGGCAGTTGATGTCAAATAAAGCCAAAGTGCTTGTAGTTGACGACGATCCTCTTAACAGGCTAGTGCTTGAGAAAACGTTAGGTGAAGAGCATGAGGTGTTGTTAGCTAAAAGTGCAGAGGAGGCGCTTGCTTTTGTAAGAACGACACATGTAGATTTGATTTTACTTGATATTGTAATGCCCGTTATGAACGGCTTTGAACTTATTGTTAAGTTAAAAGAAAACCCTATTACCCAGGCTATTCCAGTTATTTTTATTTCTGCTAACCAAGAGCATGCTGATGAATCAAAAGGGTTAGAGCTCGGCGCGATGGACTATATTACTAAGCCATTCAGTGCTTCTATAGTAAGAGTACGAGTACGAAATCAATTATTGATAAAACAAAAAAATGATTTACTTGAAATGTTAGCGTCCATTGATGGATTAACTGAAATACCCAATCGACGCTACCTTGATGAAAATTTGTCTCGAGAATGGCGAAGAAGCAAACGAGGTGGCTCGGGGCTATCTGTACTTTTAATAGATATAGATTATTTTAAGCGATACAACGATACATACGGCCACAGAGCCGGTGATGAATGTTTAAAAAAGGTTGCTCAATCTCTTTTATCACAATGTAAACGTGGTAGTGACTTTATTGCCCGCTACGGTGGAGAAGAGTTTGCTGCTATTTTACCTGATGTATCGAAAAAGGACGCAATTGCGTTTGCAAATAAACTCAAAAACGCAGTAAACGAACTAAATATAGAGCACAAAACATCTTTAAATGCACAGTGCATAACTATCAGTATTGGTGTTGCAACCATGGAAGGTGGCCGCTCAACCTCAGAGCATTCATTATTAGAAGAGGCTGATTTAGGGTTGTATGAAGCAAAAGAGGCAGGCCGTAATAGAGTGGTCGCTCACTAATATTAAAAAAGCGCCAGTAACGTACTAGCGCTTTTTGTGTTTTAGTGGCTAACCATATTTAATGCGCTATCACCAATACCGATTAGTTTATCGTTTTTAAATATCAGTGGCGTACACTCATCTTTAGTCATTTTCCCATCTGAATGAATACTATGAGTCGCATAGAATAAGACTTGATAAACATCATCCCCTTTTTTTAATAACTCGGTAAAGTTAGGGGTTTTAAGCGTTGTTAATACCGACTGATAACTACTATCCATTTTTAGCTCTGAGATAGCTTCGCGATTATTTTTATGTTTTGTTTGCCAGCTCGTTGAGTCATTACCTGCCCAGTGCGTTTCTGCTTCGCCATCAGAAACGGCAATAACACAACCCGTTAAAAATGGAGTAATAAGTGCAGCTGCTAGTAGAGATTTATTCATTTTTATATGTACCTTAATCGTTTTTGCTTAATTATTAATGATAGTAAGGCAAAGTATACGCCAAGTTTAAATTTTATTTATAATCAGTTGCTTATGGTTTTTTGGTTGTTTTTTAATTTTAAAAAATAAAAAAATTAGCAAAAAAAACCATTTTTTAGTTTATTTAACCTAAGCGCTGATTAAGTTATTTACTATTCAGAGCTCAGGTTACTTGGCTAAGACAAGTTCTAAACTAAGCGGCTACGAGATTCTCCTTGCTTGAACGCTTTTATATTTAAACTTACTTCTTTAACTAATCGTACGATTGACTCAGTGCTTGCCCACGCAATATGGGGTGTGAGTAATAGGTTGTCCCCTTTATAATTGGCTAGCGGATTTGAATGTTCTGCGGGCTCTTTCGTTAATACATCGACCCCTGCGCCAGCAATAATGTTTTGCTCAAGTGCCGTTGTTAAATCGGCCTCATTAATTATACCGCCACGTGCTGTGTTAATAATAAGGCAGTTGGGCTTCATCATATTAAATTCGTTGAGCGTGATTAGGTCTCGGGTATCGTCTGTTAGTGGGCAATGAACACTAATTATATCGGCTGTTTTAATAGCTTCATCAAAAGGCGTTCGGCCATCACGACATGCTGCGCCTTTGCGCTCAGACATAACTACATTAGCACCAAATGCGTCAGCTACTTTTGCAACGGCTTGCCCTAGCGTGCCGCCGCCGATAATGGTGAGTGTTTTACCTTGTAAATCATTAAAGCTGTAATCAAGACGACAAAACATCTCACTTTTTTGCCATGCTCCTTGTTGGCAATCAGCTTGATAACGATGAGTATTTCCAAGTAGGTTTGTTATTAAAGAAAAGGTGTGTTGAACAACTGAAGGTGTAGAGTAACCAGCAACATTTGTCACTGCGATGCCAAGCTCTTTAGCGGCTTCTAAATCGACATTATTAGTGCCCGTGGCGCTTACACATATTAGTTTTAGATTTTTTAGCCGGCTAACTGTTTCGCGATTTAACACCACTTTATTAGTAATTAAAACGTCAGCTTCTTTGCTGTGCTCAATAACTTGCTCTGGACTGGTAAGGTCATAGGTCGTAAGGCTTCCCAACTGCTCTATGCAGGCAAGAGATGTATTTGCTAATGTGGCGTTATCGAGAACGGTAATTTTCATGATGTATCCTAATTAAGTAAAATAATTTTAATACTTGACCTTGGTGTGTACTCTAAGGTTTATAGTTGGCATCAGTTGAGAATACACTCATTGGAGAAACAAATGAAAATAGGTGAGTTTGCAAATCAGTTAGGTGTCTCAACAGATACCCTAAGATACTATGAAAAACATAATTTGTTAACGCCATTAACTCGAACAGAAGCCGGTTATCGTGATTATGGTGAGGCATCACTGAAGCAAATGAAGTTTATTTTACGTGCTAAAAATGTTGGTTTTAGCTTGTTAGAGATCAAAGAGTTACTGCAAATAAAATTTAAAAAGCACCAGCATTCGTGCCATGAAGTGAAAGATTTAACGATACAAAAGCGTGATCTAGTTGCAGAGCGCATTGCTGAGCTAACACGTTTTCATCAATCGCTATCGGTACTTGCTGATAAGTGCTGTGGCGGACAAGAGCCCGCTGATAACTGTTCAATATTAACAACCTTGGAGGACATCGATGGACTTACTTAATAATTTTTGGCAGTTGTTTTTAGTATCTGCCCCTTGGTTAATGCTGGGTTTGTTGATTGCTGGGTTATTAAATGTGTATTTACCGGCCAATTTTTTAAATAAACATTTGGGTAAAGAAGGCTTTTTGACCACAGTGAAAGCGGCTTTAATTGGAGCACCGATGCCGTTGTGTTCATGTGGTGTTATACCTGCTGCAATAGGCTTAAGACGCGCAGGAGCTTCAAAAAGTGCGACTACAGCGTTTTTAGTATCGACGCCTGAAACGGGGGTTGATTCTGTGTCTGTGTCGTATGCGTTATTAGGTCCGTTTATGGCTATTATTCGTCCCATAGCTGCGATTTGCAGTGCTATTGTTGCAGGTGTGTTAGTGGGGCGAGATACTGATAGGCAGCAGACAAAGCCAACGGCAGATGCGCAAACAAAAATCAGTTGCTGTGCGTCTAAAACGGCGGAGCTAGAAGTCAAAACCAGTTGCTGTGATAAACCAAACAAGGCATTGCAAAGTCAATCGCAGAAGATACGACGAGCGATAAGTTTTAGCTGCAATAAACTACTATCAGATACCATGGTCTGGTTAATGATTGGTTTATTCTTTGCCGCATTGGTACAAACTTATGTTCCAGAATCATTTTTAACACATTGGGGCAGTGGGATTCTGGCTATGCTGGTGGTGATTTTGATCAGTATACCCATGTATATTTGTGCCACTGCATCTACGCCTATTGCTGCAGGCTTGTTATTGAGTGGAGTATCGCCGGGAGCGGTGTTAGTGTTTATGCTCGCAGGGCCGGCAACAAATATTGCTACGTTAGGTGTGGTTGCTAATGAGCTTGGTAAGCGTGCTGTATTCGCCTATCTCACAGGGGTTATTGGGGTTGCGTTGATTTTTGGTTTTTTAACGGATTATTTAGTAATGGAGTTTGGTTTCGTTGTTTCCCCCCTACTAGGTGAAGAGCATCAAGTATTACCCCATTGGCTAAGCTTTGTTTGTGGTGTAATTTTAATCGCACTTATTCTGCGTTTGCTTGTCATAGCACTACAGGCAAAGCGAAAGGTAACTGGTAAGAGCATTTCTTAATTTATTGTTATATAAGTACTTTTAAGCTTGCTTATTAGTGTGTATTAAATTGCAATAGTCTGACTTAGTTCGCATTTTAGTTTGCCTGAGTTATACTCGAACCAATAATGCAAACGGCACGTATTTTACGTGCCGTTTTTTAACTTTATAGATGCAGTAATGAGTGAATTAGAAGACAAGTACGCAGACATAAGACCTTACAACGACGATGAGGTTAACGCATCGCTAGCGCGTTTAATGAGTGATGATGCATTTATAGATGTCATTGCTAAGTATAACTTACCGCGCTTTCTATCAGCAGTGCCATTTATTGCCCGCCCATTGGTAAGAAGCCAACTACGCAAAAAGTGGGGAAAAGTAACAAACGTTGAAGATGTTCAAAATGAAGTTGCTAAATATTTAGATAAACTTATAAAACGCACAACCTCAAAAGTTACCTTTTCAGGTTTAGACAAGCTAGATCCTAACCAAGCTTACTTATTTGTTTCTAACCACCGCGATATAGTGCTTGATCCTGCACTTGTAAACTGGGGGCTATATCAACATAAAATGAAAACGGTGCGTATTGCAATTGGTGACAACTTACTGCAAATACCTTACATAACAGAACTAATGCGTTTAAATAAAAGCTTTATTGTTAAACGCTCTGCTAAAGCACCTAAAGAAATGTTAAAAGCGCTTACTCAATTATCATCGTATATTTATGACTCTTTAATGGGTGGCCACTCTATCTGGATTGCACAAAAAGAAGGTCGAGCAAAAGACGGGTTCGATCAAACCGATCCGGCACTATTAAAAATGCTACAACTCAATGGCCGAAAACAAAAAAAAGAATTTGGTGAATATATTAAAGAGTTGAAAGTAGTCCCCGTGTCTATTTCTTATCAATACGAACCTTGTGCTATAGCAAAAGCTAAAGAGCTTTATCATAAGCAACAACATGGTGAATATATCAAGTCGGCGGGTGAAGATATTTTAAGTATTGTTGAGGGCTTTAGTACGGCAAAAGGTCATGTTCACCTTGCTTTTGGACTACCTATTGAATCTCAATGTGATAGCGCTGAAGAGTTAGCCACTACAATTGATCAACAAATAGTGGATTCGTTTTACTTACACCCAGGCAATTACATTGCAGGTGGCTGTAAAGAATCGGTAATTAACTCTCCAGATACAGCAACATTTGAACAACGAATGTCACAAGTGCCTGAAGAGCTTAAGCCACTTGTATTAGCGATGTACGCCAAACCATTTCATCGCAAAGCACAAATAAATACGAGACCCTAACTTTATTAGCGTTAAATAAATTGTGTATAAAGTAGCAATAATATTGCTACTTTTTTTTTGTTTAAAAATAACGCTATACTAAATACAAGACCATAATTGAGCGGCGAATACGATGCAACAAATTGAAATATTTGATATTCCAAGTCCTTGTAAAAGTATTTGCTTAGTTAACAATAGGGGGTACTGCAAAGGATGCTACCGCAGCCGTGATGAACGGTTTATGTGGAATTCGCTCACTAACGCGCAAAAAAAGAAAGTCATCAGTTTGTGCCAACAGCGTTATAAGCGTTATTTACTCAAAAAACAGCAAGCACACGGTGGTGATAGCGCAATATATCAGCAGGGCTTTGATTTTTAATCATACATATTATATTTGGCTTTGAGCGCATAAACGGTGCCATTATTGTGAAGTTTATTTAAGGCTGTTTTTAACCCGTCAATTAAGTGCGCATGTCGTTTATTTAAGTAGTGGTAAACAGGCGTTACACGTAACACTTCTTTTTGATAGCAAAGACCATGTTGATTTATTGGCTGGTTGTCTGATGCAAAATCAAGTAACAATATGCCTTTCACTTTTCCTTGGGTAAGTAAGTTTAGCTGTGTGCTTAAATTTTTTACTTCAATAACGTTGCCATCAAAATGCGTATTTTTTATATATTGAGCTTGTATTGGGCAATTAGCTAAAATAGCAATATTATCAAGCCGCTCTAATATGCTTTGTTGGCAATTTTTATAAAGCAGCAACTTAAATTTAAATAATTCGAAGTCTACGCGCAGTAGATTTGGAAAATCAATTTCTATGCTGCTGTCTCGGCCAAGTTGTCCATCAAGCACCCCATTATTGGCAGCTCGTAATGCATTTTGGGGGCTAAAATCGATAAGGTGAATATCGTAGCCTATTTCTTTATAGGCAAGACTAAGGAGCTCTAATACATAATTTGCCTGCGGGACGTTATCGGGGCGATTAAATGTCAGCGTATTTTGGTTGCTATAACTGGCTGCGCTAAATATTAAACTAATTAATAGAAACAACATACTACAGCGTCTTTGCATTATCATTTCCAATTACAGCTGAGATAAATAAATAAGACGCGTATAATAGCAATATGCTTGGTTTTTGCCCAGCAATTCAAGGGCCGTTCTTGAAACTGTAACAATTCAAATAATGAGGAAAACCTGTGAGTTTTAACTTGTGTTTATTACCGCGTGAAGAAAAATATCAAATACAGCTCGATTACGAGGCTTCATTTTGGGCCTATCAAATTAAACGCAATAAAAAAACGCGTGAGCAAGTTTATAACACAATCCATAGTCGCCCCGTTGCGGAGCAAATGGTGTTAAAGCAAAAGTTTGAGCAATATTTAGCATTAATGCTTAGTTAAAAATGTATACCACCCAATTATTAGACACAGTAAAAACACCCTTGGTGAATAAATTTTACAAAGTCCATGGAGTTAGCGGGCGTGCTAATAAGCAAGATCAAGTGTGGGTTATTTATTTAGGCACACACATAGTGGCCGCTTGTAGGCTACAAAATAAAACCACATTTTTGTTTTTATCTACGGTTTATGTTGCGCCAGAACATCGTTCAAAAGGGGTGGCAAAACAATTAATAACCGATCTTTTAACGCATCAGCACATGCATGTTTATACCTTTGCATTTAAAAACATTGCCGATTTATACCGCAGTATTGGTTTTAACCAAGTGTTAACATATACTCCTGAAATACACGTACTTTTTGATATGTATAAGCACCGAAACATTGTCGCACTAGAGTACCCATAAAATAAAAAACGATATGGAATGACCATGAGTAAGGGCGTTAATTGGATTTTAAGTTGCTTAGTAGTTTTAATAACTATTTTTAGTTACCAGGCTGGTGCACAAGTAAAGCGTTTATCTCCTAGTGAAGGTTTATCTCAAAGTTACGTTAACACCATACTAATCGATAATAATGGTTATTTATGGCTTTCTACCGAAGGTGGTTTAAATCGTTATGATGGCTATCAAGTAACGCCTATTAATGGCCCTAATGGTGAGCTTGAAGAAGCAATAATTGATCGTATATACCAAGACTTAGATGGATATATATGGATTGCCTCATTACTTGAGGGGCTTTTTAGATACGACCCGACTACTGACACTTACAAGCAGTTTTTAGATCCCCCCAGTAATGAAGAACAAATTTTTAATCAATCAGTTTTTAGTATGGTGGCTGCAGACTCAGATTCCTTGTGGATTGGGCGAGGCCGAGACTTTGCAAGACTTGATGTACAAACTGGGGTTATTGAGTCTATTTTTGAGCTACCCAGTGAATTTAAAAACACCTTAGTAAGAAGTTTATTTCATTACAATGGCTATATTTTTATAGCGACCACTCATGGCGCCTATGTTTATGATATTGCAAATAATTTAACCCGTCCACTGCAGCATTTAAAGGGCGAAGCTGATCATATTTATCAAAACAACGTGAAGTCGTTTGCGTTGGGAGAAAATGGCCAGTTATTAGTGGGGGCCGTAAAGGGGATGTATCAGGTTGATATTAGCGATTTGCCAAGCATGTTTGAGCGTCCTGATATTGCCTTTAAAAATAAGGTATTACTGGCCGACCTTAATGTGTGGAAGATAGATTACAACCAAGGTGAAATAGATCTAGCTACAGATAAAGGGCTATTTAAATTTGATTTAAATACCGGTGAATTGATAAAAAACACACGAATTACACAGAGTAAGTATACCCTAGCCGATACCAGTATTATTGATATGGCTAAAGATAAGACAGGGGGGGTATGGGTTGCTACAAAAAGTGATGGTGCTTTTTATCTATCTAAAGATACATACCATTTTAATAATGTTGATGGCAGTTTATTAGGAGGAGACGGTTTATCCCACCATTCGATATGGGGAATAACCGAGTTTAACGAAAAGCTTTGGCTTGCGACAAATAATGGATTAACTGAAGTTGATTTAAAAACGAATACCAGCAAGGTTTACTTAAAAGATTACAAGGCTGACCTATACACCAGCGATTTTAGTATTTGGCAAATAATGCCATATAACAATAAGCTCTGGCTGAATACAAACCGAGGTTTACTCATTTTTGACCCAAATACTTATCAAGTGAGTGAGCCAAAAACAAAAAATAAAGCAAACCAAGATCACATAACTGGCTGGGTACATGGCGTTACTCTAATGCCTAACGGCGATTTATACTTTATGCATCGTGATCACGGTGCATTTGTTTACAACATAGATAGTCAAATTGTCACTCGATTGGGGGGCGAATTGGCACAGTTTAACCCGTTTTTAGCGCATGGATTTTTACCTCCTTTACCAAATAAACCCGATTGGCCGCTGTTTTTTAATGCGGGTATTTTATATCAATTAAATCCGACTAACTTAGCGTTAAAGATGATCTATAAAGTACCTAAGCAGCATGAGAATGTTGCGATAAGTGTGCTTTCATACGTGATAGATAATAATGATGTTTTATGGATCTCATTGTCTAACTTTGGCTTGATAGGTATTGACTCATCAACCTACGAGCACGTGCATACTATTGATCTAGATAAAAACAAACTAGGGACATTACTTTATAGCATGGTGCTTGACGATGATGGCATGATTTGGATGAGCAGTCATAAAGGGATATGGCGTTTAAATCCTGTAACACGCCATTTTCAGCAGTTTAGTACAGCAGAAGGGCTTTTATCTGCTGAGTTTAATAGCTCTGCAATGGCTAAGCTTAAAGACGGACGAATTGTATATGGCGGTTTAAAAGGGTTAACGTATTTTCATCCAATGGAAAACCAAAGTTACCAACCACTAATAGAGCATGTAAATATTACACGAGTAAATTTAATGTCGCGAGAATTATCCCGCGATTTAAAACAGCCCCTCAATGAAATAATATTAAACCACGATGATATTGGTCTTGAAGTGGCTTTTTCTGCAATGGCTTTTAGCAATCAAGAACGCATTATTTACGAGTATCAACTCGATAACGGGCAAAAAACCTATGCGCGTAACAATAACCGGGTCCTTTTTCCTAAGTTAAACCCGGGTAACTATACATTAAAAGTATGGGCAAAAGACCCGTTAACGGGAAGCTATACCAAGCCTGCAACATTAAAAATAAAGGTTAAATATCCCCTTTGGCGCGCTCCTTATTTTATGGTGCTGTATGCCGCGTTATTTTTATTTTTTATTGCAATGTGGGTAAGGCGACGTAATAAAATTCAACGTATTTTGTTAGCCGCTCATAAAGAAAGTAAAGAGAGTGAGTCGCGCTTAAAACTCGCATTAGAGGGCAGTGAGTCGGGTGTATGGGATTGGCAGTCAAGTAATCCAAGTATTTACCAGCCTCGCTTAAGTAATGAGCTTGGTTACAATAACGATACTGTTAACCTAGATGAATATTTAGCTAAAATACATCCTCAAGATAAGCAATTATTTCGTTTAGAGTGGCTAGAGTTTTTATCTACCGATAAGGGCTACTTTAACTGCACATACCGTGTGCGTCATGCCAAAGGCTATTGGCGTTGGTATAAAGACTTTGGCAAAGTGGTTGAGTGGGATGAAAGAACGCCCCAAAAAGTAGCGGGTACATACACTAATATGACCCGTGAGATGGTTTACGAAGAACATGCTCGCTTATTTACCGCTGCGTTTGAGCAAACCCGTGATTGGGTATTTATTCTCGATAAAAACTTTAATGTACGTGCCTCTAATAAGTCGTTACAAACGGCGTTTAACTTTGCTGCAGAGCCCACCTCAAGCCGAACGCTACACTTGGGGATGTCGCCAAAAAATCGTGTTGATTACTTACGTATTATGAAAAAGCTCTCGGAGGGAGAGCATTTTTCCTGCGAAGACACTGTGTGTCTTCATAACGGCGAAACGCGTCATGTGTTAGTAAAAATAAGCGCGGTCGCCGATACAGAGCAACGTTTAAGTAGTTACGTGATAATTTTAACTGATATACACGCACAAAAATTGGCCGAAAGTGAATTACACCAATTAACTAATTTTGATGTTTTAACGGGACTACCTAATCGTACTCTGTTTAATGATCGTGTTGAACATGCTCTTGAGCAAGCTCAAAAGCACCTATGCAAAGTTGCTTTATTACATATTAATATTAAGCGTTTTAAATATTTTAATGATTCACTTGGGCATGAGGCCGCCGATGAACTTATTAAAAAAGTAGCCGAGCGATTAAAGTGTTCATTGCGTTCCTCAGACAGTATCGCACGGTTTGGAGGAGATGAATTTGTTGTGCTTGTTGAAGATATTCAACAAATTGAAGAAGTGCTTCTTATTTGCACAAAGCTAATGGATTGCGTGAACCAAAACATCAGCATTAACGAGCAAGTGGTAAATATTAATTTAAGCATTGGTGTTGCTATTTCTCCCGATGATGCAACGCAAAGTAGTGCGTTGTTGAAGGCCGCTAATATTGCGCTTTACCATGCCAAGGGAGCGCTTGAGAGTAATTATCAATTTTATAAACAAGAAATGAATAAGCATGTTCAAAAAGCGCTTCACTTAGAATCGCAGCTGACAAAAGCTTATCAACAGCATGAGTTTTGTAATTACTATCAACCTATTATAAATGCCCAAACTTATACAACAGAGGGCTTTGAGGTTTTACTACGTTGGCCTGAAAATAAGCTTATTGAAACGCAGGAGTTTTCTCTTGCGGCTGAAGGTGTTGGGTTAATAACTAAAATAATGCTGCAAACATTTGCAAGAGCATTAACAGAGCTTAATAAATGGCGAAAAGTATCGCCCGAGTTGTATTTATCAATTAACTTATCGGCTTTAGATTTTGAGTTTATAGAGCTCGTGCCAGAGATAAAAAAAGCACTTATTAATGCTAATGTGCCATCGGAGGCAATTGTATTTGAAATAACCGAATCTATTTTAATGCGCGACTCGAGCCTTGCACTGCAAAGTATGAAAAAGTTAAAAGAGCTAGGCTGTAAGCTGTATATGGACGACTTTGGGACTGGTTATGCATCGCTTACTTATTTAAAGCGTTTTCCTATTGATGTGCTTAAAATTGACCGAAGCTTTGTTCAAGACATAGGTATTGACTCTGATGATGAGGCCATTATTGAATCAACACTCACACTGGCGCATAGTTTAGGAAAAGAGTGCGTAGCGGAAGGTGTTGAAAGTAAGCAGCAACTTACATTTTTAAGCGCGTTAGGGTGTAAACATTTTCAAGGTTATTTGTTTAGTAAGCCGGTGCCTAGTTTAGATGTTCCTGCGCTTATAACACGTGACTGGCAAGGTACTTTTAGCGAGAGCTAAAAAACATTAAACCTCATAAACCCAGGTATAGGCGCTTTGCGCCTTGCCTGAGCGTTGTATTATTTTGTGTTGAGTACCATGTTAATACTGCCTTCTTCAAAATCGCGGCTAACTTTAAAGCCCAACTTACGGGCGAGTTCAATCATCCCTGTGTTTTCTGGTAATGTTATGCCCTCAATCCATTCAATGCCTTGGCGTTTACAGTGATTAATTGCTGCGTTCATTAATATTCGTCCAAGGCCCAGACCTTGGCAATCAGAACGTACAACAATAGCAAATTCTGCGTGTATATTATCAGGGTCCATAATTACACGCGAAACCCCTAAGGTACGTGTTTTTCCCTCTGAGCGTTGGCAAACAATAAATGCCATTTCGCGGTCGTAATCAATTTGAGTCATTTTTGCGAGTTGGTCATGATTAAACTGAGGTAACTCACCAAAAAAGCGTTTGTAACGATCTTCTTTATTAAGTGATTGATCAAATGCCTTATGGGCCTGTTCATCTTCAGGTTTAATAGGCCTTAGCGTTGCTTGGGTATTATTTTTAAGGGTCACTATTTCAACAAGTTCAATTGGGTAAGGGCGAATACACAAGCGTTTACGGTTACTTTTTGACTGGTATTTATTTAGGGTTATGGTGGCATCAAGCACTAAAAACTGCCCATTACTAGCAAGAATAGGATTAAGTTCCATTGCGCTGATATCGGATTGATCGATAACCAGTTGCGAAATCCGTGTGAGCAACGCGCATAAACGATATTTGCCGACCTTTTCGGGCAAAATGCGATCTTTAAGCACGCCTTTATCGTGAGCTGCGGCAATTAAATACTTAGCTAGGTTCATGTTAAGGGGAGGGAGAGCTACTGCTGCTTGAGCGTATTCAAGCCCGGTACCTGCTTCGCCAAGTAAAATAACGGGGCCAAAATTAGGCTCTGTTTTAATGGCAATACGCAATTCATTAGCACCTGCACGAGGGGCCATTTTTTGTAAGGAAAACCCATCAATCGTCGCATCTGGGTAAGTATTTTTAATACGAATCAGCATCGCAAAAGCCGTTTGTTCAACTTCACTTGCATCATTTAGGTTTAATACCACGCCACCGACTTCAGACTTTGAAGCAATACTTGGGCTTATGAGCTTAAGTGCGACCGGAAAGCCAAGTTCAATGGCTTGCTCTTTAGCTTCGGTTGGGGTGTAAGCTACTTTAGTTTCAATGCATTCAACACCGTAGTGGCTTAATATCTGGCTTGCACTGTGAGTGGGTAAATAGGTTTGCTCCTCGTCTAAAAATTCAGAGATTAATGCTGTAGCGGCGGCTTTATTTATTTTTGCATCGTCGGTGTTTGACTCAGGTGTTTGCGTTAAATGCTTTTGGTTTCGACGATATGTTACTAAGTGCATAAAGGCGCCAACGGCCCCTTCAGGTGTTCGATAAGTAGGGATTGCATTGTTAGCGCATATTTTTCTGGCTGCAAAAGAGGCGTCTTCTCCCATAAAGTTGGTAAACACATAAGGACGAGCCATTTTTGGCAACGTTTGCAGCGCTTGAACAATAACATCGGCATAGTCTTCACTTGGCGCCAGTGCCGATGGTGTATGTATTATTAGTAAGTTCTTCACTTCTTTTGCATGCAATAATATTTCTAATGCTTGTTTGTAACGCGCTGGTGCTGAGTCACCAAAAATATCAATTGGGTTAGAGGTTGTTTCTGAGCGGGGGATAACGTGATTAAGCGCACTGCGTGTTTCGCTACTAAGCGCCGCTAACTTTCCAGAACGTTGAATTAGCTCATCAACCGCCATAACACCCGGCCCCCCACCATTTGTTAAAATAGTAAGCTGTTCAACTTGTAATAATTTTGGGTGCATTGCTAGTGTTTGTGTTGCTGCAAATAGCTCGCGTAGGTCGTTAACGCGCAGCATACCCGCACGTTGAAAGAGCGCATCGTATACGGCATCAGAGCTTTGTTTTCCACCGCTATGGATCTCTGCCGCAAGAGCGCCAGCATTTGTTTTTCCTGTTTTTATGGCAATAACGGGTTTACTAAATGCAGCCGCTCTTGCTGCAGAAATAAAGCCACGAATATCTTCAATGTTATCAATATAAAGCAAAATGGCTTTAGTTTTTGCATCACGCCCTAAAAAGTCGAGCAGCTCGTCAAAATCTATATCTAAACACCCACCCACAGAAACAAAGTACGAAAAGCCAATATCTTTATTTTTAGCCCAATCTAATATGGTTGAACATACCGCTGCAGATTGCGATACAAATGCAATTTTACCCGGGCTTGCCACTGTATGAGAAAAGCTGGCATTTAAACCAATATGGGGAATTAATAGCCCTAAGCTATTAGGGCCTAACAAAGTGACGTTATGTGTTTGAGCGCATGTTTTTAGCGTACTTTTTTGATCATTCGTTAAGCCATCGGCAATAATAATAGCGCTTTTACAGCCAAGCTCGCCAAGTTGGCTAATGATGTCTAACAGAGTATTTTTATTGGTACAAATAACGGCAAGGTCAGGCACTTTAGGTAACTCAGTAATACATGAGTATGCAAGCACGCCATGAACAGCACTATAGCTTGGCGTTACGGGCATGATCGGCCCTTTAAAACCGCCTTGTAACAAATTACGCATAACGACAAAACCGGCACGAGAGGCGTTATTTGACGCACCTATTACTGCCACTGAGCTTGGGTTAAAAAACTGACTAATTCGCTTTAGGCTCATTGCGTTTCCTTAGCTTTAAAATTTTGCGTTATGTATTGTCTCAATGTACTCTGTTTGAAAGGTTATTTCGAGTTTATAGATGCGTATTATTGATATCAATCAAGGAGTGTTCTGTGATTAAAACACCTGGTTTTCATACTGTGCTGGCGGCTATTTTTTTAAGCCTTGGCTTAATTAGCTTAGGGTTTATTTTAAAAAGTGCAGCACTCAATGTAAAAGAAATGGAGCGCACCGTACAAGTTAAAGGGCTAGCAGAGCAAGAGGTAATTGCCGATACTGTTATATGGCCTTTGCAATTTAGCGATGCAGATAACGACCTTGAAAAGTTAGTGAATAGGGTTGAGAAAAAAAACGCCGCCGTGATCGCATTTTTAAAACTGCATGGTTTTGATGACGCTGAAATATCACTTGGTAGCCAATCGATTGTAGATAAACAGGCGCGCGAGTACGGCAATGAAAACCAGCAATTTAGGTACATTGTTCGTTCAAATATGACCGTGTATTCTAGCGCTGTAGACAAGGTACAAAATGCACTGAGCAAAGTAAGCCAATTAGCTAAACAAAATATTGCCATAGTGCAAGATAGTTACGAAACACGTGTTGAGTATATTTTCACAGGCCTAAACGATGTAAAACCGGCCATGGTGCAACAAGCAACTGAAAAAGCGCGCGAAGTGGCTAACAAGTTTGCGAGAGATTCCAATTCAAAATTAGGCAAAATAAAAACAGCTCGCCAAGGGCAGTTTAGTATTACTAACCGCGATTCAAATACACCACAAATAAAAAACGTAAGAGTAGTAACCACTGTTGAGTACTACTTAAACGACTAAGGGCTATTTAATATTCGAGATTAAATTTACAGCGGTGTAATTAGTATTTATGTAGGGAATAACCTATCAGGGTGAGTTATTCCTCATAAATAATTAATAACGAGTATAGTCAAAAGCATACGCTGAAAAGAGGGCCGTTAGGAGGGGGTAAATCTAGCTCACTCGGTTATAAATCTCGTCCCCCGGAAAGTAGCCCTTAGCGTGGGCTACTTTTAATTCACCAAGGTTATCATGACCTAAACCGCTTGAACTAAATGTGCAACTTGCGCGGTTGAGCGTTGCAGGTATGCAGCACTAAGTAAAATACTGGTTTCGTTAAGGCTCATGCCTTTTAATATATTTGCCAGCTGCTGTTTAGCTGTTGGGTTTTGTTTTTGTTCTATCTCCATCAGAGCTAACAGCGCTGAAAATTCATGCTTAACCGGTGTGTTTGGTTTATTTGCATACGCAATATAACAAGCAACAGGTGTTAGGCCTCGAGCATTGGGTTGAGCAAGCGCTTTTACTAGGTCCTCGTTAGACTCAAATAACATTAATGAGCGTACATAATTAAACGCCAGCTTTTGGGCATTAGCGTGTTTAAATACAGTGTGTAACACGTTATTACCTTGGGTGTCTTGTGCTAAAAAGCCCTGGTTTTCCTTAAGCGCAGGCGTAAAAAACGTCAAGGCATCTGTGGTTGTTAACTGATTGATAAAAGGTGCAGGTGGCGTATTGGTTGTTAAAATACGTGTTGCTACATTTTGCATAAAGTCGTACTTAATACTCATACGTAAAGCGCTTTCGTAAAGATGATTAAGCTGCTGTGTTTGTTGGGCTGGACTTAACTGCTTAAAATCATTATCTAGCTCATCTAACTGATGCTTTGAAATGCGTGCGTTAAGTAATTGTATGCATAACTCCATAATTTTTACGCCTCTAAAATACCTTTTTGTTTAGCTTAACCTATTATTGCGAATAGGTATAAGGTACAAAATGCAAAAAAGGCCGCATAAGCGACCTTTTAGTTAACTCTATAAATGAGTGTTAAGCTTTTTTGCTTGCTACCCATTCATTTACAAAGTTCTCTAGTACGTTTAGTGGTACCGGGCCATTTTTAAGCACTACATCGTGAAATTGACGAATATCAAACTTGTCGCCAAGTTTCTTTTTAGCGTCTTCACGTAGCTCTAAAATTTTCAACATACCTACTTTGTAAGCGGTTGCTTGCGAAGGCATTACAATGTGACGCTCAACCATTTTAACACCGTCAGATGTGGCATTAGGCGTGTTATTTACGTAGTAATCAATCCCTTCTTGACGAGTCCACTTCATTGCGTGAATACCGGTATCAACTACTAAACGACACGCGCGCCATAACTCCATAGAAAGGCGGCCAAAATCTGAATATGGGTCTGAGTACATACCCATTTCTTTAGGTACAAGCTCAGAGTATAAACCCCAACCTTCAATGTAGGCTGTGTAGCCACCAAATTTACGGAACTTAGGCACGCCTTCAAGCTCTTGCGAAATAGCTATTTGCATGTGGTGACCCGGAATACCTTCATGGTAAGCCAATGCTTCCATTTGGTACGTTGGCATCGCTTCCATATCATAAAGGTTTGCGTAGTAAATGCCTGGGCGTGAACCATCTGGCGCCGGCTGTTGGTAAAATGCTTTACCTGCCGCTTTTTCACGGAAGGCTTCAACTGCTTTTACTTTAAGATCGGCTTTTGGCTTAACAATAAATAGCTCATCAAGACGCACTTTCATTGTGTCGATCATGGCTGTTGCTTCGTCAAGGTAGCGTTGTTTACCCTCAGCTGTATTTGGGTAGTAAAATTGCTTATCAGTTTTCATAAACTGCATAAACGCTTTTAGGTCGCCTTTAAAGCCTACTTTATCTTTAATTTCACGCATTTCGTCATGTATACGGCTTACTTCTGATAGGCCAATAGCATGAATTTCTTTTGCAGTTAAATCAGTGGTGGTTGTGCGTTTAAGTGCATTATTGTAAAAGGTATTACCTTCAGGTAATTTCCATGCGCCATCACGGTCATCTGCACGCTTTTCAAGTTGTGCTAGGAAGTTAATAAGCTTTGAGTAAGCTGGTTTAACTGCCGATTTTAACGCGTCAGTTGCTTCGTTAATAAGTGCATCTTTTTCGTCTTGGCTGATTTCAAGTGCCGTTACTTTGCGTTTAAAGTCTGCTAAAAGTGTTGAGTCGTCACCTTTTTCAAACGGTGCACCTTGAATAATGTTTTTGCTTGAATCAATAACATGTGGAAACACAAATTTAGGCGCAATAATGCCTTTATCTGCACGTGTTTCTAAGTCAGTTACTAATTGGTCAAATACCGTAGGCACGCCATTTAAACGCGAAATGTAGTCTTTTGCTTCTTTAACGTTACTAATTGAATGTTGGTTTATTAAAAATGCAGGCACCATAGAGTGCGTACCAAACATTTGGTTTACCGGGTAGTTGTGGTAACGCCATTTAAAGTCAGCAATTGAGCTTTCTAGGTCTTGTTTTTTTAAGTCGTAGCTTACTTTTGTTGCATCGTCTAGCAGGTCGCGGTTTATTGCGTTTAGGGCAACTAAATCGGCTTTAGTTTCAGCTAGGTCTTTGAGTTTTTGCTCTTCGCTGCCGTCATCCCACTTATCGTAATCTTTTTTAATACCCATGTAAGTTTGGTAAACCGGGCTGCTCATTACATCACGGTTAAAGGTATCTTCAAAAAACGCATTGGCTTTGTCAATTTCGCTTTGCACAGGTTGCGCTTGTACAATAGGAGTTGTTACAGATTGTTGTGGTGCTTGTTGGCAACCAGCAAGGAGTGCAACACTCACAGCTGCTGCAATAAAGGTAAGTTTACGCATTGTTTTCCCTTTTGTTGTTAGAAACCCATTAGGGTATTTTAATTTTTCATGTATTCGCTTTGCATGACGTATAACGCCCAATGCATTATACGAACAATTCTAGCAGGTCATTTAAAAAGCGATGCCCTTTAAGGCTCACTTGCCAGTGACCGTCTTTTTCTATTAATAAACCGGTGTTTATGGCTTTATTTAAAGCTGCTTGTTGGCTTTGCAATGGCTGATTAGTCAGCGCACTGTAGTCTTCAATCGGGCATGGTTCGACAAGGCGAAAGCGATTCATAAAAAACTCAAAGGCCAAATCGTCTTGCTCAACGTGCCAACTTTTGTACAAATAAGGTTTTACCATATCCATGTAGCCACGGGGATGTTTGACCTTTTCAGTTCGGGTAATTATGCCAGTTTTTGCATTGGTGACCTTACCATGAGCACCACAGCCAATCCCTAGATAATCGCCAAACCGCCAATAATTTAAGTTATGTTGGCATTGATAGCCCGGTTTTGCATACCCTGAAATTTCGTATTGTATATAACCTGCCTTTGCAAGTAAGGCTTGGCCTTGCTCTTGAATATCCCACAGAGTTTCATCTTGAGGCAGTGTTGGCGGTTTAGATGCAAACTGAGTATTAGGTTCAATAGTGAGTTGGTACCACGAAATATGTGGGGGATCGAGCGCAATAATTTGCTTTAAATCACTTAATGCATCGTCTAGGGTTTGCCCTGGTAAGCCGTGCATTAAATCAAGATTAAAACTATTTAAACCAGCCTCTTTGGCTTGCTCTGCTGCATGAGTTGCTTCGTTAGCACCATGAATGCGGCCAAGCGCTTTTAGCTTATCGTTTTGCAGGCTTTGTACGCCAATTGAAATGCGGTTTATACCCGCTTTTACGTACTCTTTAAAGCGGCCTGTTTCTACTGTACCTGGGTTTGCTTCGAGGGTTATTTCACAGTTATCTGCGAGGCCTATAAGGCTATCTACTTCGCTTAGTAGGCGTGTGTAAGCATCACCAGTTAATAAACTTGGCGTACCGCCACCAATAAATATACTGTGAATTTTGCGCCCTTGCACTAAGTGTAAGTCGGCTTTTAAATCGTCTATTAAATGCTGAACATATTCGGCTTCTGGTATGTCACCTTTTTGTCCATGGCTATTAAAATCGCAATAGGGGCACTTTTGCACACACCAAGGTACGTGCACATATAAACTTAAAGGAGGAAGAGTCACAGGCCGCCTTTTAATTTTAGCTCATTTAGCAAAGCCTGCAATGCTTGACCGCGGTGGCTCACTGCATTTTTTTGTGCTTTTGTAAGCTCGGCGCTTGTACACTCAAGTGACGGAACATAAAAAACGGGGTCGTATCCAAAGCCACCTTCACCATGTTGAGTTTTTGTAATCTTACCTTCCCAACTCGCACTACAGATGAGTGGAGTCGGGTCGTCTGCGTGGCGCATTAATACCAACACACACCAAAAGCGGGCGCTACGCACTGGGTTATTGGCAAGCTCAGCTAATAGCTTGTCTATGTTATCTTGATCGCTTGCGCCTTGTCCTGCAAAACGAGCAGAGTAAACACCAGGTGCACCATTTAAGCCATCAACTTCTAAGCCGGAATCGTCAGCAATTGCTGGCATACCGGTAATTTTAGCTGCGTGGCGAGCTTTAATAATGGCATTTTCAACAAACGTAGTGCCCGTTTCTGCTACTTCGCCAACGTTAAAATCACTTTGTGGAACTACATTAATATTAAGTGGGCTTAGCATGTTGGCCAGCTCACTTACTTTGCCAGGGTTGCCCGTGGCAAGGACTAAAGTTTTGTTCATAATATTATTTATCTACGTAAAATTTTTGCTGAAATTGCAATGTTTGAAATTGATTATTTTGCTGTATTTCAATTTCAAAGCGCAGTATTTCTTCGTTTGTAAAGTCGACTTGGGCAAGATAATAAACTGACTCACCTTCAATTACTTCTTTAAAGTTTAGCGTTTGTTTATTACCAAGTAGGTTTCTAGCTGTGCCAGATAACGTTGCCTTTTGAGCTGTGTTCTCTGGATTGTTTTTTAACACAGAAATATTAACAATCCCTTTATAGCCACTGCGTTCAAGCCCATATGCTTTGGCGATTTGTGGCTGAATAAAGGTTGATGGAAAGGCAATGTAATGTACTTGCC
The DNA here is from genome assembly GCF_019392235.1 of Pseudoalteromonas sp. CR1. Lineage (NCBI taxonomy): Bacteria > Pseudomonadati > Pseudomonadota > Gammaproteobacteria > Alteromonadales > Pseudoalteromonadaceae > Pseudoalteromonas > Pseudoalteromonas sp. CR1. The sequence continues at coordinate 104,125 of NZ_JAHXRM010000006.1, read as the reverse complement.
ACGGACCTAATTCTTTATATTGCCCGCCCAATGTTTGTTCGCTGTGTGCGTTAAACGCGAGTGTTAAACAAGCAATAAAACAAAATTTAATTAACCGATTCATTGTTCACTCCAAAAAATATAAAAAAGAGGCCATAAGGCCTCTTTTGCTAAAAACAAAAACTTAGGCTAAAAAGTCCATCAACAGCATTTGTAAAAATTGAATACCAATAATTAATACAAGTACTGATAAATCTAAGCCGCCCATTGGTGGAATAATTTTACGAAGTGGCTTAAGCATTGGCTCAGTAAGTTGATGGAAAACCGCTTCAATAGGGTTATAACCTTGGCTTACCCAGCTTAAAATTGCGCGGATAATTAATACCCAAAATACCAAGTTTAAGCCTTCTTTTAATACGGTAATTAGGGCTTGAATAAACACCGGTTGCGCAGCCCATGCGCCGTAAATTACCAACATTAAAGTACTAATTTTGGCAATAGCTACAATAAATGCCAGCAATAGTGAGGCTAAATCAAGCCCCCCTAACCCGGGTATAATTTTACGCAAAGGGTTAACTGCAAACGACGTTGCTTTAACCACAAATTGGCTCATTGGGTTGTAAAAGTCGGCTTTTGCCCACTGTAGCCAAAAACGCAGCAGTACCACCATCAAAAACAAATCAAACAGGGTACTGATTAAAAATTGCATGGCATTCATAGTGTAACCTTCAATAAAAAGTAGTTTTAAAGTTCTTTTTCCATTTGCATCGCTCGAGCAATGCACGCATCCATGGCATCGCCAACGGTTTTAGTTAAGCCTTCGTCTTTTAAGTGCTCAACTGCGGCATGTGTAGTACCGCCTTTAGATGTTACGTTTGCGCGTAGCTGAGAAATACTAATTTCTGGTTGGCTTAACGCCATTTCGGCAGCGCCAAGTGCTGTTTGTTGTACTAAGCGACGGGCATCTTCATCGTTAAAGCCCAGCGCTTTAGCTTTTTCTTCAATGGCTTCCATAAATAAGAAAAAGTAAGCTGGTGATGAACCTGTTACTGCGATGATGTCGTTAATCTTTGCTTCTTGGTCAACCCACACCACAATACCAGTGCACTCGAATACTTGCTGAACAAATTCATGTTCTTGGTGCGTTTCGCCAGCACCAAATAAGCCAGACACGCCACGCCCTAGTAAAGACGGTGTATTTGGCATGCAACGTACAATTTTTACATCTTGCCCTAACATTTCGCGCAAACGGCTTACTGTTAAACCAGCAGCTACTGAGATAAATAGTTTATCACTGAAGTCGATGCCCGATTCTTGAAACGATTTACATAGGTCGCCCATCATTTGCGGCTTAACAGACAAAACAATTACATCAGCATCGCGTAGGGCTTCGTTATTGTCACTGGTGGTTTGCACCTTGAAATCGGCTGCTACCTTTGCAAGCTTTTCTTGGTTGCGGTTAGTCGCAATGATGTTATTTGCGTCAAAGCCGTTTTTTACCATGCCACCAATAATAGCGTAGCTCATGTTACCTGTGCCTATAAATGCGATTTTTTTATCTGACATAAATCTGTTTTTACCTTTTAAGTTCGTGTTCCAAAAATGTCGGTTCCAATCCTCACCATAGTTGAGCCTGCACTAATTGCGGTTTCAACGTCATTACTCATACCCATAGATAGAGTGTCTAACTGTGGATATTGGGCCTTTAGTTTATCAAAGCAAGTTTGTAATTGCTCAAAATATTGAATTTGCGTACTTGGGTCGTCACTTTTTGCGGGAATAGCCATCAAACCACGCAACATTAGCAGGTCACATTGGCTAATAAATTCAGCAAGACTGGCTATGTCATCGGGATGACAACCTGATTTAGCCTCCTCGGCGCTAATATTTACTTGAATAAGTACATTCAGAGGTTGTTTAGTGGTTGGACGCTGAGCATTAAGCCGCTTGGCTATTTTGATCCGATCAACGCTTTGCACCCAATCAAAATTTTCTGCTACTAAAGCACTTTTATTTGATTGAATAGGGCCAATGAAATGCCAAATGATATCGCTATATGAGTGCAGTTGAGCTATTTTATCTACAGCCTCTTGAACATAAGACTCACCAAACTGGCGTTGGCCATGATTATAGGCAGCAACAATATCGTCGCTAGGTTTGGTTTTAGACACCGCCAGCAAGGTTATTTCATCTTTGCTTCTGTGTGTATTTTTTGCTGCGTTTGCAATTCTTGCATAGGCGCAAGTGAGTCGTTCTGCTATTGTAACCATATAATTATCAGCCAGTTGTGGAGTCATAAATGGATATTACCGAATTATTAGCGTTTAGTGTGCAACACAATGCATCCGATTTACATTTATCGTCGGGTGTTTCACCTATGATACGCGTAGATGGTGATGTTCGCCGCATTAATATACCAGCCCTTGCAGATAAAGACGTAAACAGTTTAGTTTACGATATTATGAACGATACTCAGCGCAAAGACTACGAGCAAAACCTTGAAGTGGATTTTTCGTTTGAAGTTCCCAATCTTGCGCGTTTTCGTGTTAATGCCTTTAATTCAAACCGCGGCCCTGCGGCAGTATTTCGTACTATACCCAGTGAAGTATTAACACTTGATGATTTAGGCGCGCCAGATATTTTTAAAACAATATCTGACAACCCACGCGGATTAGTGCTTGTTACTGGGCCAACGGGTTCGGGTAAATCAACAACACTTGCGGCTATGGTTGATTACATAAATCAAAATAAACATCACCATATTTTAACGATTGAAGATCCAATTGAATTTGTTCACGATAACAAGTTAAGTCTAGTCAACCAACGTGAAGTACATCGCGATACGCACAGTTTTTCAAACGCATTACGCAGTGCTCTGCGTGAAGACCCGGATGTTATATTAGTGGGTGAGCTTCGTGATTTAGAAACTATTCGTTTAGCAATGACCGCTGCGGAAACTGGTCACTTAGTGTTTGGTACGTTGCATACAACTTCAGCACCTAAAACTATTGACCGTATTATTGATGTATTCCCTGGTGAAGAAAAGGCAATGGTACGCTCTATGTTGTCAGAGTCATTGCGAGCGGTTATTTCGCAAACACTCCTTAAAAAAATTGGTGGCGGGCGAGTGGCAGCCCATGAAATTATGATAGGTGTACCTGCCATACGTAACTTAATTCGTGAAGACAAAATTGCACAAATGTACTCGTCTATTCAAACTGGCGCCTCAATTGGAATGCAAACAATGGATCAATGTTTAACAAATTTAGTTAACCGAGGCATTGTTACCAACACCGCAGCGCAAGCTAAAGCGCAAGACAAAACACAATTTGGTGGTTAAGGAATTATCATGACTTTATCTTTAAACCGTTACTTAATCACTATGATTGAGAAAAAAGGCTCTGATTTATTTGTATCTAGCCGTTTACCTGTGAGTGCAAAAATAAACGGTGAATTAATTCCTTTAGGCGACGACAAACTCAATGACGAAGAGTCTCTTCAGTTGGTTGAGTCTGCGATGAGCGAAAAACAAAAAGCAGAGTTTCATGCTACCAAAGAATGTAACTTTGCTATTGCAACGGATGAAGGCCGCTTTCGTATTTCAGCGTTTTGGCAGCGCGATAGAGCGGGTATGGTTATTCGCCGAATTGTGACACAGATCCCCGATGTCAGTGATTTGGGCTTACCCTCTACACTCACCGACGTCATTATGGCAAAGCGTGGGTTAGTTTTGTTTGTTGGTGGAACAGGAACCGGTAAGTCGACCTCATTAGCCGCCTTAATTGGATACAGAAACCGAAATCAACGGGGCCATATTTTAACAATCGAAGATCCTATTGAGTTTGTTCATGAGCACCGTAAAAGTATCATTACCCAGCGCGAAGTAGGCCTTGATACAGATAGTTTTGAGTCAGCGCTTAAAAGCTCATTACGTCAAGCTCCTGATGTTATTTTAATTGGTGAAATACGTTCGCAAGAAACCATGGAATACGCATTAAGTTTTGCTGAAACGGGTCACTTATGTGTGGCTACACTGCATGCCAACAATGCTAACCAAGCAATCGACCGTATTATGCATTTGGTGCCAAAAGAAAAACACGACAAGCTAAAATACGATTTAGCACTTAACTTACGCGCCATTGTAGCGCAACAATTAATCCCCACCTCTGATGGTGACGGCCGCGTTGCCGCCATAGAAATATTGCTTAACTCACCGATGGTGGCAGAGCTGATTAAAAACGGCGATATTGGCGGCATTAAAGAGGCTATGGCTAAATCTAATGACATGGGCATGCAAACCTTTGACCAAGCCCTTTTTGAGTTATACAGGCAGCAACGTATTAACTATGCAGACGCATTGCATCATGCTGACTCACCAAATGATTTACGCTTGATGATTAAGCTGCGCAATAACGAACAACAAGGTGCAGGGTTTTTACAAGGTGTTACCATCGATGGAATGGGAGATGACGATAACTAATTTGTTATTTTCATTAAAAAACGCGACTTTTAAGTCGCGTTTTTAGTATTTAACAACCCTAATTGCAGTGTTACTCGCCGTAAAATGATTCAAAAAAACTTTCTAAAATAATTACCGCAGACATATTATCTACATTTCCTTTACCCAGATTTTTATAACCACCTTGCTCAAATAAACGGGCTTTTGCATCTGCGGTTGTTAGGCGTTCATCTTGTGTTTGCACAGGAATGCCATAGTGATTATGTAATCTATTAGCGAACTTTTTAGCTTTAAATGTCACCTCTTGTGAAGTGCCATCCATGTTTAGCGGTAAGCCGACCACCATTAAATCTGGCTGCCATTCGTCTACTTGCACTGCGATATGATCCCAGTTTGGAATACCGTCTTGTGCTTTAACTGCTTTGAGACTTGATGCGCTGCCAGTGAGTTCTTGCCCCACGGCAATACCGATACTTTTGGTGCCAAAATCAAACCCCATTACTGTGCGTTCGCCTTGTGGCTTAAATGTTCTTTTTGTCATTGATAATGTTTTACTTAGGCTGATTTTCAAGCCGTTATGTTAAAGGTTTACATAAAAAATTCACTTGTAATAGCGTATCTATTTTCAAGTGAATTTATATTATGAACTTAATTTAGAGAGGGTATATTTACGCATGCCCAGCTTCAGGGCTGAGTTGGCCTATATCAAAGCCAAGCATCGAAACGGCTTTTTCCCATCGCTTTTCAGCGGGCGTGTTAAAAATAATAGCCGGGTCAGCTTCTATTATAAGCCAACTGTTATCAAGCAGTTCTTGTTCTAATTGACCCTGTTCCCAACCTGCATACCCTAAGGTGATGATAAACTGCTCGGGGGCATGCGACGTCGTTAAGCTTGCAAGCACATCTTTAGAGGTTGTGATCATAATGTCACTGCTTAGTTTTTGACTTGAGGTATACCCGAGTTTTGGGGAGTGAAGAACAAATCCTCTGTCAGTTTTAACTGGGCCACCGGCAAATACTGCCACTTTTGCAGCTTGCTGGGTTTTGTCGTTGTCTATTTCTATTTTATCTAAAAGCTCACCAACGGTAACATCAATAGGTTGGTTGATTACCAACCCCATAGCCCCATCTTCATTGTGCTCACAAATATAGGTAACGGCACGTTTAAAAAAAGGGTCTTGCATCGACGGCATTGCGATTAAAAAATGATTTTCTAATGATTGCATAGATTTCACCCTTTTAGTTTATGAATACTATTTGAACTTTGAGTATGGCATAGATATATACATAGCGTATAAAAAGTCCATTAATGGCATGAAATACTTATATTAATGGACTTTCTTGTGGTGTTTATTTAGCGAGCTTGCGTTCAATTGCGTCAAATAAAATACCGGTAATAGATATATCATAAGCGGCTTCAATTTCACGTACGCAAGTGGGGGCCGTTACGTTAATTTCGGTGAGCTTGTCGCCTATAATATCTAATCCTACAAACACTAACCCTTTTTCTTTAAGTGTAGGTGCAACCGCTTGTGCAATTTTTAGATCTGATTCGCTAAGTGGACGCGCTTCACCACGACCGCCTGCAGCAAGGTTTCCACGCGTTTCACCATTTTGTGGAATACGCGCTAAACAGTATGGAATGACCTCGCCATCAACAACCAATACGCGTTTATCGCCTTGTGTGATCTCTGGCACATAATTTTGCACCATCGCAAAGCGGCTGCCATGCTCGGTTAGGGTTTCGCAAATAACACCTATGTTTGCATCATCATCTTTAACACGGAAAATTGAAGCGCCGCCCATACCATCTAGTGGCTTTAAAATAATGTCTTTGTGCTGTGCTAAAAATTCACGAATTTGTTTTTGGCTGCGCGTAACTAAGGTATCTGGCGTGTGTTCGCTAAACCATGCAGTAAATAGCTTTTCGTTAGCATCACGTAAGCTTTGTGGTTTATTGATAATTAACGTGCCTTCATCTTCAGCGCGTTCTAAAAGGTACGTTGCGTAAATGTACTCCGTGTCAAACGGTGGATCTTTACGCATTAAAATTACGTCAAGATCGGCAAGTGCAATGGTGGTTTTTTCTTCCAGCTCGTACCATTTTTCTTGGTTGTTGAATACACGCGCTTTTGCTGCGGTGGCGTACGACTTACCTTTACGAAGTGATAAATCATTCATCTCCATGTAGTAAATTTCGTAGCCACGCGCTTGCGCCTGCATCATCATTGCAAAACCGGTGTCTTTTTTAATGTTAAACCCACTAATAGGATCTGAAATAATACCTAATTTAATTGCCATGCGCTGTGCCTTAATCTATGTGTAATTGCTACTAGAGTTTACTAATAGCTTTGATATGAGGGTGTTTTTAGCTATTTCAATTAGCTAAATCGCCAAATTGCAGCTGTAATGCACTTAAGACCGTTAAAGCGGCGGTTTCAGTTCGCAAAACACGTGGGCCTAAACGAATATCAACAAATTCTTGCCGTTTAGTTTGTGCTATTTCTTCGTCAGTAAAGCCGCCTTCTGGGCCAACTAAAAAACGAACGCCATCCTTAGGTACTGTAATGGTTTTAATGCTGTGTTCTGCGCGAGGGTGAAGCGTGAGTTTTATTGCGTTGGTTGATTTCTCAAGCCACTGCTTTATGTTTATAGGAGGGTGAACAACCGGCACATAATTACGCCCCGATTGTTCGGCTGCTGCAATCGCTATTTTTTGCCATTGTTGATGCTTTTTAGCAAGGCGGTCGCCAATGAGTTTTACACCACAGCGCTGACTAAAAATAGGGGTGATTTCAGTGATACCTAGCTCAACTGACTTTTGAATTGTAAAATCCATTTTGTCACCACGCGATACACATTGACCCAAATGAATTTTTAATGGTGATTCAACATCGTGAGGATTAAATTGCTGCGGCATAACCACCACATTTTTTTTACTTACTTCAATAATTTCACTGAGGTATTCACCGCCTTCACCGTTAAAAATAGACACATGCTCGCCTACTTTCATACGAAGTACTCTGCCTATGTGGCCAGCTGCATCGTCATCGAGTGACACGGGAGTGTTAAGTGTAATAGAAGACGCTTGGTAAATATGAGGAACTCGCATGTGCTTTCACTTATAAGTTGGCGATAAAGTTATATATCGCTATGGTAAGTAAGCTGCGAGCTAGGTGCAATTATTTATTGTTTATTAAGTAATTCTGTTAACTCAATTATATCAACAGAGGTATCGGCTATGTCGGTATGACAAGATAAGTGATTTGAAAAACCTTCGTCTGTTACAGGGCTAAAGGCAAAACCGCTTTCATCTTGAGTGACTAAAAAACGTTTGTCATGCAATGAGTTATAAATAAATCGTTGTTTTTCATCAGCCAGTAAATAATCTGTTTGATTAAACAATACGCCCTGTATATCGTGATGCTCATGCAAGTAGCTGGCAAGTTCCGAAACGCTAATTTCGTTTTCAAAATCGCAATAGCAGTAGTCTTTAATGAGTTCATCAAACATCATTTTAACTAACTGGCGGGTGTTGGCCCCTGCAATTACTAGGGTGCTAGGGGCACCTCGCTTTGCACTATCAAAATAGTGACCAGCAAACGCTCTGCTAAACTCGTTATCTATATCAATTAATAGATAGTTAGTAACTTCAAATGGCATAATGTCCCAGTGCAATTAAGCAAAGTGTTATGTAAGCAGGTTTAGTGTAAGCCCAAGCGAAACATTTTTAATGTTAAATAGAAAACATGCTAATTAGTAAATAGCCTATTGCACAAAAAACGGCAAATTCAATACACGCTATACCTATGTTGTCTTGGTGATCAACTTCAAGTGCAGCATCAATATTAGGTAGCGATATTTTTTTTACAACAAATGTTAATGCATATAAGAGTATCCACATTACACCGCAATGCATTACCAGTGTAAACAGGTTTTCAACCATTTTACCGTTTTGAAACGTTGCACTTGATAAACCCGCATAGGACGCAAGTGCTAAACCAATTGATTTACCAGCATATCGAATACCAATTGAGGTGTTTTCTAAATTAAAATTACTTTGTAAAGACGCACCTTGATTGGCTTTTGCAAAGCGATGTTCACGAATTTTACTATCAAGTGCAAACATTCCTTGCAGTAAAAAAAAGCTAACTAACGCGATTAATAAGTTACTAAAACCTTGAGTGTGGGTCCATGTATAAATACCGAGTGTCATAATAAAGTTAGCTATTAACATGCCTGAATCAACCAATGCGGCGCATACATTTTGTTTTAAAATAGCGGCTTCTTCATTAAAGCGATGCAATATCCATTTTCGGTGAATTAAGTGTCCCACTTTTATAAATGAAAATAACAGTACAATTAATACAGCCACTTTAAGTGGATTGGACTGTGCGGTGTTGACACTTATTTCATCAAACAAAAAGGCAATGGTTGCAATAACAACCGAAATCTCTGATGCAAAGTTGATCCCCATAGCAAAGTTATCATGCTGGGCTAATTCATCTTTAAGCGCTTGTTTTAATTTAATTTGAGTTATTATTCTTAATAAAAAAATAGTTAAGCAAATAACAGCAAAACTAATAGTAATCGCAACAAAACTAGTGTTAGATAAAGATAAATATGACATGGTTATCCTAATTAGAGTTAACCTTTAAGGTTTTAATCATTCTAGTACGGTTACTGATGATATAAAAGAGAGGATTGATGAGTAACGTAATACAACTTCCTATTCAATTACAAAAACTTGGCCTGCAGCGTTATGAACAGCTTTACCCGCAGCACACGATAGAAAATGAAGTTGTAAGGTTATTAGCGTTAAGCGACTTTGCTTGGCGCTGTATTCAGTCGCAGCCTGATTTAAAAAGCGGGTTACTATGCGAAGCAGAAATTAAAAGCAGAGACATACCTTCTCCCTTTGAAAACTTAACATTGTCAGATATAAACGAAGCACAATGTCATCAGATACTTCGTAAATATCGTGAAAAATACTGGCTAAAAGTCGCTTTTCTAGATTTATGTTGTAACAACCCGATTGCAGATAGCATTGAATATATTAGCCTACTTGCAGATAAATTAATCCAAAGCGCTAACGAATGGGCGCACGCGCAAGTAGCCGCACTCAATGGTGAGCCTTTAGATGAGCAAGGACACGCTTTGCCTTTAATGGTGCTTGGTATGGGCAAGTTAGGCGGTAAAGAACTTAACTATTCTTCCGATATCGACCTTATTTTTGCATACCCTCGCAGTGTTAAAACTCAAGGCGGCCGAAAAAGTATCGAGGCGCAGGTGTTTTACACAAAAGTAGCCCAAAAGCTAATAGCTGCACTTAATCAAACCACAGGGGATGGACAGGTATTTAGGGTCGATATGCGCCTTAGACCGTTTGGTGAAAGTGGCCCGCTGGTCATGAGTTTTAACGCCATTGAAGATTATTACCAAGAGCAAGGGCGTGATTGGGAGCGTTATGCCATGCTCAAAAGCCGTTTAATTGGTACGCCTAATCATTACTGGGATGAATTTAATCAATTACTTAAACCTTTTGTATACCGGCGCTATATTGATTTTTCGGTGATTGAATCGCTTCGTAAAATGAAACTTATGATTGCGCAAGAAGTCCGCCGTAAACGTTTAACCAATAATATAAAATTGGGGGCTGGCGGGATTCGAGAAGTTGAATTTATTGTTCAAGCACTGCAAATGGTGCGCGGTGGGCGAGAGGCTAATTTACAAACGCAATCGTTACTCAATGCGTTAAACCAATTAGCGTTAAACCAAGTTATTGATGATAGCGAAGCAAAAGAGTTAAAAAGTAATTATCTTTATTTACGAAAAGTAGAGCAATACCTGCAAATATTTGACGATCAACAAACGCAAACTCTGCCAGATGATGACATAAACCAGCAGCGATTAAATTACTTATTAGCAAAGCCAGACTTTGCTGCCTTAGTAAACGACATAGAGCGGGTAATGGGGCAGGTGCATAATGAGTTTATACAGGTAATAGGGGAAGAGACCGAGCCGCTAGATACCAATGAAGGCGCCTTTATAAGTGCGTGGGATCATGGCGATGTTAGTTTTTTAAATGAGCCTAAAGACGAATGGCAAGCTCCTTTACAAGACTTTAAGCTTCGTTTGTCTAAAGTCAAAGTAGGAAATAGAGGGCGTGAAATACTCGACAAACTCATGCCTGCCATGCTTAAACAGCTGAGCGACTTTAATGCCAGTGCAAGCGTATTTAGTACTGTGTGCCAAATTCTTAATAAAATTATTTCCCGCACGGCTTACTTAGAGTTGCTCTATGAAAACCCAGGCACGTTAAAGCAGTTGGTTTCTTTATGCTGCCACAGTAAGTGGATTGGCGAACATATTTCTCGCTATCCTATTTTACTTGATGAGTTAATTGACCCTGCCGTGCTTTATAAGCCAACACCATTAAGCGCCTATAAAGACGAGATTCGTCAGTATTTTTTACGAATAGAACACGACGATTTAGAGCTACAAATGGAGTCGTTGAGGCAATTTAAGCAAACTCATCAATTACGTATTGCCGCAGCAGATGCAACCGGTGTTCTTGATGTAATGAAAGTAAGCGATCACTTAACTGCATTGGCAGAAGCTATAGTTGAGCAGGCGGTAAATATTGCATGGCACAACACAGTAAAGCGCTTTGGTATGCCGCCCAATACCGACCACGAACATAAAGGGTTTGCTGTTATTGCCTATGGTAAAACGGGTGGTTTTGAAGTGGGCTACGATTCAGATTTAGATCTTGTGTTTGTGCATAATCACGATGGTTCGAGTCAAACCAGTGGCGATAAAGCAATTGATTCACGCCAGTTTTATTTAAAGCTTGCCCAACGTTTAATGCACTTATTTAATACGCGAACGGCATCGGGTATTTTATATGAGTTAGACACGCGTCTTCGCCCTGAAGGTGCCTCGGGGTTACTTGCTATTAATTTAGAGAGCTTTAATCACTATCAACAAACACAAGCGTGGACATGGGAGCATCAAGCGCTGGTTCGTGCACGTATTATTTTAGGTCAAGATGAGTTAGCCGAGCGCTTTTCACAAATTCGTAAAAATATACTTTGTCAGTCGCGTGAAACGGCTATGTTAAAAGATGATGTCATTAAAATGCGAGAAAAAATGCGCGGTCACCTTGCTAAAGGCAACAGCCAGCAATTTGATTTAAAGCAAGATGCGGGTGGCATGGCCGACATTGAATTTATTACGCAATACCTTGTTCTTAAAAATGCACATGATAACGAGCAGCTAAGTGTATTTTCTGACAATGTAAGAATACTGACTGATGCTGCTAAAATAGGGAGTATTACAAAAGAGCAAAAGCAGCAATTAATTAAAGCGTATATTGACTACCGTTCGTGCTACCACGTATTAAGCTTAAATCAGCAAGGAAAGCTAGTTGAACGCGAACAGTTTTTACAAGATATAACGAATGTAACTGCAATTTGGAAAGCAGTTTTTGAACTGGAGTGATATGGATTTTTTAATCATATTCATTCGCTTTGTAAGCAAATAAGTTTTAGTGATGTGCTGATATAAAAAATCACGCAAAAGCGTGATTTTTTTATACGACTCAAATATTGAGTTTTAAACAATTAGCGCGCACATATTCAGAGGGTAATTCAGTTATAACAGCCGCTCTTTGCTTATTACAAAAGTAGGTATAGACCTCGTGTTCAAAGTCATCATTTATAGCTCTGCCCACTTGGTACAGGGCTGAGGTGAAATTACTGTCGACCCTAAAATGGTCTTTAACGACATAGTCTTTACTTAAGTACCAATAAAGCTCAATACCTTCACTTTTAGCGTACTCAATTAAAACATCTTTTAATGTTGAACCGTTTTCGAAGCGTCTAGGCTCCACACTCCCTGTCCAACTTGCAGGCATGGGGGTAACAGTGCGGGTGCGTTCAGCTAAAACTCTATCGACAGTTTGATCTGGCTTTTTTAAACTCAATACGTATTGATCGCGTTCTTTGTTGCTTTTAACTTGATTTCGAATAGAGGCGTAAAAGCGGGATAATCCTTCGGCAGCAGCATTTTTAGATTCTTTTAAATCCAATGTAGGCACATTTCCCATTAAAAAATAGGCCGCAAGCGCTATTAATATTACCGCAAATGACAAATATCTAATCCAAAACCACATTACAACGACCACCCTTATTTATTCTTATTATTGTTATACCATTACTACTTGTAAAATGAAGGAGTATTTTTATCAGGTCGTGTTTTAAAGCGGCGGTGAAGCCACATATATTGCTCTGGCGCTGCATTAATTGAGAGCTCCATGCGTTGGTTTACGCGTGTAACATCGGCTTTGTCATCACCGCTTGGGAAGTTTTCAAGCTCTGGGATAATTTCTAAATGGTACTTTCCATTTTCGTCTCGGCGGGTAATTAAGCTCATTGTTTCGCAATTTTTACTGCCAGCAAACATCAGCGTACCAGTTGTAGTTGCGGTATCTTGTACAGCGTAAAAAGGCACAAATTCACAGCGGTTACGGCCGTAGTCTTGATCGGGTAAGTAGTAACACACTTTTTTATTTTTTAATGCTTTTAGTAAGCCTTTTACGTCTTTTTTACCGACCAAATATTCATTGGAGCGGAGGCGACCATTAGTCGTAAAGTATTCCATTAACGGGTTATTGTGCGGGCGATAAAAACCAATGCCCATGCAGCCTAATCCCATTAATCGGCCTGCCATTTCAAGGTGTAAAACATGGGGTACTAATAATAAAACCCCTTTGCCAGAGCGCTGCACTCGCTCAAAGTGTTCAAGCCCTTTTAAAGACCCTAACGCTTTTTGTGCACGCCACTTTGGCCACCACCATGCCATTCCGGTTTCAATCATCGCAATGCCGGTGTTTTCCATATTTTTTAGCACTAATGCTTTTTGATCTTCGTCACTCATTTCAGGAAAGCAACGTTTAATGTTTACTTCGGCGATGTGTCGGCGGCGTTTCATGTATTTATGAACTAAACGGCCAAGTAATTTACCCATGGCTAATTGAAGTTTTTGCGGAAGCCAAGAAATTAGGTATAAGAAAAAAACGCCAATCCACGTTAGCCAGTATCGAGGGCCTAAAAAAGATGCTTTAAAAGGAGATGAGGTGACCACAAAAATTGCTCTAATTATAAAAAGGCTAGTTTAACGCTTAGCGCTGAAAAATACAAAAAGCCAGCATGTAGCTGGCTTTGGGTAACCATTTTTGGAAATTTAAGCTGCTTTTAACCCTTGGTTTATAGCTGCTAAATCTTTGCTTGTAAGTGTACCCGCTGCTTGCTTTAAGCGCAGAGTAGACAGCACATAACGATAACGTACATCAGCAAGATTACGTTTAGCATTGTATAGGTTTTGTGTGCTTACAAGTACATCAACAATTGTACGTGTGCCTACTTCAAAGCCCGCTTCTGTTGCTTTTAAAGCACTTTGGGCAGATACAACAGCTTGCTCTAATGCTTTGTAGGTTGCTATGTCAGACACTACTTGATTGTAAGACGTAATAACCGTGCGGGTAATTGCGCGGTAATTGGCTTCGTAATCTTGGCTAGCAGCAACGTAAAATGCACGTGCTTGATCGGTAGCTGCAACTGTCGCACCCCCAGAGTATAGAGGGAGACTAAAGTTAAGCCCTACTGAGGCAGAGTCTGCACGTGGTTGCCTAGTTAGGCTTGTGCCATTTATATCGGTATCTGTTAAAGAGTCGCCATAACTTGCGCTTAGGGTTAGCTTTGGATAGTGACCCGCCCTTGCCAGTTTAATTTGATCTTGCGCTATATCTACCGTTACTTTAGCAACTTGCAAGCTAATGTTTTTATCTTTAGCAATATTTAAAAAATCGCTAGAGTCTCGAGCTGGCTTAGTTGTAGAAAATGTCTCTGTATTTAAAAAGTCTAACTTTGTGTGGTATTTACCCGTAATTTCACGCAGTTGCTCACGCGCTGTTTCTACTGAGTTATTAGCAATAATTTCTTGTGCTACTGAATTATCGAACTGTGCCTGTGCTTCGTGTACATCGGTAATAGCCGTTAAACCAACAGCATAGCGTTGTTTAGTTTGTTCAAGCTGGCGCTCGATGGCGCGTTTTTCCGTTTTAATAAATTCAAGGTTATCAATCGCACTTAAAACATTAAAGTAGCCTTCAGCAACACGAACAATTAAATTTTGCTTAGCTGAATCGTATTGAGCATTTGCTTGCAAGGCTTGTTTGTCTGCAATGTCTAATGAGTTCCATGCGCCTAAATCAAACAAAGTTTGGCTTAAGCTAAGGCCACGTGTGAACTGATCAGAGTCGCTTTCGACTTTAACTTGGTTTGATAAATCCGTCACACTTTCAAAAGAGGTTGAGTCAGTTTTTGTGTAACCCATTGTTAAACCAATTTGCGGCAATAATGCAGCCATTGCAGTGTCTGCTTGGTAAGATTGTGCGTCTGCTTGGGCTTTTGCTTTTAAAACGGTAGGATCGTTGGCCGTTGCAATTTCAAAAACTTGTAGTAAATCTTCAGCGTTTGCTGCTGTTGTGCCTAATGCGCATGATAAACTAACTAGCGCCGCAAGAATGTTCTTTTTCATGTGTTGTTCGGTCCTTAGACAATTTTTATACTAAAACCATGGTAACCTGTTTTACGTAATAACAAAAAATAAAAAGAGTAAAACAGTGCGTCGAAATGTAACAGAATATATTAACGTACTTCAAAGTTTTTCATAAGTAGAGGATGCTTACGTGCCAGATAAAAAACTTGTTCAGTTTACGCATAGAGATGTCAGCGTAAAGCCGGTCAAAAATTTGTATAAAGGCTTTTTTCAGGTTGATTTGTATCAGTTTGAACACGCCTTGTTTGCGGGCGGTAAATCAAAACTTATTAGTCGCGAGATTTTAGAGCGTGGAGACGCCATTGCCGTGCTGCCTTACGATCCGGTGTCAGATACTGTGCTTTTAATAGAACAAATACGTATAGGGGCTATTAAAAGCAAGCATTCTCCCTGGCTGCTAGAATGTATTGCTGGCATGACTGATGGCAGTGACGATTACGAATCGGTAGTAAAAAAAGAGGCGTATGAAGAGGCTGGGCTTAATTTAACAGAACTTGAATTTATGCTTTCGTACCTTTCAAGCCCTGGTGGTACAACAGAGCGACTACATTTGTACCTTGCACGAGCCGATTTAAGTGAGGTTGAATCTGGTGTGTATGGCCTTGAAACCGAGGGTGAAGATATTAAAACTCACGTACTTAGCGTTGATGATGCACTCGCTCGCCTCAATAACGGTGAAATGGATAATGCCGCAACGGTTATTTGTATGCAGTGGCTTGCGCTTAACCATGAAAAAATGAAACACAAGTGGACAGACTCTTCTTCATAGCCGCAAATGGGCTAACAGTATAATGGTGGTATTTTGACAGTACAATTAGCAACAAATCGATATATCCAAAGCCTCCCAAAGTATTTAACGCTTTGTGAGCACAATTACTTACGACTTTTAAAATTATTACCGCCTGAGCGAACGGTTGGCAACAGCCGAGAAGTAAAGCTGGGCAGCAGTGAGTTTGCGACTAAAGTTGATGGTAGTGCAAAATACACCATGGATATTTCGATTAAGCAGCTAAGCGGCATGCTAAAAGGGATTGCACCGCTTTATTTAACGGTTAGGTTGTATCACGATGCTAAAGTGGCTGAAATTATTCATCACGATTATCATCAGCGCATTAAGCCTTCTTATGGTTATCCTAATCCCAAAATGCATCAAAAAGATGAAAAATATCAACTTAATGCATTTTTATACGATTGGCTTGTAGCCTGTGTAGAGCATGGACAAGCAACATTAAATTGGGATGTAAACAATGGCTTGGTTTGATGACCCTTATCGCATTGATAAATCGTCGCTACGCATAGCACACATTACCGATTGCCATTTATTTTCTGATAAAACGGGTGAGTACTTTGGCGTAAATACCGCACATTATTTTGTACATGCGCTGGCTCATATGGCTAAACAATCCCTTGATTTTGTAATATTTGGCGGCGACCTTACGCAAGATCACAGTGCAGAGTCCTATTTTTTGTTTAGTGAGCTTATTGAGCAAAGCGATTTAACGTGCCCTGTTTTTTGGGTGCCGGGTAATCACGATGACATCATGTTAATCAACAGAATGAGTGGTGGGCAAATAAATCGCGCTAAACATATAGTCGCAAATGGCGTTGAGTTATTACTTATAAATTCAAAAGGGCCAACCCCTGCAGGGTGGGTGACTGAGTTACATTTGGATGAAATGACCGAGCGCCTTATCGCATCTTCTAGCCCCAAAATAATATTTTGCCACCATAACCCACTCCCCATTAATGGCTACTTAGACAAACACATGCTGGAAAACGGGCCACAATTACTTAATATATTAGTTAATAGCGAAAACGTTTTTGGTTTGTTTCACGGCCATGTTCACAATGAATACATGCAAACATTTAGAACGCTCCCCATCTACGCGACTCCTGCCAGCTCGGTACAGTTTAAAAAACACAGTCCTGATTGGATACAGCAGGACTTTGGGCCAGCATACAGGCTGATATGTATAAGCACGAAAAAAGATAATATAAGCACAGATATGGAAGTAGTATGGCTAAACGGGTAATCTATATTCATGGTTTTAATAGCTCAGATAAATCATATAAAGCTGTGCGCTTTGGCGAGCTTATGTCACACTATGACGTTGACTATTGTGTACCGTGCCTAAACCATGAGCCCATACAAGCCATCATAGCGCTTGAGCAATTACTTACACCTAATACTGTTTTATTAGGAAGCTCATTAGGTGGATTTTTTGCCACGTATTTATCGCAGCGTTATCAAATTCCTGCAGTGGTTATAAATCCCGCGGTTGCGCCATACAGTTTATTAAAGCCGTTGCTTGGTTTAAATTATAATCCGTATCAAGATTATCATTATGAATTGAATAACAGCCACATAGCGGCTTTAAAAGCATTGGCTGTGGATGACTTAAAACACCCTGAATTGCTGTATTTATTACAGCAAACAGGTGATGAAGTCTTAAATTTTCAGCACGCAGTAAATTATTATTCGCAATGTAAACAAAGGGTCGAGTTTGGTGGCGATCATAGCTACCTTGGTTTTGAACAAACCTTTGCAAGTATTGTAGATTTTCTTAAAATCACGTAAAACTAGTTAAGCATAGCCTTAGCGAATATAAAGATAAAAACTATGAGTGATCAAAATTATAACGCCGAAGCCATTGAGGTACTCAATGGATTAGATCCGGTAAAAAGACGCCCAGGGATGTACACCGATACTGTACGTCCAAACCATTTAGGCCAAGAGGTTATCGATAACAGTGTCGATGAGGCTATGGCGGGTCATGCAACTAAAATTGACGTAATTCTACACGAAGACAACTCGCTTGAAGTCAGTGATGACGGCCGTGGTATGCCAATCGATATTCACCCAGAAGAAGGTATTCCTGGGATAGAGCTTATTTTTACTAAGCTGCATGCCGGTGGTAAATTCTCAAACAAAAACTACCAGTTTTCAGGTGGTTTACACGGGGTAGGTATTTCGGTTGTAAATGCATTATCTACACGTGTAGAAGTAACCGTTCGCCGCGATGCACAGCAATATAGAATGGCGTTTGAAAACGGTGATAAAGTTGAGGATTTAAACGTTATAGGCACTGTTGGTAAACGCAACACCGGGACTACCGTGCGCTTTTGGGCCGATGCCAGCTATTTTGACTCTGCTAATTACTCCATAACCAAGCTTAACCATTTATTGAAAGCTAAAGCGGTACTTTGCCCTGGTTTGCGTATCAAATTTGTTAATAAACAAACAAAAGAAACCCAAGAGTGGTTTTACGAAACCGGCTTAAAAGATTATTTAATTGAAGCGGTTAAAGGTTTTGAAACGCTGCCACAAGACCCATTTGTAGGTGAGTTTAAAAGCGCTATTGAAGGCGTAGATTGGGCCGTAGTATGGCTGCCAGAGGGCGGTGAATCTATCGCTGAAAGCTACGTAAACTTAATCCCCACTGCGCAAGGCGGCACGCATGTTAATGGTTTACGCCAAGGCTTACTTGAAGCCATGCGAGAGTTTTGTGAATTTAGAAACCTATTACCTCGTGGTGTAAAGCTTACCCCAGACGATATATGGGAGCGCTGTAGTTATGTGCTTTCGGTTAAAATGCAAGACCCTCAGTTTGCAGGCCAAACAAAAGAAAAACTATCATCACGCACGTGTGCGGCACTTGTTTCGGGCGTTGTAAAAGATGCATTTAGCCTTTGGTTAAATGAACACACAGATACAGCAGAGTTGTTAGCTGAACTGTGTATATCTAATGCACAAAGTCGTTTAAAAGCCGCTAAAAAAGTAGTGCGTAAACGCGTAACAGCAGGCCCCGCATTACCGGGTAAACTTACCGACTGTAGTGCCGCCGATAACGACCGCACCGAACTATTTTTAGTAGAGGGTGACTCTGCTGGTGGCTCGGCAAAACAAGCCCGAGACCGTGAATTTCAGGCAATTATGCCTTTGCGTGGTAAAATTTTAAATACGTGGGAAGTAGAGTCTGGGCAAATACTAGCATCACAAGAGGTGCATGATATCTCGGTTGCGTTAGGTATCGACCCCGACTCAGCCGACATGAGTGGGCTACGCTATAATAAAATTTGTATTTTGGCCGATGCTGACTCCGATGGTCTTCATATTGCCACTTTGCTGTGCGCCTTGTTTGTTCGTCACTTTCCGCAGTTAGTAAAAACGGGTCATGTATACGTAGCAATGCCGCCATTATTTAGAATCGATATTGGTAAAGAGGTATATTACGCCCTTGATGAAGAGGAAAAAACAAGCATCTTAGCGCGTATTGAGGCAGAGAAAAAACGCGGTAAAGTTAACGTACAGCGATTTAAAGGATTGGGTGAAATGAACCCACTGCAGCTTCGCGAAACCACCATGGATCCAAACACCCGACGCTTAGTTCAGTTAACACTGGATGAAGAGGCACAAACTATGGAAATGATGGATATGTTGCTTGCTAAAAAACGTTCACCAGACAGACGCCAATGGCTTGAAGATCATGGTAATAAGGCGCAAGTATAATTACTGGTGTTTGTCATTAGGAGATACAAATGAATAAATTACTAGCAAGTGTATTGTTGCTGTGTATAACAAGTGCCCCTGTTATGGCTAAAAATATACTCGATAAGCTCACTGTAGCACCTGGTTTTGAACTTAGCTTATTTGCAGATGACGTTGAAAATGCGCGTCAAATTGCGGTATCTAAAAAAGGTATTGTTTATGCGGGCTCTCGTAAAGCGGGCAATGTGTATGCATTAATAGATCATAATAGTGATGGTGTAGCAGACAAAAAAATTGTGGTAGCGAGTGGCTTAAACATGCCATCAGGGCTCGCAATTAAAGAGGGGGATTTATACGTTGCTGAGGTGCACCGTATAATTCGATTTAAAAATATTGATACCCAATTAAAAGATCCAAAATTTGATGTGATTTACAGTGCACTTCCATCAGAGCGCCACCATGGCTGGAAGTTTTTACGCTTTACACCCACAGGGGAATTACTCATTCCGGTTGGTGTGCCCTGTAACATTTGTGCTGAAGATGAGCGCTTCGGTCGTATTTTCTCACTTAATGTAGAAACCAAACAAATTAAAACTGTAGCGCAAGGTGTTCGCAATTCGGTTGGGTTTGATTTTCATCCAAGTACTCAGGCTTTGTGGTTTAGTGATAATGGCCGCGACATGATGGGCGATGATATTCCACCAGATGAAATAAACCGCGTTAGCACTGAAGGTGAGCATTTTGGTTTTCCTTATATTCACGCCGGCGCAATTGTTGATCCTGAATTTGGTGAAGGTAAAAATATTGCTGATTACACTTCTCCTGCGCTGGCACTCCCTGCCCATGTTGCCCCATTAGGTATTCATTTTTACAATGCAAAACAATTTCCAGCAAGCTATAAAGAGCAATTGTTTGTTGCCGAGCACGGGTCGTGGAATCGTAGTAAAAAAGCAGGCTACAAAGTCGCTGTAGCAAACATAGAGCAAGGCCGTGTGACTAAATACACACCGTTTATTACCGGCTTTATGAAAGACGAAACAACATTTGGACGCCCAGTTGCATTTGCAGAGTTAGGTGACGGCAGTCTGTTAGTAAGTGACGATTACGCCAATGTAATCTACCGCGTAAGCTATAAGAAAAACTAGGTAAGCTTTAATGAGTGATACAGATACCTTGCTGATGCAAGGAATAGAGCAACAAACAATGGGGCGCTTTACTGAAGACGCCTATTTAAACTATTCCATGTACGTGATCATGGATCGTGCTTTACCCCATGTGGGTGATGGCTTAAAACCCGTGCAGCGTCGTATTATTTACGCGATGAGCGAATTAGGTTTATCGGCCGCTGCTAAATATAAAAAGTCAGCCCGTACCGTGGGTGACGTACTCGGTAAATATCACCCGCATGGAGATAGTGCCTGTTACGAAGCGATGGTACTTATGGCGCAACCGTTTTCGTATCGGTATCCACTTGTTGACGGCCAAGGAAACTGGGGCGCTGCTGATGATCCTAAATCATTTGCTGCAATGCGTTATACAGAAGCGCGTTTATCTAAATTTTCAGAAGTACTACTAAAAGAGCTTGGCCAAGGCACTGTTGATTGGACGCCAAATTTTGATGGCACAATGGATGAACCCTTAGTATTACCTTCGCGCTTACCGCATATTTTACTTAACGGCATTACCGGTATTGCTGTTGGTATGGCGACTGATATTCCGCCGCATAACGTGCGAGAAGTTGCCAGTGCATGTTGTTTATTACTCGATAAACCAAAAACAGAACTTGATGAATTATTAGAGCTAGTACACGCACCTGACTACCCAACCGATGCAGAAATAATTACCCCAAAAGCCGACATTCATAAAATATATAAAACCGGTCGAGGCTCGATTAAAATGCGTGCGGTGTATACCGAAGAGCAAGGCGATATAGTGATCACCGCGCTTCCGCATCAGTGTTCAGGCGGTAAAGTACTTGAGCAAATAGCAGCGCAAATGAACGCGAAAAAACTGCCTATGATTGCTGATTTACGTGACGAGTCAGATCACGAAAATCCAACACGTATAGTGATTATACCGCGCTCTAATCGTATTAAAGCTGAGCCATTAATGGCTCACCTGTTTGCGACCACCGATTTAGAGAAAAACTACCGTGTTAACTTAAACATGCTCGGGCTAGATGGCCGCCCGCAAGTCAAAGACCTGCGTAGTATTTTAAGTGAATGGCTCATGTTTAGGCGCGAAACTGTTCGTCGTCGTTTGCAGTATCGTTTAGATAAAGTACTCGCACGCTTACATATTTTAGAAGGCTTATTAGCAGCGTTCTTAAATATTGATGAAGTGATTGAGATTATCCGTAGTGAAGATAAGCCAAAGCCTATTTTAATGCAGCGCTTTGATTTAACCGATATACAAGCAGAAGCTATTTTAGAGTTAAAACTTCGCCATTTAGCTAAACTAGAAGAGTTTAAAATTCGTGGCGAGCAAGATGAGCTTGCCAAAGAGCGTGATAAGTTAGAACTAACACTAGGTTCAGATCGTCGTATGTCAACGCTGCTTAAAAAAGAAATTCAAGAAGCTGCAGAAATGTATGGCGACGATCGTCGCTCACCAGTTATTGAACGTAGCGAAGCTAAAGCCCTTAACGAAAAAGATTTAATACCATCAGAGTCAGTGACTGTTGTTCTTTCAGACAAAGGGTGGGCACGTGTCGGTAAAGGCCATGACTTGGATGCAGAAGGCTTAAGTTATCGTTCGGGTGATGCCTATAGGGCTTCTGCTCGTGGTAAGAGTAACCAGCCTGCTGTGTTTTTAGACTCAGCTGGGCGCGCTTTTGCTACTGACGCACATAGTTTACCGTCGGCGCGTAGCCAAGGCGAGCCTATGACGGGGCGCTTTAACTTAACATCGGGTGCTAACTTTGAGCATGTTGTTATGGCTGAAGATAACCAAGTGTTGCTTATGGCGTCAGATGCCGGTTATGGTTTTATCACTGATTTTAAAGATCTTGTGAGTAAAAATAAAAACGGTAAAGCGTTAGTGAGTGTGCCTAAAGGCGGTATTTTACTGCAGCCGATTAGAGTGAGCGATGTAGCTAGCGATTACTGTATGGCTATTTCTAATGAAGGGCGAATGCTTTTATTTCCACTGCGCGATTTACCTAAGCTAGGTAAAGGTAAGGGCAATAAAATTATTTCTATTCCTGGTGCAAAGGTACAGGCTAGAGAAGAGTTTGTGAAAGTACTGGCTGTTGTTCCGCTTGGAAGTAGCGTTACATTACATGCCGGCAAACGCAAGCTAACCCTTAAACCAACAGATTTAGAGCATTACCATGGAGAGCGAGGTCGTCGAGGTAACAAATTACCGCGAGGCTTGCAACGTGTTGATGAAGCCGTTGTTGAGTTAACACCTCAAGATGAAGAGCCTGTTGAAAGTGCAACAGATGAATCATAAGCGTTGAGTTAAAGTATTACGGCCTGCAATTGCAGGCCGTTTTTGTTTATACAACTCTATTTTTATCACCTTATTGTTTTGTGTTAGTCAATTAATTTTAGCATCGACTCTATTTCAGCGTACAGTTGTTCGCTATTGTCTCGTCTGTGTCACAAAATAACGCTATAATAGTGTCATAGTGCGTAATGACATGCGCACCGCACACAATTGATTTGGAGAACGAGTTTGTTAGCTGTAATACGTGTTTTTATTATGTTTATGTTTATATTATTGAGTTGTATTTTTGGTTTATTGCTTTCATTAGTTAGGCCCTTTCACCCAAATAATGTTCACATAATTGCAGGTTGGTTTGGTTCTATGGCCAAAATGATCGGTGTTAAATTAGTGCTTACACGCCATAAAGATGCTGAAAATATTGGCCCTGCAGTGTACGTTGCTAATCATCAAAATAGCTATGATTTATTTACAGTACCAGCAATGGTACCAAAAAACTGTGTAAGCCTTGGTAAAAAGAGCTTAAAGTGGATCCCATTTTTTGGTCAGCTTTATTGGCTGTCAGGTAATATTTTAATAGATAGAGCAAATCGTTCAAAAGCGGCTGGTACTATTTCAAAAGCAGCTGAAAAAATAAAGAAAAATGGTTTATCGGTTTGGGTTTTTGCTGAAGGTACTCGCAGCTATGGGCGCGGTTTATTGCCTTTTAAAACAGGTGCTTTTCATACCGCTATGAGCGCCGATGTGCCAGTGGTTCCCGTATGTATGAATACAACGCACAAAAGCATTAAGCTAAATCGTTGGGATAATGGTACAATTTACATCGAAATGTTAGCGCCTATATCACTTGATAAAAGTATAAGTGCGCGAGAGCACGCTCAAAACGTACATACTGTTATGGCTGCTAAAATAAACGAATTAGATGCTCAAGTGAGAGAGAAATAATGGAAAACTGGCGCGAAATAAGTGAAGACATCGTAAGTTCATTACTTGAAGATGGATCAGATCCTGAAATACTTTATGAAGTAGAACACCACTTTGTGTGTGAAGACTTCCCTAAGCTAGAGCAAGCTGCATTGGCTGCTTTTAAACTAGGTTACGATGTTGAAGAGCCAGCAGAGCTTGAGCTTGAAGATGGCAGCAAAATTTGGAGCTTCGACATAGTAGTAGAAGCTGAGCTAGACGTAGACGTCATTATGGAAGACGTTGATAAACTAGCAGCGCTTGCTATTGAGTGCGACGTTGAATACGACGGTTGGGGCACTTACTTTCAAGAGTAATTAATAGCTCTATACAAATATCAAAAAAGGCGAGCATTTAACAATGCGCGCCTTTTTAGTTTTTAATTGATTGCTATATCAGGTTCATATCAATACTTAATAAACTTGAAGGGCTAAATCTGGGAGGCCATGGTTTAAACTTATGTATTTAGAATAACTAAACATTTGCCCTGTCATGACATGATTTTTCAGCCTCAAGATAGATTACTTAATACTATTAGAGCCATTTTTTATTTTTAAAATACACGCCAATACCACCGGTAAGTATCACTAAAAACACAATAAATAGCGTAAATGCGTAAGGGTTGTCTGTTCCAGGTATACCGCCTACGTTAACCCCAAGCAAACCAGTTAAAAAGCCTAAAGGTAAAAACAAGGCTGCCACTACTGACATCACATACATACGTTGGTTTAACTGCTCAGAAACATGGTTAGTTACTGTTTGTTGAATAATTTGTGCGCGCTCTATTGAGCTGTCTAGCTCTTCAAGGTAGCGAATTAGTAGGTTAGTGGTTTCGTTTAGTTTTGCTTTATCGTCATCCAAAAGCCACTCATAATTACCGTTTACCATTGTAGTGAGCGCCTCTTTTTGAGGTTTTAAATAACGTTTTAGCGCAATAGTTTGGCGGCGTAACTGCGATAGCGCTTGGTTGTCAAAGCGCTTACTTGGCTCGTCAATTTCTTCTTCAAAGTCATCAAGTGTTTCATCTAAAGAATCAATAACACTTTGCATGCGTGAAGTCAGTTTTTGTGTAATAGCGCACACAAGCTCAGATATAGAGCACGGGCCTTTATTATCCTTTAATGAAGTGAGTACATCGTCAATAGATAAAAGGCGACGCTTACGAGAAGTAATAACTATATTTTCGTTAATAAATAAACGTACCGACACCATGTCTTCTGGGCTTTGCGCCGGATTTAAGTTTACACCGCGCAAAAACAGCAAGTGCCCATTTGTAGACTGAGTAATACGTGGGCGTGTTTCATCTGCTATAAACGATTCTAATTCGTAATCGGTTAAAAGCTCACAGTGTTTGAGCCAGTTCACAACATCGGTTTGGCTATAATCCATATGGACCCATAACTTACCTTGCTCAGGTTGCCAGTTGTGAAGATCTTCGCTGCTTTGTATAGCGCGAGCACCGCCTTTTTCATCAAGCACTAGGGCGTGAAGCAAACCGTTAATCATAATAATGTCTCATAATAGTGTAATTTTAATACTATAAACTATAGTGTATCTAACTGACCAAAACATATTTACTTTTAATAAGTTAAGATACTTTTTAAATTATTGGTCTAGCCTAAATGCTGGCTTAATTATATTGCAGCAAGACGTGCATTGTGAGACTAATAGGCATTAAAGATCAATCAAATCGATTCATCGGTAAGATAAATTTATTTTGTTGGTCTTTTTATTTCTATAGCGTATAAACCTCTTTTTTACTAAGGGCACATTTATGACGACAAAAATAACAATAGGTTGGCGTGAGTGGTTAAGTTTACCTGAGCTTGGTATTGAGCGGATCAAGGCTAAAGTTGACACCGGAGCACGTACTTCATGTATTCATGCTATTAACATTGAAGAATACGAAGTTGATGGCGAAAAGTGGGTTAAATTTATAGCTCAACCATTACAAGATGACGAAGAGACTCAGATTACTTGTAATGCTAAAGTGAAAAAAATGAAATACGTAACCAGCTCTAGTGGTGAAAAGCAATTGCGTTATTTTATAGAAACAATATTACACGCGGGTGAACATAGCTGGCCTATTGAAGTCACCCTCACAAGCCGCGCAACCATGAAGTTTAGAATGTTGCTAGGTAGAACAGCCATGGAGAATCGTGTCGTTGTTGACACGGCATTATCTCATTTATTATAAAAAGTATTGGGCTTATGCTGCAAAAAGCAGCCATTAAGCACCAATGCTGTAAAATTTAGTTAAGGTTTTAACTATGAAAATCGGTATTTTATCTCGTAACAGAAAGTTATATTCAACACGTCGTTTAATCGAGGCTGCAGAGGCTCGTGGGCACGAAGTGAAAGTAATAGACGCACTTCGCTCTTACATGAATATAAACTCTGAACAGCCAGAAATTCACTATCGTGGTGAAAATTTAAAAGATTTTGATGCAATTGTGCCGCGTATTGGCGCATCAGTCACCTTTTACGGCTGTGCAGTTTTACGCCAATTTGAAATGATGGGGGTATACCCAGTAAACGAATCTGTGGCTATTTCTCGTTCGCGCGATAAATTGCGCTCATTGCAGTTATTGTCACGCAAGGGCGTAGGCATGCCTGTTACAGGTTTTGCGAGTAAACCAGATGATGTAAAAGATTTGTTAGAAATGGTTGGTGGTGCACCGGTTGTTATTAAATTACTCGAAGGTACACAAGGGATTGGTGTTGTACTGGCTGAAACGCGTAAAGCTGCAGAGAGTGTAATTGAAGCATTTATGGGCTTAAAAGCTAACATTATGGTTCAGGAATACATTAAAGAAGCGGGTGGTGCGGATATTCGCTGTTTTGTATTAGGTGATAAAGTAATTGCAGCAATGAAACGTCAAGCACAAGAAGGTGAGTTCCGCTCAAACCTTCATCGTGGCGGTAGCGCAACATTAGTACGTATTACTCCTGAAGAGCGTAAAACAGCAGTTGCTGCTGCTAAAGCGATGGGATTAAACGTAGCGGGTGTGGATTTACTTCGTTCATCTCGTGGGCCTTTAGTGATGGAAGTTAACTCATCACCAGGTCTTGAAGGTATTGAAATAGCAACAGGTAAAGATATTGCAGGTATGGTGATTGATTTCATCGAAAAGAATGCCTCAAGTAAAGGAACCGCAACTCGTGGCAAAGGTTAAAATTAACCGCCCTTTCACTTTACTAGGTGAAAGTATTGGTGTTGGTGAACGTAAAACGTTAGCTTTAGAAGCTGCAAAACTTTATACCCACTCACCCCTTAATATTCCTATAGAGGTTGTTAATGGCGTAATGGAAGGCCCTGTACTGATGGTATGTGCCGCTATCCATGGCGATGAGCTAAATGGGGTAGAAGTTGTTCGTCAATTACTGGCTAAAATTGATCCAAACCAGTTACGTGGCACGCTTATCGCTGTGCCAATTGTGAATGTGTTTGGCTTTATTCATAAGTCGCGCTATTTACCTGACCGTCGCGATATGAACCGCAGTTTCCCTGGTTCTGAAAGAGGGTCGCTAGCGGGTCGTATGGCTTATATGTTTTTCAATCAAGTTGCGGTGCATTGCACGCATATTATTGATTTACATACAGGGGCTATTCACCGAACAAACTTGCCACAAATACGTGCAAATTTGGCGGATGAAGCTACTGCGCAGATGGCCAAAGCCTTTGGTACACCGGCGGTGATTGATGCCTCGCTACGCAATGGCTCACTAAGAAGTGAAGCGGCTAATTTAGGCATACCGGTTATTACTTATGAAGCGGGTGAGGCACTGCGTTTTGACCCAATTGCAATAGCCGCCGGCGTGCAAGGGGTTGACTATGTAATGCGCCATTTAAAAATGATGCGCGGCAAACGCCCTAAAAAACTACCAGAGCCTGTCATTGCAAGCTCTACAAGCTGGGTACGTGCTGAAGTAGATGGCATTGTACGTGCTCAAGTGTCGCTGGGTGAGCGCGTAACAAAAGGGCAAATACTTGCTTATATAAGTAGCCCGCTTGGTGACTCTGAACTTGAGTTACTAGCACCACGAAGTGGTATTGTAATTGGTCAGCAAACTATGCCATTGGTTAATGAAGGTGATGCAGTTTTTCATATTGCTTATTTTGCTCATGCTAATAGCTTGGTTGAGCAGCAATTAGAAACATTTATTGATGAAATAAATGATTTAGATGAAGAACTAAAAACGGCAGAGTTAAATAACTAACCCTTTAGCAGCTATTAAAAAGCCGTTTTAGTTACTAAAACGGCTTTTTTTATGCAAAATTTATGATTTTTTAGGGCCTATAATTCGCTTAATTACCGGCGCTTTTGATGGTTTAGGCTCTGCGTTTAAAACGAGTACAGGGCGCGTAACAAATAAATTATTTGGGTAAATTACGCGGTGCCCATCAATATGTTCAAGTACAACATTCATTAAGCCCATCTCGACAATTCTACCTTCAACATGATTTGCGCCGTCAATAATACGTACCCAAAAACCAACACGGCAGTCGTTTTGAATAAACATTAATAAAAATGCGGTTAGATTGCTCAGTAATGACCATGCTGCAAATAGCGCGACACCTAACATTGCAAAGAGTGACGAGCCCAGAACCAGTAGCCCTCGTAGTTCAATACCCCAAAATACTAACACTAAACATAACATGACAAAGGCGAGAATAATTTTAAGTAGTAACTCTGCGCGGTATTTACGATGTAAATCTACTTTACCTTTAATGGCTTGCTCAAGTAACTTTTTAGTTAGCTTTAATAGCACTGGAAAAAGTAACAAGGCAATAACGGTCACGATGAGTTTATATTGATCGGTGAGTAATTCTAAAACATCTAAAAATTCCAAAATAGCGCCTTTTACAGTTATGTGGTAGTTAAAAGTAGTAAATAAAGCAACACGTTAGGTTGAATTTCAACTAGCTTAAAGGCCTTAGTTTAGCGTGTTATTTTGGCGCTAAGTAGCAATTTAAAAAGATTTTTTTACACTGACAAGCCACTGCACAGAGTCGACATCATCAGCGCTATCTATGGGAGCGGCTATATCAAGATGGATCATAGTGCCTGCATTTGCTCTACTCGGCGCTAGGCGCAAACCAACGCCCACATTTTTGAGTACATGATTATTTTCGCCATTTGTTTGGTTATTAAACCATGCTCTACCAATATCTATAAAGCCCGCGCCACCTACTTTGAATAGTTGTAGTAAATCGTACTCCCAGTAGTAGCGTTTTTCTAGGCTCACTAAAAAGCTACGGTCGCCATGTTGGTAACCCATAGGGTAGCCACGCAGGCCTGTTTCGCCACCTAAGGTAAGCTGTTGGTCGGCAGTTAGGTTTTTTGTGTATTGCACGCGGCCTTTTACATACCAAGATTGATCAACACTTGTATTTAGATAATATTGTACTTGCGATGTCGCTTTAAAGTTTTCGAGTTGCTTTTGTTCTTCGTTCCAAAATCCCTCTAAATCCGTGCTAAAACGCCAAAGCGTATTATCGCCAGAAAAATGCGCTGTTTTCACATTAAGCGAATAAACAAGGCGGCTATCATCGTTACTCAACGATTCATCTGAATAACCCAGCAGTGCTTTTGCATTCCAACCTAGGTTTAAATCTTCAGTGCGATAAATGCTGTCAAAATTACGCACCTTAATAAAATTATCCTCAAACCAATGACCACTAATATAGGGATAACTGTAGCTTCTATCTTTAGCTAAAGGCTCAAATGTGGTTTGAATAGCAGTAAATGTATGCTGCTCATCTACATAACCTAAGCTAATTCGCTGAGTCCAGTTATTACTGAGTGCCTTAGAGTGGCCGATAAAAATGCGATTTAGATCAGTTGTTTGATCAAACTCACTGATCTCTTTACCACGTCGGTATAGTGATTCTTCTCGTTGTTCTGAATAGCTTAAAATACCGTAACTGTAAGGTGTATCTATGGCATAAAATGGATAAGTAAGCTCAAGTAAATGACGCTTACCATCGCTGTTATCTGCATACTCTATGCGACCACGGTAGCGGCTAGAAAAAATATTAGGATCGTCGTAAACAAATAAGTAACCACTGCGGTCGCTGTCGGTTGTGCGAGAAAAAGACAATCTTTTTCCCCAGCCAAACAAGTTTGATTCTCTAAAACCAATACTCGATTTATTTTCTCCACCGCTGCGGCTAAAGTTTATTTCTGGCAAGAGCGTCCATAAATCACGGGTAATTACTTTAACATCTATATCGCCATCACAGTTTTCTGTTGCGCTAATTTGTGCGTCGTAAAGGTAGTTTTCTTTTCGCAGCAGGCGCTCCGATTCAGAAAGTTTTTTAGCATCGTAAAGGTCGCCAGAGTTAAAAAGCAGTAGGTTTTTGATTACTTCAGGTTCGGTTTGAATGTGCGCGCGGTTAGCAAATCTAAACAGTGCGTTATTTTCTTCTTCCAGCGCAGTATTAAATACATTGAGTTGTTCTAGCGTAATAGTGGCTATTCTAGCATTTGGTTTTGTAGCAACCAGTAGCGTTTCATCGCTGAGTTGGCGACGTAATTTTTCTTCACTCAAATGTATTGATGATTCAAGCGGGCAGGTACCTGTGTTTGTAGGAAATGGCTCTGCATAAGCATTAGACATTAATAGACACAGAACAATAACCCCAACACAACAGGGTGAAAACCACGTATTACTGATCATTTAACCCCTTATTTACTGCGTAGTAAACTACACCCGTAATATTAGCTTACATCATTGTTATTTAAATGTAAGTAAAAAGCATAGGGGGTTAAAAAATAATTAATTTAGTTTATTAAAAACTATTTGTTAAAAAGAGTCGTTTAGGTGTTAACTATTGCCCGATTATAAAAACAGTTTATTCATCCATCGCTAAATCGGGTTAATTTAAATAAAAAGCCAACGCGGCTAATAAATGTTCTGCTTCAGGCCCTTCGCCGTTAATCCAAATACTTTGACTGTAATGCTCGTAATTTAAATTAAATGTTTGTTGGCTATAAGAAAAGCGCACCTGATGCCTATCGGCTCCCGCCGAATACTCGCTAATAGCGATATCGTCCGAATGTAGGAATAATGTACTCCACAGCTCAAAGTCTTCATCGTGAGGTGGCTCTGTCGGGGTAATGATGATGCATTGGTGTGTGTGGTCGTAATCTATTTTGCTCATATTATGCTTATTGTGTGGCTAAGTAGTTGCGAATTGCTGTTAAAAAAGCACCGCCATATTTATTTAATTTGGTAAAACCAACCCCCGACACTTTTAAAAATTCACTGTCGTTGGTAGGCATGAGCTGCGCCATTTCGGCTAACGTTTTATCGTTAAATACCACATACGGTGGCACATCGTCGGCATCGGCTAGCTCTTTGCGTAATGAACGCAAGCGAGCGAATAGTTTTTTATCGTAATTAAATTGCGCGAGCTTATCTTGGTATACGTGTTTTGCTTGTAATCGAGGCTCAGCTAATTGCAGTGCATATTCGCTTTTTAATATAGCGCGGGCGGCTTCGGTTAATCGCAACGAAGCGCCTTGCGTTATATCTTGGCTTAGTAACCCTTGGTGAATGAGTTGGCGTAAAATACTCAGCCAAAACTCACTACTTCTGTCTTTACCAATACCATAGGTGCTCAACTGGTGATGATTGTTATCGCGAATACGACTCGTGTTGGCACCGCGTAATAGTTCTACAATGTACCCTAAACCAAATCGCTGCTCAGCTCTGTATACACACGAAAGTGCTTGCTGGGCAACAAGCGTTCCGTCAAAGCTTTTAGGTGGATTTAAGCAAATATCGCAGTTACCACATTGTTCTCGTTGGTATTCACTAAAGTAGTTAAGCAGTATCTGACGACGACACGTTTGCGCCTCAGCAAAGCTTGCCATAGCATTAAAGCGTTGCTCTTCTACTCTTCGACGTTGTTCATCGTCAATGTCTTCAAAAAATCGCCTTACACGGCCTATATCGGCAGGATCAAAGTACATGATTGCTTCTGCGGCTAAGCCGTCGCGTCCTGCTCTGCCTGTTTCTTGATAGTACGCTTCTATGCTTTTAGGTATGTCGTAATGCAGTACAAAGCGTACATTGGGTTTGTTTATACCCATACCAAAAGCCACAGTAGCAACGACTATTTGGATATCATCACGGGCAAACCCTGTTTGCACAAACTGGCGTTGTTCATTACTCATACCTGCATGGTAAGCGGCTGCATTAAGGCCTGCATCGGCCAGCTTTTCTGCTATGTCGTCAACACGCTTTCGACTAGTGCAATAAATAATGCCACTTTGGTTTTTTTGTTCTTTTAGGTAGCGCAACAGTTGCACCATAGGTTTAAATTTCTCTTCTATGGTGTAACGAATATTAGGTCTGTCGAAACTGCCAGTGTGAATGTAAGGCTGCTGAAGTTTTAACTGTTCAACAATATCAAAGCGTGTGGCTTTATCTGCGGTGGCGGTCAGGGCCATCATAGGCACGTGAGCAAAACGCTGCTTAAGTTCGTTTAAGCGAAAATAATGCGGCCTAAAATCATGCCCCCAATGCGACACACAATGCGCTTCGTCAATGGCAAATAAGCTTATTTTTAAATGCGATAATCGCTCTAAAAAGTCACGTTGTAATACTTTCTCTGGGGCTACATATAATAGTTTAATAAGCCCTTGGTGAAGTTGCTGATAAACTGACTGCTGTTCTTCGCGTGCTAGGCTGTTATTCACATAAGCCGCTTTTACACCTAAAGCTTGAAGCTGCGCAACTTGATCTTGCATAAGTGAAATAAGTGGTGAGATAACAATAGTAACCCCTTCAAGAACTAATGCCGGAATTTGATAACACACAGATTTCCCGCCACCAGTGGGTAGCAAAACAAGTGTGTCCTGACCATTTAAAGCGGCATCAATAACGGCTTTTTGGCCATCTCGAAATTCGCTGTAACCAAACACTTGTTTGAGGACAGTCTCGGGTTTTCGCACTAACGTGCTTGAAGGAAGCGTAGATGTATTCATTGGCGGGTATTTTAGTGTTTTTTTTATAAGATGTCTTTAGCTTTACGCTCGTAGTTTTACACAAGGTATGTTTTACTCGTTGTACCTATTAATTTCAGAGAATAATAATGAATAAAGAAATGTTAATTGAACAAGTGGGTGCGCTATTTGTAAATGGCATGCCGTTTAATCAATTTTTAAATATATCGGTAGAATCACTTAGCCCAGAACAAGCTAAAATTACATTTCCCTGGCAGGATGTTTTTATAGGTAACCCAGCTCAAAAAATTCTTCATGGTGGGATTATTTCAGCCGTACTTGATAACGTAGGCGGCATGCTTGCAGCGGCCAGTGTGATAGACAAGCTAACCGATTTAGATATGAACAGTGTGCAAAAAAAATTAGCAACACTTGGCACTATTGATTTACGCACTGATTATTTGCGCCCGGGAAAAGGGGATGTGTTTACCGCCAGTGCCACGCTTATTCGTTCAGGTAATAAAGTGTGCGTGTGCAGAATGGAATTACATAACGAGCAATCAGTGCAAATAGCTTTTGGAACAGGCACGTATTTAGTTGGATAAAATCTGTTAGGCGAGTAAACTGGCGACCTTTTAAATCACTAAGTGTTTACTATGCCAATTGTTACCGAGCAGCGTAAAGGCGCAATTTTTGCTTGTCTTGCTTTTGTTATGTGGGGTCTTGCCCCCATTTATTTCAAGTTAATCCAACATGTGACCGCATTTGAAATCTTAATGCATCGTGTGGTGTGGTCAGTCGTATTTTTAATTTTAGTGGTGAGTGTTTTAAAGTACTGGCGTAAAATTAAGCACATTATAATACAGCCTAAGCTGATGCTAATGTTAGTTATTACCTCTGGTTTACTTGGTTTTAACTGGGGTTTATTTATATGGGCGATTAACAATAACCATATGCTTGATGCAAGTTTAGGTTATTACATAAATCCGCTTTTAAATGTTTTGTTAGGCATGCTTTTTTTAGGTGAGCGCCTCCGAAAATTTCAAGGGGTTGCTGTTGGGTTGGCATTCTCTGGGGTGATACTTCAATTAGTAAGCTTTGGCTCGTTTCCTGTGGTGGCCTTTTCACTTGCTATATCGTTTGCACTGTATGGCCTATTACGAAAAAAGCTGCCTGTTGAGGCGTTACCCGGTATATTACTCGAGGCATTAATATTATTGCCAGTAGCACTGGTTTACTGGTGGATGATGACACCTTCTGCTACATCAAGTTTGCCTAATAACGATTGGCTTACCAACTTATTACTTATAAGCGCAGGCATTGTTACCACACTACCGCTGCTTTGCTTTACAGGTGCGGCTAAACGCCTGCAATATACAACCCTTGGCTTTTTCCAATACATTGGGCCTAGTTTAATGTTTATACTTGCTGTGGTGTTTTACGATGAGGTATTTGATACTGAAAGGCTTATTACCTTTGCGTGTATTTGGAGTGCACTGGCTATTTTTAGTTGGGATTCTTACCATCAATCACGTAAGCGTAAAAAAGCGGCCATTACAGCCGCCGAAATTGCTTAAATTTTAGTTTAACTGACTACCTTATTTCGGCCGGATTCTTTCGCCTCGTAAAGTTTTTGGTCGGCCTGTTTTAATAACGTATCCATTTGATAAACAGGCCCTGTAGAAAAGCCTATTGAAATAGTCAGTTTTATTTTGTCTTTACTAAATTCTTGGCTGTTATTCTCTACAAAATACCTAAACCCTTCGAGTCGTTTAAGCGCTTCTTGCGGGGTTTCATCTGCAAAATAAACAGCAAATTCTTCGCCACCTAAACGCGCAACTAAATATTTTTCAAAGTATTTTTTAAGGCAGATAGCCAGCCCTTTTAAAACCTGGTCGCCTGCATCATGGCCATAAGTGTCGTTAATAGATTTAAAGTGATCTATATCAATCATGGCCAGCGCGCCGTTTACCTTTTTGAGACTGAGCTCTTTAAGAGAGTTATTTGCTTGCTCAAAGAAATAACGACGATTAGGGAGGTCAGTTAGGTAATCTGTGTTGGCTTGGCGTTTTATTGTCGCTATTTGTTCAAGCATGCCAACGTTTTGGCTTAGCCTGCAATAAAACTCTTCGTTATTAAACGGTTTATGCAGGTAATCGTTTGCACCATTTTTTAGGAATAAGCTTGATAGCTCAGATGAATCAGCGCCAGAAATACCAATAATTGCCTTTTCATCGTTACTGTAAATTCTGCGAATTTCGCTACACAACTCATCGCCGTTCATATTGGGCATTTCGTTGTCGGTAATGATCACTGAGATATCGGGTGAGTTAGCAAGAACTTCTAGTGCTTTTTTTCCATCTTCAGCTTCAGATACTTGATATTTGTGACGTAACAATAAGCTCACAACATAGTGGCGGGTAGATATAGAGTCATCAACAACTAGTACTTTTACATTTTCATTGCGAGGTAAACGTTTTAACTGTTTTTCAAGATATTGATAGGCCTGTTTATTTTCTTTTATTATATAGTCAATAATAGGGTACTTTTCTACCATGTTACGCGTTTTTTTATCTATATTTCCCGTCATAACAATGGTAGGAATTTCAGCGTCAACGGTGCAGGTAATCGCTTCACCCATTGGTGCGTCAGGCAAAATAAAATCAACAACCGCACAAAAATAATCGTTTTGACTAATCAATACTTTTGTTTGTGCTAACGTTTCTGCTACATCTACCTCGTAGCCTACCTTTAGCGCTATGTGTTTTTGCACAAGCGCTATAGCAGGTGTATCTTCAACTATTAATATCTTTCGCTTCACGGAACACCTAAATCATATTATGCAAAAATGCTGCTTAATACATGTTGTAACCGTAAAAGCGCCAAAAAGCAAATTGGTTACGTGTTTATAAGCTGTCAGATTCTGAATAACTTTCATGATTTATTGGCGCAGGGCTCGATATTTTAGAGCGCCCAAACAAGGTATGAAACTTCGTTTTACACGTCGTAAGCTTTAGGTATTTTAGCCATGCTCGCTCAATCGGATTAGTTGGTTCTTGTGAGCCAGTTACTACGGCTACAAAATTTTCTTGGTGCTCATTTTGTGGTTCAATCGTCTTACTATATAAACCTTTTAAAACAATGCCATGTTGTTCTAGTATACTGGCTTCTAATAAGGTGAAATTTCCGCTGCGGCTAAAACCACGTGGAAAATTTTGATCATCATAAAATTGACGTTGGCTAACAAATGCTTGGCGTAGTAATGAAATGTTAATGCTCATAGCTATATCCTCATACCCTATTAATTAGTTGGAGTATGATGCAAGTTTGGCAATTTTTTAAACAAGTTATTTTTATCGTGAGGATAAAAAAGTGGATATCGATTTATTAAAAACATTTGTTGAAGTAGTGCGCACGCGTCATTTCGGTAAAGCCGCAGAAAACCTATATATAACGCAGTCGGCGGTAAGCTTTCGTATTCGCCAATTAGAGCAAGGACTTGGCGTTAATTTATTTATTCGCCAGCGTAATAATATTCAATTAACAGCGCCTGGTGAGCGGTTATTACCTCACGCGCAAATGATCATAACCGGTATGCAGCGCGCGAAGGTAGATGTGGCCCTTGCCGACAACATGCATAAACAAATTAGCTTAGCGGGCACCCCTAATATCTGGGATGCTTTTTTGCAGTTTGGTATTACTAATATCGTGTCGGCTATGCCGGGAGTGTCTTTGGTGGCTGAAGTTAAAGCCCAACAAGAAAGTACGCGATTATTGCTTGAGCGCACGCTTGATTTGGCCATTTTATTCGATCCACCAAAAGTGGATGAGTTAGTTGTTGAGCGTATTTGTGAACTACCTATTATTCCTGTGAGTGGGTATGACACGGCAACAAACGAGAATTTTTTTGATAATCAGTACGTGTATGTTGACTGGGGGACGACATTTTCGCTTTGGCATGCACGCCAGTTTACCGGTAAAACCCCTCCTTACTTTAGAACAAGCACCGGCCGAATTGCACTCGATTTAATTTTGCAATGTGGTGGCAGTGCATTTATTCCTCATGTTTTAGTAGAGCAACATTTAGAAAATGGTGAATTATTTCATGTAAAAAACGTAGAAAATACGTCAAGAGATATATTTGTAGCCTACCATAGAGATAACGAGCAAAAGGAACTAATAGAAACACTAATAAATTTACTTCCTACTATTGAGCTTAACGCTTAAACGTTGGAGGTTAAGTGGGTACATATTTGCTTGATTAGTGTTCGTGTCCTTTTGATTTCAAAAATAATGCAGTTTTATTAACTTTAAAAGTCAAAAATATTTCATTTGTAATATTTCTGTCATTTAGTGGTGACAAACTGCAGTCGTTTTAAAAATTAGTCTTTTGTGATTATCGAGGAAATAACATGAAATTTGTAAAATCGAGCTTATGTGTCGCTTTGCTAAGTGGTTTATCTTTTAATGTACTTGCAGACGTGGATGTTTACGGTAAAGCAAATGTAACTGTGCAGTCTACAGATGACGGTGAAGGGTCGTTTACTGAAATTAAAAGTAACGCATCTCGCTTTGGTCTTAAAGGTTCTGAAAAAATTACCGATGGCTTAGAAGCAGTTTATAAGTTTGAGTTTCAAGTTGATGTAACTGATGCAGACTCAAAAGGCGACGACGATAATATTTCTGCGCGTAACCAATACGTTGGTGTTAAAGGCTCATTTGGTCAGGTAGTAGTGGGTCGTAACGACACGGCGTTTAAACAAGCGCAAGGTAAACTCGATTTATTTAATGACCTTGAAGGCGATATTAAAAACGTATTCAAAGGTGAAAACCGTTTAGGTGATTCAATTTCTTATGCGTCAAACTCATACGAAGGCTTTAAAGTACTTGCTACTTTTATTGCTGAAGATGATGTAGATGCAGATAACGGTTATTCAATGGCTGTAACATACGGTGATTCAGCGCTTAAAAAGAGTGCAATTTATGCCTCAATTGCAGCTGACAGCGAAGTAAACGGTTATGATGTAGTGCGCGCATCAATCCAGGGTAAAGTTGAAGACTTTAAACTAGGTGCTATGTACCAAACTCAAGAAAAAGTAGACGGTTCAGCTGAAGGTGACGGTTACTTATTAAATGCGGCATACAGCATGGGTAAAAATACATTTAAGGTTCAGTATCAGGCAATGGACTTTGACGATAGCGATGATAAAACAGCTATTTCGGTTGGTGTTGATCACAAGCTTAACAAAAACATTAAAGTATTTGGCTTTTACTCAAGCTTTGATATGGACAACAACGTAGACCAAGATTACTTAGGTTTAGGTATGGAATATAAGTTTTAACGGCAGGACGTGTTGAACTTTGGTGGTTGAATTTCCAGCAGTATGTTTGGTTTTTAGGCAAGGCAGAGCCTGTGCAATGTGGTTATTCCCCATAAATAGGCGATAACGTAGCATAAATACCAAACATGCGCTGCCCTCTGGGTTCTTTCTAGGGACTATTAACTCTTTGTTGCTCGGTTTTTACTTAGCCCACTAGGTTACAAACCTCGCGCCGCGATTTAATCGCCCCTAGATTGAACAAATTTAAATCCACAAAGGTCAACACGCCCTAGTTAAAACACTCCCTTTTTAACCGCGCTGTTATTAGCGCGGTTTTTTTTGCTTTAAATTATTTACTTACCCGCCCATAATAGAGCTTCATTTGGAATGAGGTGCAATTCCTCAACTGTTCCCGCAACTGTAATTAGCACTTTGCTTTAAGTCAGATACAAATCAATTTTTAATGAGCGGGCCTACTCATGCTAATTTTAATGTACTCCTTTTTGGTCGTTGCATTACAAGTGGGTACTCGTGTCTAGGACAGAGTATTGCAAACTAAAGCACCATTATTAAGCGTTCAAAACCTCTCGTGGGGAATAGCAAATAAATCTATTCTCAAACATATTAATGTGCAAATACCCGCAGGTAAATTTGTTGGCTTAATAGGGCCCAATGGTGCAGGTAAATCGAGTTTACTGCGTTGTTTATATCGTTTTAATAAGCCAAGCGAAGGGGTTGTAGAGTTTAATAACCGAGATATTTGGCAGCTCAAAAGTGACGAATATGCAAAGTGCGTTGCTGTTGTTTTGCAAGAAGCACCATCGCATTTTAACTTGTCGTTATTTGATGTTGTGGCGCTTGGCCTCACTCCTCATAAATCGTTATTTAGCTCTACATCGCAAAGCGAAAAAACACAGATCACTCAAGCTATAAAAACGGTAGGGCTTGAGCAGCACACCAATCAAAATTTTGAATCGCTCTCTGGAGGAGAAAAACAACGCGCACTCATTGCACGTGCTATTGTTCAGCAACCTCAACTGTTAATAATGGATGAACCCACTAGCCACCTTGATGTTAAGTACCAAATACAGGTTATGGAATTGGCAAAGTCTCTAGGTGTTACGGTGTTTGCTTCATTTCATGATCTTAATTTAGCCGCGGCTCTTTGCGATGAGCTCGTAGTCATTAAAAACGGAGAAATAACGCATACCGGTTCGCCCGCAGAAGTACTCACTGAGCACATGCTTGATGATGTATTTGGTGTATGCGCACAGATAAATAGCCACCCACAAGAATCTCAGCTTGGCAAAAGCACACCTCATATTACTTATTTTTATGGTTATAAATAACATGCTGGCCTCTCGATTTCGCCATTCTGCGGCGCTATTTATGTTTATTGTCATTGCTACAGTAAGTCTGTTTTTAGCTTTGAGCTTTGGCGCAACAGATACGTCAATAAACGATGTATTTAACAGTCTTGTGCATTTTAATGATTCGTCACTGACCAGCCGTATTATTTTTGAATTAAGAGTGCCGCGCACATTATTGGCGTTTTTGGCCGGTGCAGGTTTAGCTATTGCGGGGCTAATTTTACAAACTGTGACACGTAACCCATTAGCCGATCCCTATTTATTTGGTATATCGTCAGGTGCTTCGTTTGGTGTAGTTATCCTTATGGCATTTGTGGGTATTAGCGCGGGCGTTGCCCTTTCTGCGGCGGCGCTACTAGGTAGTTTATTAGCAATGAGCTTGCTTATATTAATAGCCACAAGGCAACAAGGTGGGCAGGTTGAATCGATGTTGTTAGCTGGTGTTGCACTCTCATTTTTATTTAGTGCATTTACTAGTTTGTTACTTTATTGGAGTGAGCCGCAAGCCGTTGCCGCTATTTTATTTTGGACCTTGGGTAGTTTTGCACGTGCGCAGTGGGCAACACTATGGATACCATTTTTAGTGATTACATTGTGTACCTGCGTAATGATTAGCTTTAGGCGCCAACTTAATGCCATGTTATTAGGTGATGAAAGTGCCATAACTCTTGGTGTTAAAGTGAAACGATTTAGGTTACTGATGCTAATTTTAAGCTCATTAATAACCGCTGTGCTGGTGGCAATGTGTGGTGGTATTGGTTTTGTTGGGTTAATGGTGCCACACATTGTGCGCTTTTTTATCTCGCAGGGAACCGTCGCAGGGCTATTAATAACAAGCTTAGCAGGAGGCACATTTATGGTATGGGTCGATGTACTGTCACGTTCTTTACTACAAAATCAAGAGCTACCTGTTGGGGTGATCACGGCCGCTGTGGGGAGTGCGTTTTTCTTAAGTTTACTCTTTTTTAGAAAGTCGAAGGTATAGCCATGAAAACGCTTATGATACAAGGCACGACCTCTGATGCAGGAAAAAGCACCCTAGTGGCTGCGCTTTGTCGAGTATTTGCAAATCAAGGTATAAAAGTCGCACCGTTTAAGCCACAAAATATGGCACTTAATAGCGCAGTGACAAACGACGGTGGCGAAATTGGCCGAGCACAAGCTTTGCAAGCTATTGCTGCTAGAGTTGAGCCCGAAACTGACTTTAATCCCATATTACTTAAACCCAATAGCGACACTGGCGCGCAAGTTATTATTCATGGTAAAGCGATTAGCAACATGGAAGCGGGTAAATACCACGATTATAAAAAAGTCGCTATGGATGCCGTCATTACATCACACGAGCGTTTAGCAAAACGGTTTGAGTTGTTATTGGTGGAAGGTGCGGGAAGCCCCGCTGAGATAAATTTGCGTGAAAACGACATCGCTAACATGGGCTACGCTGAAAAAGTAGACTGCCCGGTGATCATCATTGCCGATATAGATAAAGGTGGTGTATTTGCTCATTTAGTGGGGACATTGGCATTACTTAGCGAGTCAGAGCAAGCACGTGTAAAAGGGTTTGTAATTAACCGTTTTAGAGGAGATATAAGTTTACTGCAAGGAGGGCTTGATTGGTTAGAGAACTATACAAATAAGCCTGTTTTAGGTGTACTGCCATACCTCCACGATTTGACTCTCGACGCGGAGGACGCTGTTGCAATAGGCAATAACGTCACCCATGCAACTATCAATATTGCAATATTATTAGTGCCACATATTAGTAACCATACCGATTTTGACGCACTGCGTTTACACCCAAATATTAATGTTAATTATGTACGCCATACGCAGGTAATTCCTGATGTTGATCTTATTATTTTACCAGGCAGTAAAAACGTACTTGGCGATTTAACTTTCTTAATAAATGAAGGGTGGGATAGGCAAATAAAACGCCACTTACGCTATGGGGGTAAAGTGCTTGGAATTTGTGGTGGCATGCAAATGCTGGG
This sequence comes from Pseudoalteromonas sp. CR1, assembly GCF_019392235.1. Classification (NCBI taxonomy): domain Bacteria; kingdom Pseudomonadati; phylum Pseudomonadota; class Gammaproteobacteria; order Alteromonadales; family Pseudoalteromonadaceae; genus Pseudoalteromonas; species Pseudoalteromonas sp. CR1. The sequence goes on along the minus strand of NZ_JAHXRM010000006.1, from coordinate 62,526 downwards.
TAATATTATCCACGATCCAGAGGGGGTTGAGTCGTCATTAAAAAGGGTGAATGGGTTGGCCTTATGTGATTTTGAAACCACACTGAGCGCGCAAAAAGTACTTTCTAAATTATCAGCGACGATGCAGTTAAATGATTTACAAACACCGTGTAGTGGCTACGAAATACATGCAGGTATTAGCAAAGGGGCCGCGCTTAATAAGCCATTTTTAACTTTTAATGAGCATCCAAATGGATTTAAAACGGATGGTTTTATAAGTGACGATAACGCAATTGCGGGCACTTATTTACACGGTTTATTTGATGAGCCCAACGCCACTATGGAAATTTTCAAGTGGGTAAAACCAACTTTACAGCTTGACCCAATAAGTATTGATACACACCGCGAACAGCAGTTAGCGCGTTTAGCAACTATGTGCGAAACACATTTAGATATAGCGCAAATTATCTCGATTTATAAAGGACACAATAATGACTGAACAGACAAACGACAAGCATAAACAGCGCCAGCAAAAAGTAAAAGAACACGTAGATGCCCGTGTTGAAGCTGCGCAAGAGGTTAAAGGTATTTTTCAAGTCATTACTGGTAATGGGAAAGGTAAATCGACCTCTGGTTTTGGTGTGGTAGCACGCTGTGTAGGCCATGGTCAAAAAGCCGCTGTGTGTCAATTTATAAAAGGGACATGGGAATGTGGTGAGCGTAATTTATTACAAGGCGCAGGTGTTGAATTTGCTGTAATGAATACTGGTTTTACGTGGGATACACAAAATAAAGAGGCTGATACTTTAGCAGCGCAAGCAACATGGCAAGAAGCAAAGCGTATGCTTGCCGACAGCAGTATTAACTTAGTACTACTTGATGAACTCACTTACATGGTGACTTATGGCTACATCGACTTAGACGAAGTAGTGAGCGCACTTAATAATCGCCCGGCTATGCAATCGGTTATTATCACAGGGCGCGCAGCGCACAGAACATTGACTGACCTTGCCGATACAGTGAGCGAAGTGCGCAATGTAAAACACGCATTCGATTCAGGTGTAAAAGCACTAGAAGGGTTTGATTACTAGTGATTAAATTGCTTTTTATAGGGTTAATGCTGTTTAGTTTACAGAGCAATGCAGTGGCGAACGCAGAGCCTGAGCCTAAAAAACTACGTATAGTTGCACTTGCCCCACACATAGTTGAAAACCTATTTGCTATTGGTGCAGGTAGCGATATTGTGGGTACCGTTGACTATGCTGATTACCCACATGAAGCAAAAAATATAGCTCGCATTGGCGGGTACTATGGCATTTCTCTTGAGAAATTATTAGCTTTAAAACCTGATTTAGTGATTGCCTGGAAAAGCGGAAATCAACAGGAAGATATAGCACAAATAGAGCGCTTGGGTATCAAAGTGCATTTAAGCAACCCTACAAGCATAGAAGGCGTGCAAACTGAACTACTCACTCTTGGTAAATTAACAGGGTACGAAAAGCAAAGCCAACAGGTTGCCAAAGTGTTTAAGCACAAGTTAACCGCTATTATAAAAAACCAGCAAGGGAAGCTGCCTATATCTGGTTTTTATCAGTTATGGGCCGAGCCAATGATGACCATCAGTGAAAGCACATGGATTGGTCAATTAGTAAGTACCTGTCATGTAAATAATGTATTTGCTAATAGCACGACCCAGTACCTACAAATCAGCATTGAAAATGTCATTGTTACTAAGCCTCAGGTGATTATTATTCCTGACGAAAAGTCTAATACCCCGCAGCCAAATGTTAATTGGAAGGCATGGCCAGAAGTGCCTGCGGTTAAAAATAATCAGTTTATTCGCGTTAACGCCGATTTACTTCACCGTTTTACACCGCGTATGCTAGATGGACTGGCGGATATGTGTGATAAAATAGACGCGTCACGAAAACAAATAAAGAGTATGTAATGAGCGACTGGGATACATTTATACACAACGAGTTACAGCAACCTTATATGCAGAAAACCTTAAACGCAGTCGAAAACCGCCGAGCGCAAGGTGTTGCTGTTTATCCCCCTGAATCGCTCGTATTTAATGCGTTTAATGTCACGCCTCTAAACGATATTCGTGTGGTCATTTTAGGGCAAGACCCTTACCACGGTGAAGGGCAAGCTCACGGGTTATGTTTTTCTGTTCTGCCAGAGGTAAAAAAATTACCACCCTCGCTTAAAAATATGTACAAAGAGCTGGCTACAGATATTGAGGGTTTTGTTATACCTGAACATGGTTACTTGCAAACCTGGGCGGAGCAAGGCGTATTTTTACTAAATACTGTTTTAACGGTAGAGCAAGGACAAGCACATTCGCATAAGCATTTAGGCTGGGAGCAATTTACCGATAATGTTATTGCTCATATTAACGCGAACTGTGATGGGGTTGTGTTTATTTTGTGGGGAGCGCATGCGCAAAAAAAAGGAAAAGGCATAGATAGCACTCGCCACTCTATTTTGAGTGGTCCGCATCCGTCGCCGCTGTCGGCTCATCGAGGCTTTTTTGGTTGTAAGCACTTTTCGCGAACTAACGAACTACTGTTAGCGCAAGGTAAAAAGCCCATAAATTGGCAGGTTTAGTTAAATAAGTTTGAACATTAAAAAAGCCCTCATAAATGAGGGCTTTTGTGTAATTGGTGGGTATAGAAATTAAAAATCTAGCTCATCAATTGCAATTGTGTCTGCAAAGTAATCAAATTCCTCTAATTCTTTACGTAGACGTTGTTTATCTTTTATTGCTTCTATTTCGCGCCATTTTCTTTTTTTGTTCTTCTGAGAGGTTTTTCTTTTTTCATCAGGACCTTCTAGTATCTCTAATATATCGTTTAGGCTATCCATGAACTTCTCCTATTGATTTTATTGACCTCAAGAGTACCTATACCACAGGCCTAGCTAAAATAGAATAAAAAAGTGACAGAGATGTTACAAAATTGTGATGCTTAAATGAAGGTTTATACCAGTAAAGTATTGTTTTTAAATATGAACACGTGAAATACAGTTTACGAAAAATTTAAGCCGATGAGAGTTATTTTTCTATAGATAAAAGATGTGAGGGAGGTGGGTTTATTCGCCCGTTTTTTACAGACATAAAAAAACGCCATAAATAATACGGCGCTTTTTTATTTTTTTACAGCAAATTACATTGCCTTGAAGCGTTCTTCTAATTGCTCTTGTGCTTGTGCAAATGAACGAATACCTTCAGCTAGCTTTTCAGTGGCCATTGCGTCTTGGTTATGTAACCAACGGAATTGCGCTTCTGTAAGCGGCTCAGGTTTTGGCTCTTTAGGAATATCACTTTCTAGTAAATATTCTTGTGCGCCTTCAAGGTTACCTAAGTCTTCTAAAAGGTTAGGGCTAATAGTTAGCTTGTCACAACCTGTAAGAGCAATAATTTCACCCGTGTTACGGAAACTTGCACCCATAACCACTGTTTTGTAATCATGGCGTTTGTAAAACTCAAAAATGCTGCGTACTGATTGCACACCAGGATCTTGTAGTGGATCCGTTGGTTTTTCCATACCGTTGGCAACGTGCCAATCTAAAATACGGCCAACAAATGGCGAGATTAGAAATACATTTGCATCAGCACATGCACGGGCTTGGGCGTCGCTAAATAATAAAGTAAGGTTACATTTAGTCCCTTCTTTTTCTAACTGCTCAGCGGCTTTAATACCTTCCCATGTAGACGCAACTTTAATTAAAATTTTGTCTTTGCTTACACCTTCTTTTTCGTAAAGGCTAAGTAGAGTGTGTGCTTTAGCAATGGTTGCTTGAGTATCAAACGATAAACGGGCATCTACTTCTGTAGAAATATAACCTGGTACAATTTCACTAATTTCTTTACCAAGTAATACAGCAAAATAGTCACATGCAAGTTCTAGTTGTTTAGCTGGCTCTTGCTCGGTTTCTTTTGCATAGCTCCAAGCTTTATCTAGGTAAGGCTTATAAGCTTCAATCTCGCTCGCTTTTAATAAAAGCGACGGGTTTGTGGTTGCATCTTCTGGTTGATGCTTTTTGATCGCTTCAATATTGCCAGTGTCGGCTACGATAGATGAATGTTGTTTTAGCCTTTGTAGAGCTGAAGTCATTTGCTTTCCTCATTCCAAGCAAGTTAAAAGAATAATCTACCCTTAATATATAACATCCATACTGCAACAGTGTGACAATGCTTGATAGGTCTTATGTCCTTATCAATTAAAAAACGGCAATGTATGAATTTTTAAGGGAGGATTTATTTAAACAAAACGTGCTTTTCGTTTCATTTAATGTTGAAATTGACATTAAATAATTTACAAGTCAATAGCTAACTATGATCACTGTTATTTCACCTGCAAAAAATCTTGATTACGACACGCCACCGGCAACCGATAAGTTCACTCAGCCTGAATTACTCGAGCATAGCGAGGAACTCATGAAAGTATGCCGTGAACTAACACCTGCGCAAATTGGCAGTTTAATGAAAATTAGCGACAAGCTTTCAGGCCTTAACGCAGCGCGTTTTAGCGAATGGTCGCAACCTTTTACCTCTGATAACGCCAAGCAAGCCGCACTTGCTTTTAATGGTGACGTATACGGTGGGTTAGAGGCGAGCACGTTAACTGCAAGTGACCTTGATTATGCGCAAAGCCATTTGCGTATATTATCTGGATTATATGGTTTATTAAAACCGCTTGATTTAATGCAAGCGTACCGACTAGAAATGGGCACTAAGCTTGAAAACTCGCGAGGTAAAAACCTGTATGAGTTTTGGGGCAGTATTATTGCTGACAAACTAAACGAAGTAATAAAAGCACAAGATGCACAATATCTCGTTAACCTAGCTTCAAACGAATACTTCAAAGCGGTAGATAAAAAAGCGCTTAACGCGCAAATTATTACGCCGCACTTTAAAGACTGTAAAAATGGGCAATATAAGGTCATTAGTTTCTACGCTAAAAAAGCGCGTGGCATGATGGCGCGTTACATTATAGAAAACCAAGTAACGCAGTTAAGTCAGCTAAAAGAATTTACCGTTGCAGGTTATTACTTTAGCGCTGAGGCAACAACTAAAGAGTTAGAGCCTGTATTTATGCGCGACGAACAAAGCTAACGTGTTAAATACAGCTAAACATATATTTAAAAAGCCATGCAATGCATGGCTTTTTATATGCTGGCGCTAAACTTGCACCTATGAGTAAAGTATTCACATTATTATTTACTCATAGGTGCACAAAAATGATCAGCATACCCTCGATAACAGAAGCCGAAAAACTTATCGAAGAAAAACTCGGCGGTTGGTTTGATGTTGTTATAAGTCACATCCCTAATTTTATAGTGGCGGTTATTATTGCCATTATATTTTCAATGCTAGCGCGCTTTGCTGGCAACCTAATGAAAAACATTTTGCGCCGTTCACTCGACTCACAACAAATAGCCGATTTAATGGCCTCTATATTTAAGGTTATTGTACTGTGTGTTGGGGTGTTTATAGCGCTAGATTTTGTGGGGTTAAAAGGTACGGTTACCTCTTTATTAGCCGGTGCGGGTATTGTTGGTTTAGCCATAGGTTTTGCGTTTCAAGATATGACCGAAAACTTGATTGCGGGTATCGCAATGGGTATACGCAAACCCTTTAAAACAGGAGACGTAATAGAAACCGACGACGTGTTTGGCTCAGTACACTCAATAAACCTGCGCAACACGCTAATAGAAAGCTTTTACGGGCAGTTAATCTTAGTGCCTAACAAGGTGTTGTTTAGAAATGTGTTAAAAAACTACACCACACTCGGGGTTAGACGCATCGAAGTACCGGTAGGCATTTCGTATGGTGACGACATAGAAAAAGCGAAAGAAGTTATTGTAGATAAGATTAACGATTTGGACTTTGTTATTCGTAAAAACGAAACCGATGTTTATGCCGAAGGCTTTGGTGACAGTAGCATTAATTTATTGGTGTGGTTTTGGATTAAATACCCAGGTGAACCAGACTTTATGACAGTGCGCCATAAAGGTGTAGTCGCCGTTAAACAAGCGTTGGATGAAGCTGATATTAGTATTCCATTTCCTATTCGTACGCTCGATTTTGGTATTAAAGGCGGTGAAAAACTCGATGCCATGATCAGCGATAAAATAAGCCAGCAATCATCAAATAAAGGCAACGCTAGTGGAGCAGATTCAAGCCAAAACGAATAAATGAGCCATTAATACCATTGGGAATTATTTACTCACTCTTAGCGCACTTTTACATTTATATGTGCGCCGTTAGCTAAAGAAAAAATGACTTACGAGTCACAACAACTAAATGCAGCTTTATAAAGCTGCATTTTTTTATGGCTACTTAAATGTTTGAGAAGGTGAGAACAACGTTAACTAATTATAAATTTATGTCTACTTACCTTTTGAGATGAAATTGGAAGCGGGCTATGTAATATATCGATAAGGCTAAGGCTATTGTGTAGTTACTTCCCGAAACCGACGATAACGCAGCATAAATATAAAACATGCAGTAACCTTTGAGGTCCCCCCTTAGGTTGCTTCTCCTTGTTGCTTAAAGAATAGGTCATAAAGAGCAAGTAGGGCATATGAGCTGTATACGACTTTAAGTTATACGTACATAGGCGTAGTCATTAAAATAATGCAGAAGTAGGGACCGAGCTTACTGGGTCACAAATCGCGCACCTTAGTTATGTTACGCCTAGATAGAACACGCTTTAATAATGGCAGTTAAACAGGCCTAGCCTTAATATAAATTTATTATTTAAAGGGTAAATTGTTTAGGCAAATATCAGGTTGTAAGGTATGCAATTTACAATTGGTCTTTGGCGGTAAATAAGAGGTAATTAAAGCAAGTTTATTTTTGTAGTTAATGTGAGTTGTAAGTAACTACAGGCACAAAAAAGGCGCAGCATGTGTTGGAGTTGCGCGCTGCGCCTAGGATCAATTGAGTTAATAAAAGTGTGATTTAAATAACACTAATTTTGTTACGAATGATTTTAACCCCATCCATATTTTCTAAAAATTTTTGTGCAAGCGCACGTTCAAAACCTGTTTGCGCTTGACCATGTAATACTACCTCGCCATCTTTAACCTGAACGCGAATATTGCTTAATGCAAAGTTAGGGTTAGTACGAAGTGTGCTGGTAATGGTTTGTTGTAGGTTAGGTTGAGTTGCTACGCTGCTCACTACGGCTAGGTGCGTTGCTGCACTCACTTTGGTAGCACATGCTAACAAAAATAAACAACAAAACGAAACTAAAGCAATAGTTAACTTTAAGCGGTTCATAACTCAATCCTTTTATATCAATTAAAAATTTAGCCAAACCATTAAGTATTCTGGCTATTCTGTCTCTAATAATACAAGTTCAGTGCCATTGTTAATTTATTGAAATATAAGGTTATTTCATTAAGTGGGAATTCAGGTGGGCAATAATTACATTTAAATGGGTAGGTGTTACATGCTCTGGTTACATTTGTAACGCGTATTAAAAAGCCGGCATGCTCCGGCTTTGGTAAAAAATGCTAAGTTATTTTTTCTTTTTAACTTTCGCTTTTTTCTTCGCTTTCATTTTTACCGGATCTTTACGCTTTTTAGCGGGTGGCTTAGCTTCTTTATGCTGCGGCTCTATGCCTTTAATTACACGACGTTTAAGCTTTTGTTCAATGTAGCGTTCTACTTTGTACAAAATACCAATATCGTGCGCTTCCACTAATGATATAGCGATACCTTTTTTACCTGCACGACCCGTACGGCCAATTCGGTGTACATATACGTCAGCTGTTCGTGGCATGTCAAAGTTAATAACATGGCTAATGTCAGATACGTCAATACCTCGGGCGGCTACATCTGTTGCAATCAATATTTTAGTGCGGCCGCTATGAAAGTTTTCCATTGCTTTCATGCGCTTGTCTTGGGGCATTTCACCACGCAGCCAGGCGGCTTTTACGCCGTTATTAGTTAATTCACCAATGAGTGTTTCTAAACGCTCACGGGTTTTAACAAACACAATAGCTTTACTAACGTCTGGGCCGTTAAGGGTATTGACTAAAAGTTCTAGTTTATGGTGGTAATCATCAGCAAGGTGAACCCACTGGTGAATTTTAGCTTTTTCTTTGCGTGACGATTCAGCTTCAAGTAGAGCAGGGTCGTTTAGCGTTGTTTCTGCAAATCGCTCTACGCTGTCGCCCTCAAGGGTGGCAGAGAACAAAAAGCACTGACGGCGGTTTTTAGCTTCGTCACAAATACGGCTCATTTCTTTTTTGAAACCCATGTCTAGCATGCGGTCGGCTTCATCAATAATAAGCATTTCGACGTGTTCAGCATGAAAGTTTTCAGTTTCAAGGTATTCCATTAATCGCCCTGGAGTGGCAATTAACACGTCGTTATTTTTTTCAAAAATTTCTTTATGCGTTCCGTAGTTAATACCGCCGGTTACTACACCTATTTTCAGGTGCGTACGTTTTGCTAGTAACTCACATTGCTCATGAATTTGATAAGCCAGCTCACGTGTTGGGGTCATTATTAATACGCGGGCAAAACCAGGTTCACGGCGCGGAAAATCCAATAAGTATTGAATAGCAGGAATTAAAAATGCCGCTGTTTTACCTGTGCCAGTTGGCGCAGACGCTAAAATATCACGTCCCTGAAGGGCTTCAGGAATAGCTTGCTGTTGGATACTGGTCGGCGTTTCGTAACCCATTTTATTAATGGCGTCGAGTAATTTGGTATCAAGATCAAATTCAGAAAATTGCATAGAGTGTCTAAAATAGTGGACAATTACCTTGATTATACGCGCTATGCTGCGCTTGGTGAATGAAAAGGTGAAAAAATGTCTGGTTTTGCATTTAAACAATTTAAGGTTGAACACGACCATTGCGCAATGAAGGTTTCAACCGACGGCATTTTGCTTGGCGCGTGGGCAAACTTAACAGATGCAAACACGTTATTAGATATTGGCACAGGCACAGGGTTATTGGCGTTAATGTGTAAGCAGCGCAGGCCAACATTGAGTATTACCGCGGTTGAAATAGATAAAAACGCATACAATCAAGCATTACAAAACGTAGCAAATAGTCCGTGGCCCAATATAACTATTCAGCACCAAACTATTCAAAGCTTTAATAGTGATGCTCCCTTTGACGTAATCATTTCTAATCCGCCTTATTTTAATCACAGTCTAAAAGGCAATAATGCCGCCCGAAACACTGCACGCCACACTGATGGTTTAAGCTTTGAGGAGTTAATTAACGCGTTTAGGCAGCTTAGCCATTCACACTCACGGTTTAGTTTAATACTGCCAAGCACTGAGGCCGAGGTATTTATTGAACTTGCCGTTAAACATGGACTTTATTTAAATGCACACTGCCAAGTGCAAGCGACACCTAGCAAACCTATAAGCCGCAGTTTAATGACATTTAGCTACCTACAATCACAAACCGACAATTCAACGCTATGCATTAGAGAGCTAAACAACAATTACACCACTGATTACGTTGCTTTGTGTAAGGCGTTTTATTTAAAAATGACGTAACTATGTGGATGATTATCTAATAATAAAGGATAGTTTACCCATAATGCATACGTATTCAGTTGTTATTTAATCAATCTCAAGACTAGTGTTAACCACTTGTAAATAACTAAGAGCATGTTGTTTAGCTCGCCAACATTTGGAAACACACACTATGAAGCTGAATAAAATTGTCACCACCGCCGGGTTAAGCCTAGGTTTGCTTGTACCTAACCTTGCAGCTGCTGCACCCACTACGTTTGTTCATTTATTTGAATGGAGTTGGCCCGATGTCGCACAAGAGTGTGAGCAGTTTTTAGGACCAAAAGGGTACGCTGCTGTACAGGTTTCTCCACCTAACGAGCATATTACAGGCAACCAATGGTGGACTCGCTATCAACCTGTGAGCTACCAACTGCAAAGCCGAGGCGGTAACCGAACGCAGTTTATAGATATGGTTAACCGTTGTAAAAGTGCAGGGGTCGATATATATGTAGATACCCTAATTAACCACATGGCAGCTGGGAGTGGGAATGGCGTAGCGGGAAGCACGTTTGGGAATAAACAATACCCAATTTATAGCCCACAAGATTTTCATGAAAGCTGCTCAATTAACCCAGAAGATTACGGTAATAACCGTTATCGCGTTCAAAACTGTGAGCTGGTAGGGCTTGCCGACTTAAACACATCTTCAAATTACGTGCAAAATACCATAGCGGCTTATATTAATGACCTTCAAGCTATTGGAGTAAAAGGCTTTAGGTTTGACGCGGCTAAACACGTAGCCGCTAGCGATATTCAAAGCCTTATGGCTAAAATAAACGGCTCGCCGTTGGTCTTTCATGAAGTGATTGATCAGGGAACAGAAGCCGTTGATGCCTCTGAGTATTTAAGTACAGGGCTTGTTACCGAGTTTAAATACAGTACACAACTCGGTAATACATTTAGAAACGGCTCACTTGCGTGGCTAAGTAATTTTGGTGAAGGGTGGGGCTTTATGCCAAGCTCATCGGCGGTCGTATTTGTAGATAATCACGACAATCAGCGCGGGCACGGTGGTGCGGGTAATGTAATTACTTTTGAAGATGGCCGTTTATACGACTTAGCTAACGTATTTATGTTGGCGTATCCATATGGTTACCCAAAAGTGATGTCAAGTTACGATTTTCATGGTGATACCGATGCTGGCGGGCCAAATGTTCCCGTTCATAACAATGGTAATTTAGAATGCTTTGAAAGCAATTGGAAGTGTGAGCACCGGTGGTCATATATTGCTGGTGGCGTTGATTTTAGAAATAACACCGCCGACAACTGGGCTGTGACAAATTGGTGGGATAACACGAATAATCAGATTTCATTTGGCCGCGGTAGCTCAGGTCATATGGCTATTAACAAAGAAGACTCAACGCTTAATGCTACTGTGCAAACAGACATGGCACCCGGTCAATATTGTAATGTATTAAAAGGTGAATTGTCGGGCGATGCTAAAAGTTGTAGCGGTGAGGTTGTAACCGTTAATAATAACGGCACTATTAATTTAAATGTGGCGCCGTGGGATGCCATGGCGATTCATAAAAACGCTAAGTTATCACAAGGGTCGACTTCAACCCCGAATGGTGATTGGCAGCGTACTGTTATTTTTATTAACGCACAAACCCAAAGTGGGCAAGATATGTTTGTACGTGGCGGAATAGATCATACCTATGCCAATACAAATTTAGGAAGAAACTGCCAAACAACCAATGTTGAATGCGCGATGCCTATTCGCCATAACAATTTAAAAAATGCCACTACAAGTCTATGGAAAGCAAACGATAACTTCCTAGATTGGTACGGTATTGAAAGCGGGCAAAGTACGCAAGCAGAGGGGACAGCAGCCGATTGGACTACAAACGTGTGGCCAAGTGCGTATGGTACACAAAAAACAGTGACCAACGATGGTTTTGGCGTTACACCGCTTAATATTTGGGGTGAACACTACTGGATGCTAGATGTAGATATGGATTGCAGCAAAGCGGTGAATGGGTGGTTTGAGGTAAAAGCATTTGTAAAAAATGGTCAAGGTTGGGAAAGCGATATAAACCAAGCCAATACACCCTATGCCAGCACTAACCATGTGGCACAGTGCGGAAAAATTAATATGTTTAAATTTAATAGCTCAAGTGTAGATATTCGTAGCTTTTAAACTTATGCGTTAAGTTTAGCCTTGTGCATTACTACTAAAGCCAAACACCTAAGCGTGTTTGGCTTTTTACTGCAACCATTGCGCTTGAGCAGTTAAAGCGTTTCGCCGTACTCGGTCATTACTTGCTCAACCCAGCTGGCTATGCGTTCATCGCTTAGCTCGTACTGGCTGTCTTCATCAAGGGCGAGCCCTACAAACTGTTTGCCATCGGGGGTGAGTGCCTTTGAAGCTTCAAACTCGTAGCTGCTGTCGTTTGGCCAAAAGCCAAGTTGTGTAAATGTTTGTGTGTTTATTTCGTCGTGCAGCATACCCAGAGCGTCTTGAAACCACTGTCCGTAACCTTGCTGGTCGCCCATGCCAAATAAAGCAATAGTTTTACCATGTAGGTTTACATCTTTTATGTCGTCCCATTTTGACTCCCAGTCTTCTTGTATTTCGCCAAAGTCCCATGTTGAAATACCAAAGATGATAAAGTCGTACTGCTCTGCATTTTTTAGTGGTTCGTCTTTAATATTGTGAAGGCTGACTATATCGTCACCAATAAGGTCACGAATTTTTTCTGCTGCCATTTCGGTGTAGCACGTAGTAGAGCCAAAAAATAAACCAATTTGCATCGTATTTATCACTGTGTAATTGCCTGATATGATAGGCTCAAGTTTACCGTAAGGTATTTTTAATTGATACCTTAGCAAAGCATGAGAGCATAATGTGACAACGCTATCTGACGATTTTTCAGAAAATAAAAGCAGTATGAGCACCAATAGCGACTACCTAGAAACCTTTTTAGATAGCCTTTATTTAGAGCAAGGTGTAAGCGAAAACACATTAAGTGCTTACCGCAGCGATTTAGATAAGTTTTGCCAGTTTTTAAAAGGCGAAAACTTAATGACGGTAACAGGGCACGACATTGAAAGCTATTTAGCGCACCGGGTCGACTTAGGCCTAAAGCCGCGCAGTACTGCGCGCAGTATTAGTGCGTTAAAACGGTTTTATCAGTATTTTGTACGTGAAAAACTGATTACCGATACACCCATGTTAAACATTGCTCAACCCAAAGCGGGGCAATCGTTACCTAAAACACTTTCTGAAGCCGAAGTAGAAGCGCTTCTCAGCGCCCCCAATACTGAAGAGCCAATGGGACTGCGCGATAAGGCGATGCTTGAGTTACTTTACGCCACAGGCCTGCGTGTCAGTGAGTTGGTTGGGCTACGTATGGAGCAAATTAACTTACGCCAAGCGGTTGTGTTTGTAAAAGGTAAAGGCAACAAAGAACGTTTAGTGCCGCTTGGCGAAGAAGCCATGCATTGGCTTGAGCTTTTTTTAAAAGTTGGGCGCGCACAAATGATCAAACACGCCACCGACTTTGTATTTCCGTCAAAGCGTGGTGTAGGCATGACTCGACAAACCTTTTGGCATAGAATCAAACACTATGCTATTTTGGCATCGGTTGAATCGCCATTATCACCTCACACATTGCGCCATGCATTTGCTACGCATTTATTAAATCATGGGGCCGATTTACGTGTTGTGCAAATGATGTTGGGACACAGCGACCTATCAACAACGCAAATTTATACTCATGTTGCTAATGAACGGTTAAAATCGGTACACGCGCAGCATCATCCGCGCGCTTAATTTGAAATTAAATAGTATTAAGCCGGTCAATATATTAAGTATTTTTAGGATAGAGAGAAGTTATGAAAAAATTAATGTTAGCAGGTGCCATGTTGTGCACAAGTATGAGTGCATTGGCAAATGACGTTGCAGTAACGCCAAATGCTAATGATCCTATTGTTACTAAGTTTGCGGCACTTGGCGTAACAGTTAAGCAAATAAATCCAAGCCCAGTGGCTGGTTTAAAAGAGCTAATTACAAACAAAGGTGTGTTATACGCAAGCCCAGATGGTCAGTTTTTAATGCAAGGCACGTTAATCGATTTAGACAATCGTAGTAACCTAACAGAGCAAGCTTTAAATAGCGTGCGCGCTGAAGGTATTACAGATTATGAAGAGTCGATGATTGTGTACAAAGCACCAAACGAAAAACACAGCATCACTGTATTTACTGATATTAGCTGTGGTTATTGTCGTAAATTACACCGTGAACTAAACGATTTGCTTGATGCGGGTATTACCGTTAAGTATTTAGCGTTTCCACGTGGTGGCTTACAAGGTTCGGGCTATGCAGATTTAATGAATGTATGGTGTGCGAAAGATCAACAAGAGGCGTTAACAGAAGCTAAAGCAGGTGAAAGTACCACGGTAGTTGCAGGTTGTAGTGCGCCTATTGCTGAGCATTATCAGCTAGGTCAAAGCTTTGGCATTAGTGGCACGCCAGCCATTATTTTAGATGACGGCACAATGATCCCAGGTTACCAACCTGCTGCTGCATTAAAAGCAGCGTTAGATGCTAATAAAGCATCTTAATAACGTGTTTACGTTTATAAAAAGGCCTTAATGGCCTTTTTTTGTCTTTTTAATACGACTCAATAAGTTAAAAAACCTGCATGAAAAAACTGATCATTGCGCGCGAAAGCGTTAACGACTCGCACTTACCGAGTCATTTGCATCCGGTTATAAAACAAATTTACGCGACTCGTCGTGTAGTTGATGCCCAAGAGCTCGATAACGGTGTTGCTACGCTTCACGACTATAAATTGTTTAAAGACATCGACAAGGCAAGTGCATTACTCGTCGATGCGCTTAAGGCGCAAAGCCACATTTTAATTGTGGGCGACTTTGATGCCGATGGCGCAACCAGTACTGCAACCTTAATGCAGGGGTTGCAAATGTTTGGTTTTCAAAATTTAGATTACCTCATTCCAGACCGCTTTAGCTTAGGTTATGGCTTAAGCCCCGCACTGGCCGAACAAATAGTACAAATAAAACCCGATTTAGTGATCACCGTAGATAACGGTATATCCTGTATTGCCGGTATTGATATTTTAAAATCGGTAGGTATAAAAGTGTTGGTTACAGATCACCATTTACAAGGTGAACAGCTTCCTAATGCCGACGCCATCGTCAATCCAAACAGACACGAATGTAACTTTCCGTCAAAGTCGATTGCTGGTGTAGGCGTGGCGTTTTACTTATTAATTGCACTAAGAAGCCTAATGCGCGAACAAGGTTACTTTACGCAACAAGCACCGCCTAACTTAGCAAACTTATTAGACATAGTTGCGCTGGGTACAGTAGCTGATGTCGTTGCGCTTGATGCAAATAACCGAACACTAGTACACCAAGGTTTAGCGCGTATTCGCAGTGGTAAAACTCGCCCAGGTATTACAGCTCTTATTGAAGTGGCTAACCGAAATGCAGCACGCCTAAGTGCCAGCGACTTTGGCTTTTCACTTGCGCCGCGGTTAAACGCAGCAGGGCGATTAGACGACATGAGCTTGGGCATAGCCTGTTTACTGAGTAACGATATAAACCAAGCAAGGCGTATTGCAGGCGAACTCGACAGCTTAAACCATGCAAGGCGTGAAATAGAGCAGGGCATGCAAGCTGAAGCGCAAGCCGTGCTTGATAGGCTCGCCTTTACCGACGACAACATTCCTGATGCTATCTGTTTGTTCCAAGATGACTGGCATCAGGGCGTTATTGGTATTTTGGCTGGTCGCTTAAAAGAAAAATACCATCGTCCAACGGTTATTTTTGCTGGTGGCGAAAACGGCGAAATTAAAGGCTCGTGCCGCTCCATTGAAGGGCTACACATGCGCGACCTACTAGAAGGGTTAAATACCGCGGACCCCCACCTAATTAATAAGTTTGGTGGCCATGCCATGGCGGCGGGTTTAAGTATTAACGAGCAAAACTTTAACGACTTTAAAAAAGCGTTTGATGCCGCAGTAAGTGCGCAATTAAGCGAAGAAAGTAAGCGTTGTATTGTGTTTACCGACGGTGAACTGCCAAACGACTGCTTTACCATGGAGTTTGCCCAATTATTAAAGCAATCAGGTCCATGGGGGCAGCAGTTCCCAGAGCCGGTGTTTGAACATACCTTTGAATTAATTCAGCAACGTATTGTGGGCGAAAAACATTTAAAACTGGTGCTTAAACATCAATCAGGGCGGTTAGTTGACGCTATTGCTTTTGGTATTGACGTAAAAGAATGGCCAGATACCGAAGCGCGCTTTGTTAAAGTGGCTTATCAACTCGATATTAACGAGTTTAGGGGTAAGTTTAGCCTACAGCTAATCGTCCGAGAGCTTGAAAAAGTACATTAAAAAATATGCACAATACATGCATAAAAGGCTAATAAAACGCGCGATTTTTTGTTAAAATCGGGCGTTTTTATCATTTGACGATAACTTATTGCGGATATTCCTTAAGTCGGGCCGTAATAATCTAGCCATTTTGGAGTAATGTACATGTTTGAAGTGAATCCTGTGATTAATCAAATCAAGGAAATTCGCGATCGTACTGAACTGCTTCGGGGGTACCTTTGACTACGCTCTTAAACAAGAACGCTTAGAAGAGGTTAACGCCGAACTTGAAGATTCAGCTGTATGGAATGAACCTGAACGCGCACAGGCACTTGGCCGTGAAAAGTCAGCATTAGAGGCGGTTGTTGAAACAATCGACAACTTAGTTGCTGGCGCTGATGACGTTGAAGGCTTGCTTGAGCTTGCAATAGAAGCCGAAGACGAAGACACCTTTGACGAAGCAAATGCAGAGCTTGAAGGCCTAAACGCGCAATTAGAAGGTTTAGAGTTTCGTCGCATGTTTTCGGGCACGCACGACGCAAACGATGCATACCTTGATTTACAATCAGGTTCAGGCGGCACTGAAGCTCAAGACTGGTGTAACATGTTACTTCGCATGTATTTACGCTGGGGTGAAGCAAAAGGCTTTAAAGTTGAGCTAGTAGAAGCAACCGATGGCGATGTGGCCGGAATAAAAGGCGCAACAGTTCGCTTTGTTGGCGAATATGCTTACGGTTGGTTACGTACAGAAACAGGTGTGCACCGTTTAGTGCGTAAAAGCCCATTTGACTCAAGTGGCCGCCGTCATACTTCGTTTGCCTCTGCGTTTGTATACCCAGAGATAGACGACAATATTGAAATTGACATTAATCCGTCTGACCTACGTATAGACGTGTACCGTGCATCGGGCGCGGGTGGTCAGCACGTTAACACCACCGAATCAGCAGTACGTATTACGCACGTACCTACAAACACGGTAGTGCAATGTCAAAACGAGCGTTCGCAACATAAGAATAAAGCCCAAGCAATGAAGCAATTAAAAGCTAAATTATTTGAGCTTGAGCTACAGCAGCAAAATGCTGAAAAACAAACGCAAGAAGATGCAAAATCAGATATTGGTTGGGGGAGTCAAATTCGTTCATACGTTCTTGATGACTCGCGTATTAAAGATTTACGCACCGGCGTAGAAAACCGCAATACCCAATCGGTACTTGACGGTAACTTAGACAAATTTATTGAAGCCAGCCTTAAATCTGGCCTATAACCACCAAGCTAATAAAGAGCTAAAAAATGACTGATAAAATCCAAGACGAAAACAAGTTAATCGCTGAGCGTCGCGGCAAGTTAGATGCTATTCGCGAAAATTGCCCAGCCAACGGTCATCCAAACCAATTCCGTCGTGAACATTACACGGCTGATTTGCAAGCTGAGTTTGGTGATAAAACAAAAGAAGAATTAATTGAGCTACAGCACGTAGTATCAATTGCTGGTCGTATTCTTGCTAAGCGTGGTCCATTTATGTCTATTCAAGATATGAAAGGCCGTGTACAAGTTTACGCATCAAAAGACGTACAAAAAGACTTAAAAGCAAAATATGGTCAGCTTGATATTGGCGATATTATCGGTGTTAAAGGCCCACTTAATAAATCAGGTAAAGGCGATTTATACGTAGATATGGCCGAGTACGAATTACTTACTAAGTCACTACGCCCATTACCAGAAAAATTTCATGGCCTTTCAGACCAAGAAACTAAGTACCGCCAACGTTATGTTGATTTAATTACTAACGAAGCAACGCGCGAAACATTCCGCATTCGCTCACAAGTAGTTGAAGGCATTCGTCGTTTCTTAGCAGAGCGCGACTTTATGGAAGTAGAAACGCCCATGCTACAGGTTATTCCTGGCGGCGCATCTGCGCGTCCATTTGTGACTCATCATAACGCGCTTGATATCGACATGTACTTACGTATAGCGCCTGAGCTTTACCTTAAGCGTTTAGTAGTAGGTGGTTTTGACCGCGTATTTGAAATTAACCGTAACTTCCGTAACGAAGGGTTATCAACGCGTCATAACCCAGAATTCACTATGATTGAGTTCTACCAAGCGTACGCTGATTACATCGACCTGATGAACATCACCGAAGACATGCTACGTACTGTTGCAACTAACGTATTGGGTAGCCCAATTGTTATTAATACAACAAAAGACGAAAACGGCGAAGTAACCGACTCAGTCGAGTACGACTTTGGCAAACCGTTTGAGCGCCTAAGCATGGCTGATGCTATCTTAAAATATAACCCTGAGTTTGATGCTGCGGTATTTAACGACCCAGAAAACCACTTTGAAGAATTAAAAGCGTACGCTAAACAAGTACACGTAAAAATTCCTGAAAACTGTGTGTGGGGCCCAGGTAAGTTTTTATGTGAAATATTTGAAGAAACGGCTGAGCACATGCTTATCCAACCTACATTTATTACAGGTTACCCATGGGAAGTATCGCCACTGGCGCGTCGTAACGACGAAAACCCATTTGTTACCGACCGTTTTGAGTTTTTTGTTGGCGGACGTGAGCTTGCAAATGGTTTCTCGGAGCTTAATGATGCACAGGATCAAGCTGAACGCTTTACTCGTCAAGTTGAAGAGAAAGACGCCGGTGATGATGAAGCAATGCACTACGATGAAGACTACATACGCGCACTAGAGTACGGTTTACCGCCTACCGCTGGTGAAGGTATTGGTATTGACCGATTAGTCATGTTGTTTACTGACTCGTCTACAATTAAAGACGTTATTTTATTCCCGCATATGCGCCCGCAAGCTGACTAAGCTTAATGTAAAATAACACCTTGAAACGCCGCTTAATTGCGGCGTTTTTGTTTTAATTTTGTTTATTCATAGCTAATAAGAGCATTATTCATATATTAAGCTATTGATATTTAGTTGTAATTTTTTATGAAAATTTTTATGTGCATATAACAAATTAATGAGTAACTTTTAAACATTATGTTGTATTTTTGTAACTTTGTTAGCTACAATACGGCCAAATTTTAAACGGCCTAACTTTTAGGTGCTGTAAATAATAAAAACGGATTTATAAAATAATAAAATGACAGATAAAACTATCGAAGAGTCGGAAGAACTCAGTCAAACCGAGCGAGAGCGAGAAGCGTTTTACCGAGCATGTATTGCCGAGTTTCAACAGCTAGGTTATCAAGAGCAGTACCTGGCTAGTTTAAAAGATAAATGTGCACCAACCGACGACACACTTACGCCTAACGAAGAGAGTTGATTAGCTTAAAAATTAGGCTTCTTTCATATAAAAACATAACATATGTGTGTTCTGTAACCATATAGACACTTTTGATAGAAAAGTGTTTGACATATTTTCTGAAATCTTTATTATACGCCCCACAAGACGGAGAGGTGTCCGAGTGGCCGAAGGAGCTCCCCTGCTAAGGGAGTATAGAGTTTGTAGCTCTATCGAGGGTTCGAATCCCTCCCTCTCCACCATTTTTTTAAATGGCGAAATCTTGTAAACGTAAAGATGGGCGCATAGCTCAGCTGGATAGAGTACCTGGCTACGAACCAGGCGGTCGGAGGTTCGAATCCTCCTGCGCCCACCACTCTTTACACACTCAGCTTAGAGTATAAATAAGTTAAAGTGTTTGGTTTTTAACCAAATGGTCGGAGGTTCATTCTTACAAGATACGTCCTGCTTCCAACACTTTTCACACACTCTGCTCAGAGTATAAATTAGCAAATAGTAAAAGTGGGCGCATAGCTCAGCTGGATAGAGTACCTGGCTACGAACCAGGCGGTCGGAGGTTCGAATCCTCCTGCGCCCACCACTTTTACAACACTCTACTTAGAGTATAAACAAGTAAAAAGAATGAAAGTGGGCGCATAGCTCAGCTGGATAGAGTACCTGGCTACGAACCAGGCGGTCGGAGGTTCGAATCCTCCTGCGCCCACCACTTTCTATTACTACTAAAGTTAATAGAAAAGAAACCGACGAAAGTCGGTTTTTTTATGTCTGAAATTTGAGAAAGCTTTCAGATATCAGATTTCAGTTAAGCCAAACAAACACACCTGTTAAAAACTTCAGCGTAGACGCAGAACTTGTTCGCGTGAGAAGCGCAGCTTCTAATTACTTACGTATCTATCCAAAACCATTTAAGAGTGATGCTCGTCTCGCAAGCTAAGCGCCTACGGTGAACCTTAAACTGTGAGTAAAATTATTGTATACGCAGAACTTGTTCGCGTGAGAAGCGCAGCTTCTAATTACTTATGTATCTACTCAAAACCATTCACTGCTCTTTAACCTAAGCTGTGTTATTTTAAACGCCTTGTTTAAAAGGGTCTTGTTGTATGTTTAAAACCGTATTTTTTATATTCTTATTTATTTTAAGCGCACTTTTTACTATTAACGCACCCGCAAATGAAGCAAAGCATTCAATAACCGTCGGGGCTGAGCAACCTGCTTTATACTTACCGCAATTAAAAAATAAACGTGTTGGGTTGGTGGTAAATCAAACCTCTTTAGTTGGGCCTATCCATTTAGTCGACAGCCTGCTGGCTAAAAATATAAACATAACCAAAATTTTTGCACCTGAGCATGGCTTTAGGGGCGATCACGATGCTGGTGCCCATGTTAAAAATGCAGTTGATAGCAAAACCGGTATCCCGCTTATTTCTATTTATGGCAAAAACAAAAAACCAAGTGCGGAGGCACTTAGCAATGTAGATGTTATTGTTTTTGATATTCAAGATGTGGGCGTACGTTTTTATACCTACATAAGCTCTATGCATTACATGATGGAAGCCGCAGCCGAGCAAGGTATTGAATTTATGGTACTTGATAGGCCAAACCCGAATATAGCCTATGTTGATGGGCCTGTTCTTGAAAGCGAATTTAAGTCGTTTGTAGGTATGCACCCAATTCCTGTGCTGCACGGCATGACGGTAGGCGAACTTGCTAACATGATCAAAGGCGAGGGCTGGATCAATAAAGCAGTCGATCTACAGCTCACCGTGATCCCCGTTGATCGTTATACACGCACAACCCGTTATAGCTTACCTGTAAAGCCCAGCCCTAATTTACCAAACGATCAATCAATCGCGCTTTACCCGTCGCTTTGCTTTTTTGAGGCTACACCTGTAAGTATTGGCAGAGGTACTGACTTTGCGTTTCAGGTTATTGGCTACTCGCCCGTTGCGCTTGGAGAGTTTAGTTTTACACCACGCTCTATTAAAGGCGCCTCAGCAAACCCTAAATTTAAAAATACCTCTGTAAAAGGGCTCGATTTACGCACGGAAAATACGCATGGGCTTAATTTAAGATACTTAATAACGGCTTATAGTAAATTAACTAAAAACAATATTACCTTTTTTGAACGCGCTGATTTTATGGATAAACTAGCAGGTACTAATAAGTTACGTTTAGCTATTGAAGCAGGGCGGTCGGCTGAGCAAATAAAGCAAGGCTGGCAAAGCGGCCTTACACGATTTAAAGCGCAACGAGCGCCTTATTTGCTATATAAGTAAGGCCTAACCATGCTATTTACTTTAAAAAATACCCGCTTAATTCAAAACACGTGGTTAGTTGCTTTGAGTTTAATTATTGTGGGCTGTGGTAGTACACATAACTCATTAAAATCGCAGCAGGTGCTGACTAAAAGCCAGTTAGTACAGCTGCCAAATGCACAAGTTGTAGCCCGCTTTCCTGATCCAAACCCAAGTAGCCGGTTTTATGTAAACAACCGTGGCACATTTAAAGCGTATAAAGGGCGTGGCCAATTATTAATACAAAACCACAGCGCAGAAAGCGCCGATATTTACATAAACAATCAAAAACTTGCTACCAATGCGTTAACCGCTAATACGCTTTATAATTACAGCTTAGCAGCGCATACCCATAATGGTATAAACACATTTAAGGTAGAAAATATTAAGCCTAAAGGCACAAGCTTAACGCTGCGCTTTGCATTTCCCACTTTAAATTTAACGCCTAACAAGCCAGTTGATTTTACTGACGTTGATGAACTCATTGAGCGCGATATTAAAGCGGGGTTTCCTGGTGCAGTGCTGGCAGTTGTTAAAAATGGCGAGCTAATAAAACTTACAGCTTATGGCGATGCAAAGCAGTACCAGCAAAACGATTTAATGCTACTGCGCCCAGAGCCTATGCAAACGAATACTCTATTTGATTTAGCCTCAAACACTAAAATATTTGCTACTAACTTTGCACTTATGAAATTAATAAGCGAAGGGCAACTCAATATAAACAACCCCGTGCAAAGTTATTTAACAGAATACACAGGGGGTGGGCGAGAGCAACGCACAGTAAAAGAGTTACTTACGCATACCGCAGGCTACCCACCCGTATTTGATTTTCACCGAAAAGATACACAGCAAGGCAATACATTTTATTCTCAAAATAGCCAAACCACTAAACAGCTTTTGTTAACAAAAGTACCGCTTAACAACAAAAGCCCAGTGCAACATGTTTATTCTGATATTGATTACATGATTTTAGGTGTACTGGTTGAGCGCATAACAGGGCAGCCACTAGACGAGTATTTAGAGCAGCACATTTATGCGCCCCTTGAACTGAGTAACACGCTATTTAATCCACTTAAAAAAGGGTTTGAACGCAATCAATTTGCAGCCACTGAGCTTAGCGGTAACAGCCGCGATGGGCGTATTACTTTTGATAATATTCGTACTCATGTTTTGCAAGGTCAAGTTCATGACGAACGCGCATTTTACTCGTTTGGCGGCGTTGCAGGGCATGCAGGATTGTTTAGTAACGCTCACGATTTGGCTGTGCTGTGTCAGTTATTACTAAATAATGGCGGTTATGGTAACGAGCAATTATTTAGCGCAAGTGCCTTGGCGCAGTTTTTAACCCCGCAAAGCACTAACGAAACGTATGGCCTAGGTTTTAGGCTTGCAGGCAATAATCAAGCACGGCGTTGGCATTTTGGCCCTTATGCCAGCGCACAAGCTTATGGCCATACCGGTTGGACAGGCACCGTAACGGTGATCGATCCCGCTTACGACTTAGCGATTGTTTTGCTTACTAACGCGCGCCACACTGCAATTAAAGGTACACAAAAACGTTATGAATTTACAGGCAAACAATTCGAAACCGCTCAGTACGGATCTGTGGTATCGCTTGTTTACGAAGCGCTGTTAAATCAATAAATTATCGTATAGGTTAAAATGGGCTAATACAGTTATACCCAATGGCTTATTTGCAGGTGACTTGGCAACATCAATCCATTAAGCTAGGCGGTTTACTCCATTAAGCCACTTTTTAAGTATTGGGCTTAACATATGAGCGTTTAAGCGCGGGTTGTTAATAATTAAGGTTAACTTTTTATGCATTGGTATTCTATTTTACCGCCGCTAATTGCGATAGCTATCGTGTTTTGGCGCAAAGAAGTCATTATGGCGCTGTTAGTTGCCGTGGCGTCTTCTGAGTTTTTACTTGCCTTACAAGGTGAAGGAAATAGCGTATTTACAACGTTTTTAAATACCATAGAGCGTATTATTTCGGTGGCAAGCTCGCCGGGTAATAGCCGCATACTCATATTTAGTATTTTAATAGGCGCCTTACTTGCCTACATACGCGAATCTGGCGGTGTAGCAGCAACGGTTAACTTATTAATGAACAAAGGGGTTGCAAAAGGTAAGCGGCAAGTTGGCTTTTTAACTATGTTTACCGGCGTTGCGGTGTTTATAGAGTCAAACCTAAGCGTGCTTACGTCGGGTATTTTGTCACGCGGCCTGTTCGACAAATTTAAAATGAGCCGTGCACGCCTTGCCTACATTATTGATAGTACTAGCGCACCTGTGTGTATTTTAATACTCCTTAACGGCTGGGGCGCATTTGTGCTGGGTTTATTAGGTAATTACGAATTGGGCGAATCGGCCGTATCGGTACTGTGGGGCAGCGTAGGTTATAACTTTTACGCCATAATCACCCTGGTTATTGTTTTTTACACCATTGCGTTTGATAAAGTACACGGCCCAATGAAAGAGGCCGAACAAAAATTAGAACTACAAACAAACGAGCTAAAAGAAGAAGTAAAAGGTTCTAAAGCACGCTTTATGCTAGTGCCACTCATCACGCTGATTGCCAGCATGGTAGGCTTTATGTTTTACACTGGTAATGGTGTTTTAGCAGAGGGTAGCGGCTCTAAATCGGTATTATACGCAACCGTGCTTGCTATTGTGGTTGCTTACTTATTAATGATTAGTTCGCGCCAATTCACTCACCATCAACTAGTTGATACTGGCTTTAAAGGCATGGGTGAGTTACTTCCGCTGGTAAGTATTGTTTTGCTTTCACTCACACTGGGCGCAAGCTTAAAAGATCTAGGAACGGGTGTGTTTGTTGCCTCCTTAGTAGGTGACTACTTACCTATTTATTTAATAGTACCCGTGCTGTTTTTAACAGGGGCAGTTATGTCGTTTACTACGGGGACATCGTGGGGCACGTTTGCCATACTTATCCCTATTGGAGTACCGCTTATACAAGCATTAGGTTTACCACCTTCATTGGTTGTAGGCGCTATTTTAGGTGGCGGCATATTTGGCGATCACTGCTCGCCTATATCCGACACCAGCGCGGTATCGGCACTTGCATCGGGGTGTGACCTACTCACTCACGTTAAAACGCAGTTACCGTATGCGTTATTTGGTGGCGCACTGACCTTTATTGCTTATTTGGTTATTAGCATTATTGTGTTGTGAACACATTTCAGAACGCTACAGTTCTAAACATTCAAAAGCCTGCTCAATTGCAGGCTTTGTGGCTTAAGATTGCTTACCACCGAGGGCACCGAGGCGCTGCGCGCTACACAGAGATAAATAGTAATAGCTTTTTATTAATGGGTTACGTTTATTGGGCGTTGTATGTCACTGTGTGCAAAAGGATTATTTAAAAGGAATTAAATGAAAGAGATTAAAGACTTCAATTGGAATAAGCCAACCAACAGTTTACTTGGGGAGCTTTTTCCTGCTGATAAATTAGATCGAGCTCGCTACGCTACATTCTTATCAAGGCTATTGGCTCAAGAGGGATTTGACGAAAGCTGGCCTGATGAAGAGCAAAAGAAAAACTATGTATTGAATCTCAATGCAGAATGGGGGGCAGGTAAAACCTATTTTCTTAAGCGTTGGTCACAAGAATTAATAGTAAATTACCCTGTCGTATATATTGACGCATGGCAGCAAGATTATTCAGACGATCCATTTTTAACTGTCATTGCAGGTATCATTAAGCAGCTTCAACTTCAGGCTAAGTTTAATATAAAAATACCTAAAAGCGCCGTTTCGATGTTTAAGGCTGTTGCACCTGCTATAGCACAAGGCTTGACTAAAAAAATATCAGGCATAGATTTAGATGAACTACACACATTATTATTTTCTGATGATGAAATTGATACCGAGCAAAAACAAAGCTCCAATAAACCGTCTGGCAGCGACTTTTCACCGGCAGTAAAGGCGCTTGCACAAAACTTGATTAAAGATCATGAAGCTAAAAATAAAAGTATTGAAGTAATCAAATCTAAGCTAGCTGATTGGGTCAGTAAGTTTGAAAAGCAGGAAGGTAAGTCGTTACCCATATTTATTTTTATTGATGAATTAGATCGTTGTCGCCCAAGTTATGCAGTAGAAATGTTAGAGACGATTAAACATATTTTTGATGTTAAAGGTATTGTATTTGTTGTTGCTACGGATACTGAGCAACTTCAACATACAATCAAATCAATTTATGGTGAAGGGTTTGACGCTAAGATTTACCTAGGCCGCTTTTTTAATAGTCGCTATAGCTTAAAACGACCTGTTTTAAAGGATTTTTTATCAGTTCACAGCGATAGAACTAAATTTGAATCTGCTTATTTAGAAAGTAAAAATATTGAGATACTGCCCCGAACAGAAGCCCCTGAAATTGCTTTAACTAATATTGCGGTTGTATTAGATGCATTCAAAGTATCTCCGAGGACAGCTATTCAAATTACTGAACGTATTACAGCCATTATTATAAGTTTACCAAGTGGTAAGAAAGTAGATGTACTTGTGCTCGCTGTTTTGTTTTGTATCCATGAAAAAGATCACTCTCTTTATGAAGAGATAATAAGTGGGCGATTTCAACGAAAAGAAACAAACTATACAGGTAAAATACAAGATATAAGTTTGAGTACATTTTTACAAAGCATAATATTAAGAGAGCATTTATCAGCTGAGTTGACCTATTTTTTTGAGCCTCAATCATACACTTCCAACTTGTATTGTGAGAATGTAGGTAGAAGGAAAAATAATTATTCTGATGGTAGTTACCCAATGACATTTTCTAAATTTATAGCTGATGTTTTTTGTAATATTTTTTCTGGTAAGGCTGATGTTTCATTTATGCTTTCTGAATATATTTCTGGTAATGGAGTGACTGACCAGCAAAAAGCAGAAAATGAGCTTGCTGAAAGTAACGTCATTATCAGCGAAGAGGTAACTATATTATGGCTAAATTATATTTATATCAAAGATGGATATAACAAAATTACAAACGATCAATATCGTGATTTTATAGAGCTTTCCTCACCATTAGATTATATGGGCGATAGTTAACTTCCTCTGTGTAGCGCGAAGCGTCTCTGTGTTCTCGGTGGTAATTTTATCTGAATTACTACCTTACTAAAAACAACCTAAGCCTTACACTGCTTCGCTCCAACCCCCGCATGTTTAAGCCCTACAATCTGCCCTTTGCCGTTATGTGCCATGGCCAGCATATCACCGGTGTTTATATTACTTTCAATTGCATGCTTTCCTTTTAAATCACTGAGCAATGATTGCTTAATTTGCACTAGCACCTCGTCATGACAGCTGGCTATGTACCAGTCGTTGTCGACCTTTACGAGCGTGCCGTATTCTATGTGGCGTTGCTGGTGGCGGCGTAAATCGCTTGCTAATTGGGTGTCGAGCGCGCGTTTTTGTTGCGTTATGGCGCTTGCGTAGCTGCCTGTTTGATCTATTTCATGCGTTGTTATAAACGAGTAGTCGTGTATATCTATAGTGTTTAATACGGTTTTAGGGGCAGTATTTATTACGTTGTTGCTGTTGAGTACTATAAAGGCCAGTAAGCCCAGAGCGCAGGTAAGGCTTGTGAGTTGCAGGGCAAAACCTAACTTTTTAGGTTGTTTTTGAGCTACGCTGTGTTTTAACGCCTGTTGTTGAGCATGCGAAAGGGTGGTACGTGCTTTACGCGCTTTAAAGTGGTTTGACAGCTTTTCATCAAACTGCTCATCAGGCTTGTTCATTATAATCTCCTAATAATTTTTTTAGGTTTTGTTTGGCGTAGCGTAGCCTTGTTTTTATGGTTTGGGCGTTGCTTTGCGTTATAAGCTCTATGTCGGCAAGGCTAAAACCTTCTTGTTGTAAGGTGATGGCTTCGCGCTGCACAAAGCTTAGTTGATTGAGCGCTGTGTTAAACGCTTCGTAACTTATGTGTGTGTCACCTATGTGCGAGTCACTATGTGTTAATTCGCTTTGATTGCCACTTTGCAAAGGTTGTAGGTTGTTTTCGTCTAGCTCCACAAAATGTTGCTGTTTGCGGTATTCGTCTATTAACGTGTTACGTGCGAGTTTAAATAACCACGCTTTAGGCGTGGTTTTCGCTTGGTAAAGGTGGCGCTTTTCAATTACTTTTAGCCACGTTTGCTGGCTTACGTCGTATGCTAAGTGAGTATTAGACTGCGTAACTAGGTAGTGGTATAAATCGTTACTGTAAAGGGCAATAAGCTGCTCTAAGTGACGGTTTTCTCCACTTTTTGCATAACGCGCCATGCAGTCTTTGCTGGGCGTTTCAAATAACCAGGTTTTAATACTCATTAGCATAGGC
Organism: Pseudoalteromonas sp. CR1; assembly: GCF_019392235.1. Lineage (NCBI taxonomy): Bacteria > Pseudomonadati > Pseudomonadota > Gammaproteobacteria > Alteromonadales > Pseudoalteromonadaceae > Pseudoalteromonas > Pseudoalteromonas sp. CR1. Next base: position 34,738 of record NZ_JAHXRM010000006.1, on the reverse strand, counting down.
GTTTAGTCCGTTAAATAGAGTTATCTAATTTAAAATCAAGTTGAACTGTTTGATCTGTTTGTAATTGTGCCACACCTTCAATTACTTTTGGGCGGTATTTCCAACGTTTAATAGCGCGCAGTGCTTCGCGGTTAAAAATACGTTTTGGTTCGGCGTTTAAAACTACCGCGTCTATTACTTCGCCAGTGGGCGAAATATTAAAGCTAAGTTGTACCCAGCCTTCTATGCCATCACGCGCAGCAGTGGTTGGGTACTTTGGGTTTATGCGCACTATGGGTGAGGCATCTCCCGTTGGGCGGTTAAGGGTATTGTTAATGCCATCACCAAAGTTATCCATTATTAATGGCGGCGCCGTGTTGATTGCCATAACTGGGTCGGCACTCGGTGTTACCCGCGGTGGCGCTTTAGGCGGCATTTTTGGTGTAGGTGGTTCTGGCATTTTATCTATGTGCCTTACTTTTGAATCTTCGGGCACTTTAAATATTTCAACCGTTATTTCTTTGCCTGGGTCGAGTGGTGCGCGTTGGTCGCCACTGATTAGGTATTGCATAAATGCAAAGGCGGCAAAGGTCATTGCTGCACCACCAATAACGGCGGTTGATGTTTTTATAAATGTTGGGTTATTTGGGGTTTCAAGTGTGTGCATAAGCCGCTCCTAGTTAACTCATTATGTGGTTTTCAGAGCTATAACGGGTGGCAAATCAAAAAGGGGTGAAATATTTTTATAAAAAATGCGGGGTTTAGTTACAATAGCGTTTCGCATTCTTTTACTTATTAACTTTTTAGGCTGTTATGCAACTCATTGAAATAAATAAAGCGCGTTACCGTAAGCATTTAAACCGGGTAATTGCAGGCTGTGCGGCTTCGCTTGCGGCGGGGAGCTTAGCTATATCGCAAACGCTAATTGCGTTGTTTCCGGATGAAAGCGGAAGCCATTTTCATTGGAACTTAACCGGTGTGGTTATTACAAGTTTAGCCATAGGGTGGTTGTTAAATAAATACCGTACTCATCCTTACATGACTGAAGTAGTGTATGTATGGGAGCTAAAACAGGCACTTAATAAAATAACCCGTAAAATGCCAAAGTTAAAAGCGGCTGGGCGCGAGGGTAACCCTGCTGCGTTATTAGCCATTCATTACAGTTATGCGGGCTCGCGTTTATTGTGGCAGCTAGACGACAACCTTATAACAATGGAAGACCTAGCCATTAAGCAAGCTGAGTTAGATTCGGTTGCTGCACAGTTTAATTTAACGCTTAATGCTGATGATTACGAAGAGAGCATACTAAAACAGTTTTAAAGCCCAATTTAAGGAGCCGCAATGAAAAAGGTATTGATTGTATGTTTAGGTAATATTTGCCGTTCACCTACTGCCGAGGCGGTACTAAAAGCGCGTGCAAAAGCCTTGGGTGTAAAGGTGGTGGTCGATTCTGCAGGTACAATTGGCTATCACGAAGGTAATCCGCCCGATAGCCGCTCAATGGCGGCGGGTGAAAAACGCGGCTATAGCTTTAAAGGAATACACTCACGTAAAGTTCGCACCAGCGACTTTACCGAGTTTGATTTAATTTTAGCGGCCGACAAACAAAATTTAGCTGATTTACAAGAGCAGTGCCCAGCGTATTTACATTATAAATTAGCGTTGTTTTTAGAGTATGGCGATCAAAGTATTAGCGCTATACCCGACCCATATTACGGTGGTGACGACGGCTTTGAAAACGTGCTCGATTTAATAGAAGCGGCCAGCGATAACATACTTTCTAAAATGTAAGCGCCTTTTATCAGCTTTGTTACATTAACGAACATTTGTTTTATTGCCCTATGTTCCTTAATTAAGTACGATTTATGCTTACTTAAAAGGAATGTTATGAATACAAAAATATTACTACTGGCTTTATCACTTAGTTCGGGTTCTGCTTTTGCCAATGATGTGAGCTTTTCGATTGGTGGTGGCTACCCTTATTTGGTTGTTCCTGAAGCGTCTTTATCGGCAGACAACAATACCCAGCGCTGGTATGCAAACTATAAAATTGGCCTAGATGATGGCTTTTCAGTGGGCTTTGAACAAGCTGTAAGTAATAACAATAAACATGCATTTGGTGTATTAGTTGGGGCTATTGGCGCACGTGATACCGATCAACCATGTGAAAGTACAAACACTGACGACATTGCTAGCGAGCTGGGTAATATTTTTGGTTGTGCGCTCGGGCAAATATTTGATGATGAAACCACACATGGTGTTGGGCTTACATACAGTTATAACTTTAACGGCTTAAATAGTCGTGGTTTTAGACTCATACTTGATGCGGGCTACGGTAAAACAAGCGACAGCAACGAAAAAAGAGCCGATGGGGCTATTCGTATCAGTTACGAGTTTTAGGACGCCGTAAACTAAAACAACACTAAAACAATACAAAAATAAAAGGCGCTAAATAGCGCCTTTTGCATTTGTAAAACCGCTAGCGGTTTATTTTAAAATCTATTTGCACCTGAGTGCTTGCTACTACAGGGCTTCCGTTTTCAAACTTGGGTGCGTAACGCCATTTTTTAAGTGCCTCTAGTGCTGACTTTTCAAATGCGTGGCCACCTTCTGAGCTTATTACTGATGAGTTTTTTACAAAACCCGCGGTGTCTACATCAAACTGAAGAACAACAATACCATCTGTATTTTGGCGGGCTTTATTTATTGGGTACTTAGGCGGTTGGCGATAAACCGGTGTTTGTTCTTGTGAATCTTTCCATGGCACCATTTCAGCAATGGCTAAACAATGTTTAGTTGCTTGCTCGCTTTGACCTGTTTTTTCGTAAAGGTTTACAAGTTTTGAGTGCGCGGTAAGTTCGGCGTTATGATCAAAGCTTAGGTTGCTATCGAATACCGAAACAACATGGTTTAGACGCTCAATCGCTTTTGTATATTTTTTCTTACTTTGCGCAAACGAGGCGACTAAAAAGTCTGCTTTGATTCGCTCAACCGTGTTTTCGTCTAAATTGTCACGGTAGTATTCATCGGCTTCGGTTAGCAATTTTTGGGCTGCACGAAATTTTTTATGTGCAAACTTACTAGCTAACAACGACGCGGCTTCAAATTGCATATCGGCAACAAATTTTGGTTTATTTTGTGCTTTAGCAATGTCGATTATACGCTCGAGATGATCTTCTGCCAAAGACGCTGATTTAGCATTTTCGGCTTTACCTAAAAGTGCGTCGAGTGTTTGTATTGAATTTTTACCATGGTTATCAGCTAAAATTGTATAGGCTTGCGAGTAAAGGCTGTAACGCTGTTGCCTGATGTTTTTTTTGCTGCTTGTTGTGCTTGGCGGTGTAATGGCTTTAGCATAATTAATAGCAAGGTTTGCTGTGTTGTCGCTTTTATCACCGTAAAAATTAAGCCCTGTGATGTAAGCCTGTTTTGCGGCTTGCTCAATATTGTGTTTTGTTTCTACAGCGTTTAGGTAGCTCTGGTAAGCAGTTGAAAATGCGGCTTTAGCGTTATCAGCTTGGCTAGCAAGTGCATTATTTGTAAAGGCAGATAAGCTTAATCCAACAAGTAGAGCAAGGTGTTGTGGCTTCATAATGATCCTTATTAATTGTGAACCTGAACGTTGAATAATTACGCAATTTTAAATCGCTATTTTAGCGTTAGCTGCATTAAATTTAATTGAATAGGCATGTAAAATTACGAATAATCTAATTAAAAGTAATTTACTACACATGATAACTGTTGTCATTATACAGGTACAAAAGCCACTATTATGTGCTGATTTACTGTGTTTTTTAATTAGCCTGAACGCTGGAACAGAGACTTACTAACGTATTGAATAATGGTGATATTTAAATTTTATTTTTCTAGTCAGAGATTTTCAATGAAACAAGGCGAATTTACGCGTCAATAGTAGGCCTATTGCAAGTAAATTCAACGTAGTTAGCGCTAAAAATAGTTGCTAAAGATAGGTTTATTATTCAGAGTTCAGGTTAATTAGGTTTAATCATTGAAAACAGGGGCTGTCGTCGCCATATAATTGCGATAAACAGTGTTGTACTACGATCTAATTTTACTCTTTTGTGATATTATCACTTTATTGTCGTGTCGTAGTTATTTAAATATTTGGATTTGTCGTGGCGCAAGTAAGAGCAAGAGTCCAGCTAAATGTTGGCAAAAACAGTGATATCCCTGCAGAAATAGTGTCATTTACTGACCTAAAAGATGGTCAAGAGCATATTGCTATGGTGTTTAATAACGCAGATACCGAGCAAGATGTACCGCTTATTCGTATGCATTCGGAGTGTTTAACGGGGGATGTATTTCATTCATCACGTTGTGATTGCGGCGAACAGTTAAACGAATGTATTGAAATGATGCATGAGCAAGGCGGTATTTTGTTGTATTTACGCCAAGAAGGCCGTGGTATTGGTTTATACAATAAAATTGATGCTTATGTACTGCAATCGCAAGGTATGAATACCTATGAGGCCAATAATCATTTAGGTTTTGCAGATGACTTACGCGACTTTTCTGATGCGGTATTAATGCTTAATGCGCTTAATTTAAAGCACGTTAAATTAATGACCAACAACCCTAAAAAGCTCAATGCCTTAAAAGATGCGGGTATTAAAGTTGATACGGTTATTGGTACACATGCACACATAAAAGCGGGTGTAGCAGGTAATAAAGCCTACTTAGAAACCAAAATAAAGTATGGCGCACATATGCTAGATATTAAAAAAATTAAAAAACCTTAATATTACTGATCTGCCTCTGTGATCCCACCCAACGCCAAGTTATACTTGGCGTGTTTCGTTATAAATTAAGAGCAAGTATGTCTACACAATTACGAGTATTTAAAGCAGATGCCGGGCTAAAGTGGTTAAAAGCGGGATGGCTTATTTTTAAAACCCAGCCAATGACGTTTATTTTTATGCATTTATTTATTGGCATTGTGGGCTTACTGTCGTTGTTTTTACCTTTACTGCAAGTGGTTGCTGCACTGGCTACGCCTTTTTTAACTGCCGGCTTTTATCAAGCGGTGCTGACCAAGCAGCAAGGCGGCAAAATTATGTTGGCTGACATTCTTAAGCCATTTTCAGCCAAAGGAAACCGTTTAGGTTTGGTGCGTTTGGCGTTATACCAAATGGGGGCGGGTATTTTAATGGCGTTATTAGCAAACGGTTTATTTGCCGATGCCGTAGCAATTATGAGCCAGCCAGGGCTTGAGCCTCAGGCTGCACTTGAGCAAACTCTTGTGAGTATTTCGGGTGCGAGTGTTATTTTATTTTTTATGGCCATGCTTATTTATTTAACGGCCTTTGCCTATGCGGTACCGCTTGTTTATTTTAATAAAGAGCAACGTATTTTAACGGCGCTTAAGCAATCGCTTATGGTTTTTTATCATAATTTGTTTCCGCTAAGTGTTTTTGGTGTTATTTGCGTACTATTTATGGCGGTTTCTATGTTCTTATCGTTCTTACCACTGTTGATTTTAATGCCGATTTGCTACATTAGTTTTTTTGTTTCTTATCAGGCGATTTTTATGCCGATTGTCCCGCCAAGTGACGACAAAAATGTTAAGCCACTTAGCAGTGAAACAAGCGGACGCTTTGACGCTTAATGGATGATAAGTTAAAACAAAAATTAAAAAATTATGTACTTTGGTTACTCGGACGCCAAGAATACTCGCGCCGTGAGTTAACCTTTAAATTACAGCAAAAAGAAGCCACAGATGAGTTTATCGAAAACTTGCTTGATTGGTGCGAAAAGCACAATTTTATAAACGAGCAACGTTACTGTGAAGGCTTTGTAAGAAAACACATTTTTAAATGCCATGGGCTTAAGCGAATTCAAAGCGAGGCTATGGGCAAAGGGATTGAGCGTTCGCTACTCGAAAGGGTAGTTGAAGAGCTTGAAATAGACTGGTTTGAACTTGCGCAGGATGCGTACAACAAAAAATATTCAAATACACCGGCAAACCTCGACTACAAAGACAAGGCCAAGCGCGTGCGCTACTTAATGTATCGAGGTTTTAGCTATGAACAAATCGATTTTGCAATGCAATCACAGTAAATACAGGTGAGATTTTCACATGCAGCACATGACTACCGCACAAATTAGGCAACAGTTTTTAGACTTTTTTGCCAGTAAGCAACACCAAGTTGTTCCTTCAAGCTCGCTTATTCCGGGCAACGATGCCACGTTATTGTTTAACAATGCCGGTATGGTGCAATTTAAAGATGTATTTTTAGGCGCTGAATCTCGCCCATATACACGTGCAACAAGCTCACAGCGTTGTGTACGTGCTGGTGGTAAACATAACGATTTAGAAAACGTAGGTTACACGGCGCGCCACCACACATTTTTTGAAATGTTAGGTAACTTCAGTTTTGGTGACTACTTTAAGCAAGAAGCTATTAAGTTTGCGTGGGAGTTCTTAACTGAGGTTGTTAAATTACCTCAAGAAAAACTGCTTGTTACTATTTATCATGATGATGAAGAAGCGTTTGAGTACTGGTCAAAAGATATTGGCTTAAGCGAAGACCGCATTATTCGTATTGCTACCTCAGACAACTTTTGGTCAATGGGCGATACAGGTCCGTGCGGTCCGTGTTCTGAGATATTTTACGATCACGGTGAGCATATTTGGGGCGGACCTCCAGGCACGCCAGAGGAAGACGGCGACCGTTTTATCGAAATTTGGAACCTAGTATTTATGCAGTACAACCGTCAAAGCGACGGGACAATGCTGCCACTACCTAAGCAATCTGTTGATACAGGTATGGGGCTTGAGCGTATTTCTGCTATTTTGCAGGGCGTTCATTCAAACTACGAAATCGATTTATTCCAAGGCTTAATTGCAGCAGCTGCAAGTGTCACTAACGCGCAAGATATGGACGATAAGTCACTTCGCGTAGTAGCCGATCATATTCGTTCGTGTGCATTTTTAATTTCAGATGGTGTTATGCCATCTAACGAAGGCCGTGGTTACGTGCTTCGTCGTATTATTCGCCGTGCAGTTCGCCATGGTAATAAGCTTGGCGCACAAGGCGCGTTTTTCTTTAAATTAGTTGCTGCACTTATTGAGCAAATGGGTCAAGCGTACCCTGAGCTTGCTAAGCAACAAGAAATTATCGAAAAAGTATTACGGATTGAAGAAGAGCAATTTGGTAAAACACTTGAGCGTGGCTTAGCTATTTTAGAAGAAAGCTTAAGTGACCTTAAAGGCGATGTGATCCCAGGCGATTTAGTATTTAAACTTTACGATACCTATGGTTTCCCTGCCGATTTAACAGCCGATGTTGCGCGTGAACGCCAAATGACGATTGATCATAAAGGCTTTGAAGAATGCATGGCTGTACAGCGTAAAACTGCACAGCAAGCGGGTAAATTTGGTGCTGATTACAACGAGCAATTAAAATCAGATAAACACACTGACTTTAAAGGCTACGACAGCACGCATTATAGTGCGACAGTGGTTGAAGTGTTTGCTGGTGGTGAGGCCGTACAGTTATTAGAAGATGGCCAAGAAGGTATTGTTGTACTAGACCGCACACCGTTTTACGCAGAATCTGGCGGCCAAACGGGCGATACTGGTACAATTATAGTTGCTGGTGGCGAGTTTAATGTGACTAACACCACTAAATTGGGTAATGCATTTGCGCACCACGGTAAAGTACAAGGCCGTATTGGTATTAACGATAAAGTGGATGCCACTATTGATGACGCACGCCGTGATCGTATTAAGAAAAACCATACAGCTACGCATATTTTACATGAAGCATTACGCCAGTTATTAGGTGAACATGTAAGCCAAAAAGGCTCGTTAGTTCAAGCGGATCGTTTACGATTTGATTTCTCGCACTTTGAAGCCGTTACTAAAGACGAGCTACGTGATATTGAGCGTGTAGTTAACGACGAAATTCGCCGTAACTTTGCACTTAACACTGAGCTTATGGCTATTGATGATGCTAAAGCGAAAGGTGCTATGGCGCTGTTTGGCGAAAAATACGATGACGAAGTACGCGTAGTAACCATTGGTGATTACTCAATTGAGCTTTGTGGTGGTACACACGTTGAGCGTGCGGGTGATATTGGCTTATTCAAAATTGTATCTGAAAGCGGTATTGCTGCCGGTGTTCGCCGTATAGAAGCAGTAACTGGCGCAGATGCAGTTGCTTATGTAAGTGAACAAGAGCAACAGCTTAGCGATGTAGCAGCGCTTGTGAAAGGCGATAGCGCATCAGTACTTGAAAAAGTAACAGCATTGCTTGAGAAGTCTAAAGGCCTTGAAAAGCAAATTGCTCAGCTTAACGACAAGTTAGCGAGCGCTGCAGGTGCGTCTTTACTTGATTCGATTGTAGAAATTAATGGCGTTAAGCTATTGGTTGCAAACGTTGAAGGAACTGAGTCTAAAGCGCTTCGTGGTATGGTTGATGACCTTAAAAACAAGATTGGCTCAGGTGTTATTGCCCTCGGTGTTGCCAGCGGCGACAAGGTAAGCCTAATTGCCGGTGTGACTAAAGACTTAACTGGTAAAGTAAAAGCCGGTGAGTTAGTTAACCACATGGCCGGCCAAGTAGGCGGTAAAGGTGGCGGCCGTCCTGATATGGCACAAGCCGGTGGTTCTGAGCCACAAAACCTTGCTGCTGCACTTGATAGCGTTACTGCTTGGTTAACTGAGCGTACTTAAGCCTAAGTGGCGTTAATTGTACAAAAGTATGGCGGCACGTCGGTTGGTTCAATAGAGCGAATAGAAGCGGTCGCCGACCTTGTTGTTAAAACTAGGCAACAAGGTCATCAAGTGGTTGTGGTTCTCTCGGCTATGTCGGGAGAAACCAACCGCTTAATTAATCTTGCCAAACAAATAGATTCCCGTCCAAGCAACCGAGAACTCGACGTGCTAATTAGTACCGGCGAGCAAGTATCGGTTTCGTTATTGGCTATGGCTATAATCAAACGCGGCCACTCAGCCGTAAGCCTATTGGCCGATCAAGTTAATATTCAAACCGATAATATGTTTGGTAGAGCCCGCATTACAGACATTGCAGCTACACGTTTAAAGCATGAGCTTGAGCATAACCGTATTGCTATTATTGCCGGGTTTCAGGGGCGTGATGTTGAAGGCAATATAACAACCCTTGGCAGAGGCGGTACTGATACGTCGGCGGTAGAAATAGCTGCGGCTATAAAAGCCGACGAATGTCAGATCTATACCGATGTTGACGGCGTATATACTACAGATCCTCGGATTGAACCTAACGCACGAAGAATGAGTAAAGTGACCTTTGCTGAAATGCTAGAGTTGGCAAGCTTAGGTGCTAAAGTATTGCATATTCGTTCTGTTGAGGCGGCGGGTAAACACAATGTTCCACTAAGGGTGCTTTCGAGCTTTAATCCCGATGAAGGGACATTGATTACGTTTGAGGAAAACGACATGCCAAGTAAAGTTGTTTCGGGTATTGCATTTAACTCAGATGAGTGCTTAATTAAGGTACAGGGTGTACATAGTGGCACTCAAAATCTTGTAAAAATATTGAAACTTTTTGCTGATAACGGCATCGAAATAGATATGATTAATCAAGTTAATCATATCTTTGAAAAAATAGACTATGCTTTTACTGTGCACTCGAATGACTACCTGCAAGCACTTGAATTACTAACCGAGAAAAAGGTGTCCTTAGGTGCTGAAAATATAAGCGGGATAACAACCATAGCAAAAGTATCTGCTGTTGGTATGGGCATGAAATCGCACTGGGGTGTTGCTAGTTTATTTTTTGATGCATTGGCGCAGGAAAATATTAACGTGGTTTTAGTGTCTACTTCAGAGATTAAAATCTCTGTTTTAATAGATGAAAAGTACCTTGAGTTGGCAGTTCGTGCATTACACAAAGCATTTTTAACGTAAAGTAGATAGATAGTGAGTTTTTACTTACTTTTTAGTCTATTTTTCATTAATATGGATAAGCGGAATCTTATAATTTTAATTGGAACATGGGAGCAAGAGAATGCTAATACTAACTCGTAGAGTAGGTGAAACCCTTATGATCGGTGACGAAGTAACAGTGACCGTTTTAGGTGTTAAAGGAAATCAAGTTCGAATTGGTGTAAACGCACCAAAAGACGTATCAGTGCATCGTGAAGAAATTTACATGCGTATACAAGCTGAAAAGTCTAACCCTAATCCGGGCAATGCTTAATCAACACGTATACCTAGCTAAATAAATTATTTAGTTAAGTCAAAAAGCCACTCATTGAGTGGCTTTTTTGTTTATAAAATCGAGCATTTCATCTGTGAGTATTTGCTTTGAAATATATTGCAGGCTGTTTTTATTTTTAATTAACACGCCCCGTGGCGTTTCAATTACCTCAGCGATGTCTTGCCAAGCTAGTTGGTAGCTTTTGTAATGGTTTGCCGATTTAATGCCTTCATCATCAAAAGTGAGTGTAACCTCAGAACCTGATGCTCGGCTAAACATTTGTCTGGTCACCCACCATGGCCTGCGGTAATAAAAAGCAACGCATTCAAGCACAGCAACCATGATCAAAAATGTTCCTAAATAATGATCAGCTAAACCGTAAATGCTAAATAAACCAAGCGAGACTAACAGTACCAGTAAAAAGTACTTAGGTTGTGCGCGTTTGCTGTAAGGAAGTGACTCGTCAAAGCATTCGTAAAAGTAGGGTTTATCAAGTGTGTAGGTGGTTGAAAATGACATAGTGCCTTGCTTTAAAAATCGTTTTATATATTTTAGCAAGTTCGCTTATGAATGAGCAGCTTTATAATGCGTGCATTTATTTTAGGCACAAAAAAACGGCTTAAGAGCCGTTTTTTTAATAATATACTAACGATTAACAGTTAGTTTCTTCAGCGTTTACGCCTTCTTTCACTTCTTCGCACGTATCTTCAACAGAATTTTGTACATCTGTTACTACTTCATCGATACGTTCACCGGCTTCTTCTGCGTTGTTATCTTGACAACCCATGATGAAAAAACTTGCGAAAAGACCAATTAGTGCTGCTTTTAAAGTTGTAGAGTTCATAATGTAATTCCTTGTAAATAAATAAAATTGTAGTGTTAGTTGAGTATATGCCTACCTGGGCGATTTACCACGTAGCGCACCCGAAACTAACGAAATAACTAAAAGTACTATAAAAATAAAGAATATAATTTTTGCTATACCAGCTGCGGCACCTGCTATGCCACCAAAACCCAACACTGCAGCGATTAAAGCAATAACTAAAAATGTGATTGTCCAGCGTAACATTGTTTTCTCCTTGGTTATCAAATTTGTACACAATAGTTAATGCCAGTACTGTGCCATAATGTATTTTTGTTTTATATCAGTATCTTGCGTGTTTTTGTTTGTTTTTTGACTTTGTTAAATTGGTAACTTTTACGTTGGGTTGTGTAACTTATTCACACACAAGTATAGGTTGCAATTTAAAGATGCTTAAAAAAGCCTCTCTTGGTAAGACCAATTAACAAGTTTGTTTTTTTCTACACATTATGAGTGATTTTAGGTTCAGTAAAGTACGGGGAATTCGGCTTTGTTAAAAATTCAGCTATAGCTTATAAATATAGTGAGTATTTTTTGTGTGTATTATGGGGTGTTGATGGGTAAGGGTTTTTACTCTGGTTAATAAATTTGGTTATATGTTATTTTTATTTTAATTGGTTTTACCAATTTACAATGGCTAGACAAAGATATTTGTTTTGTTATTATCTAGTGAATAAATATTTAACTAAATCGACTTTTTATTTTCGATATGGGTTTCAAGGGGAGAAAAATGGATATAGGTGCTGTACTTACAACCGCTGGTAGCTTAATGCTGACAGGTATGGTTGGAGTGTTTGTCTTTCTTTCGATATTAATTGGCGCAGTTACAATAATGTCTAACTTAGTGGCGCGTTTTAGCCCTGCTGAAGTTGCGACTCCAGTTAAGTCACCATCGTTTAAATCTCAAGGTGTGCCAAATGAGCACATCGCTGCTATTAGTGCTGCCATTGCTCAGTACAAATCAAATAACAAATAAGGGGCACACATGGCTAAATTAAAATTAACAGAATTGGTTCTTCGTGATGCGCATCAGTCATTACTTGCCACGCGTATGCGCTTAGATGACATGCTACCGATTGCAAGTAAATTAGATGATGCAGGTTACTGGTCAATTGAATCGTGGGGCGGTGCGACCTTTGATTCTTGTATTCGTTATTTAGGTGAAGATCCGTGGGAACGTATTCGTGCGCTTAAAAAAGCGATGCCAAATACTAAGCAGCAAATGCTATTACGCGGTCAAAACTTATTAGGTTACCGCCATTATGCTGACGATGTTGTTGAAAAGTTTGTTGAGCGCGCACACAAAAACGGTGTTGATGTGTTTCGTATTTTTGATGCAATGAATGATGTACGTAACCTAGAAACAGCCATTAAAGCAGCTGTTAAGGTAGGTGCTCATGCTCAAGGTACTATTTCGTATACGGTAAGCCCTGTTCATACACTTGATATGTGGTTAACGCTAGCCAAGCAATTAGAAGAGCTGGGTTGTCATTCAATTTGTATTAAAGATATGGCGGGTTTGTTAAAGCCATATGACGCAGAAGAGCTTATAAAAGCGCTGAAAGAAACAGTGTCGATTCCAATTGCTATGCAATGCCATGCTACAACAGGTTTAAGTACTGCTACGTACCAAAAAGCGATTGATGCAGGTATTGATATGCTTGATACCGCTATCTCGTCTATGAGTATGACTTACGGTCACTCAGCAACAGAAACCATTGTAGCAATTGTTGAAGGTACAGCGCGAGATACTGAGCTTGACTTAAACCAACTTGAAGAAATTGCAGCTTACTTTAGAGATGTTCGTAAAAAATATGCAGCGTTTGAAGGGAGTTTAAAAGGCGTAGATGGACGTATTTTACTCGCTCAAGTACCAGGTGGCATGTTAACTAACATGGAAAACCAACTTAAAGAGCAAGGTGCCGCTGATAAGCTTAACGAAGTACTACTTGAAATACCGCGTGTACGCGAAGACTTAGGCTTTATTCCTCTTGTTACACCAACATCACAAATTGTGGGTACTCAAGCTGTACTTAATGTGCTGACAGGTGAGCGTTATAAAACTATCACTAAAGAAACCGCAGGCGTTTTAAAAGGCGAATATGGTTTAACACCAGCTCCAATGAATAAAGAGCTGCAAGAGCGCGTACTCAATGGCAGCGACGTTATTACGTGTCGCCCTGCTGATAACATTGCTCCTGAGCTGGAAACACTTGAAGCTGAGCTATTAAAAGAAGCACAAGAGCAAGGTTTAACGCTTGCTGAGGATAAAATAGACGACGTACTTACTTATGCGTTATTCCCACAGGTTGGTTTAAAATTCATCAAAAACCGTAATAATCCTGATGCATTTGAACCGGTACCAAGCGAAGAAAATAACACAAGTAAATCGCCAGCTAAGACATCAGCAAGTAGTAATAGTGTTAAGGCTGAGCAATACAGCGTTAAGGTAGACGGTAAAGTTTACGACGTTGTCGTAGCGCAAGGCGGTGAACTTAAAGAGGTCACATTAAAAGATTCAGAGCATTTACCTCAGTCTGCTTCAGTGGCTTCGGGTGAAACGCTAAATGCACCTTTAGCAGGTAATATTTTTAAAGTTAAAGTGAAAGCGGGTCAGGTTGTAAACGAAGGTGATGTTGTTGTGATTATGGAAGCCATGAAAATGGAAACTGAAGTACGTGCAATGCATACAGGTACAATTGCTGAAGTGCTTGTGTCTGAAGGTGACTCAGTGACCACTGGTGACGCAATTATTGCGTTGGCTTAAGGAGGTCGTATAAATGGAAGGTCTTTTAAACCTTTGGCATGCAACAGGTCTTGCTAACTTTACGTTTCCTGGCTTGATAATGATTGCAGTAGGCTGTTTGTTATTGTTTTTAGCGATATCTAAAAACTTTGAGCCTCTGCTTTTATTACCAATTGGCTTTGGCGCGATATTAACTAATATTCCGGTTGCTGGTATGTCTGACCCAGGCGGGCTTCTGTACTCAGTTTACTATGTGGGTATAGATACCGGGATTTTTCCGCTATTAATATTTATGGGGGTTGGTGCATTAACTGACTTTAGTGCGCTAATAGCAAACCCACGTATGTTATTGCTGGGGGCTGCGGCTCAGTTTGGTATTTTTGCGACCTTGTTTGGTGCAATTTTACTTAACTTCATACCTGGTTTTGAGTTTTCGCTTCAAGATGCATCAGCTATTGCTATTATTGGCGGGGCTGATGGCCCAACGGCAATATTTTTAGCCTCAAAGCTAGCGCCTGATTTATTAGGGGCAATTGCAGTAGCTGCTTACTCTTACATGGCACTAGTACCAATAATTCAGCCTCCTATTATGCGTGCACTTACAACGCCTGAAGAGCGCCAGATTAAAATGCCTGAGCTACGTAAAGTATCTAAAAAGGAAAAAATTATTTTTCCACTTATGGTACTCACTGCAACCGCGATGTTTTTACCAGCAGCAATTCCGCTAGTAGGTATGTTCTGTTTAGGTAATTTAATGCGTGAGTCGGGTGTTGTTGACCGTTTAAGTAACAGTGCGCAAAACGAAATTATCAACATAACGACTATATTTTTAGGGTTAGCGGTTGGCTCTAAGCTTGCGGCAGATGATTTCTTAACGCTAGAAACCATAGGTATTTTAGTGCTGGGCGCCCTTGCTTTTGGTATTGGTACAGCGTCAGGTGTATTTATGGCAAAAGGCTTAAACAAAATATCTAAAACACCTATTAACCCGTTAATTGGTGCCGCTGGTGTATCTGCTGTTCCTATGGCTGCTCGCGTGGTAAATAAAGTGGGACTTGAAAATAACCCACATAACTTTTTACTTATGCACGCGATGGGCCCTAATGTGGCGGGCGTGTTAGGCAGTGCCGTTGCCGCAGGTATTTTGTTGGCACTTGTTGGCTAAATTGATTTTAGATTTCAACCAACCATTGAGCGCAGTTTACTGCGCTTTTTTTTGCCCGGAATTTCTATTCGTTAATGGTTTCTTGTTTTAAGTTTTTTGTTTAAAGTGGTGGCTCTTCGTAATTTTAAGGATAGTCATTATGCTTCACACTCCATTGGCTCACTATTTACCTAATGTTAGTAAACTTGTATTTGGATGTATGGGGTTGGGAGGCGGTTGGAATAAAGACCCAATTACCAGCGCACATCTTAAACAAACCCACGAATGCATTGATAACGCGATTGAAGGCGGCATTAATTTTTTTGATCATGCGGATATATATACTTTTGGTAAAGCAGAACAGGTATTTGGTCAGGCACTGAGTGAGCGACCAGAGCTTAGGGAGCACATGTATATTCAGTCAAAATGCGGAATAAAATTTGCTGACGATCAGGGTCCTAAGCGCTATGACTTTTCAGCAGATTGGATTGAGCAGTCGGTAGAAAACTCACTTAAGCGATTAAATACGCAATACCTTGATGTACTAATGCTACATCGTCCAGACCCTTTAATGGAAGTTGATGAAGTTGCACGTGTATTTAGCTGTTTAAAAGAAAGTGGCAAAGTAAAACATTTTGCCGTATCAAACATGCAGCAACACCAAATCAACTTTTTACAGCATGCCCTTGATATGCCGATTGTTGCTAATCAAATAGAGGCCAGTTTGCAAAAACATCAATTTATAGACGAAGGTCTTTATGTTGGTAACAGCGACGGTAAAGACATTAACTTTACGCCCGGTAGCATTGAATACTGCCGCAGCTTTGATATTCAAATACAGAGTTGGGGTAGCTTGTGCCAAGGTTTATATACCGGTGGCGATTTATCAAAGGCGTCGCAAGCCGATATCAACACAAGTATTTTAGTAAATAAACTTGCTGCAATTTATGATACCTCTGCTGAGGCAATTGTACTTGCTTGGCTGCTGCGCCATCCTGCATCGATTCAACCCATTATTGGCACCACTAACGCTAAACGTATAAAAGCATCGTGTGAGGCTATTAATGTTCATTTAAGCCGAGAGCATTGGTATGCCCTATATGAAAGCGCTAAAGGCTGTGAAGTGCCATAAAGAGGGTTTTTAATGAACGTAATTATTATTTTAGTGTGTTTATTTGTCGCGTTGGCAATACTGATCCCATTACTTGAAAAGTACCAAAGCAAAATGGGGCTTGAGGGGGCGGCAAAATACAGTAAATATATTTGGCCATTAGTGATGGGCTCTTTAGTTATTCAACTTATTTATGTGTTAATGAATTAGGTGTGTAAAGCTATTAATATAAAATTAAGATGCAAAGCCTTTAATGAAGAACGGCTCTATGTGAGCTAACTAGCTTATTCTTAACACAAAGATACTAAAAAAACCCTTGCAGGTTAAACCTGCAAGGGTTTTTTAATAAATTAATAACGCGGTTACTTAAGTGCTAGTTGTAACTCGCGATTACGCTCTAATTGAGCAATAAAGTTTTCGGCAATAGGTTTAAATTTAGCAAGCTCAGAGCGGGGGAGTGGCTCAGACTTTGGTAATTTAACCGTTTTAGGATTACGGTGAACACCGTTAACCAAAAACTCATAATGTAAATGCGCGCCAGTCACTCGACCTGTAGCACCTACAGTACCAATTTTGTCACCTTGTTTTACTTTTTGACCTGTTCTAACAAGCTTTTTGTTAAGGTGTAAATACTTGGTGACATACTGTGTACCGTGGCTAATAAATACGTAGTTACCATTGTACTTACTGTAACCTGCCTTAACCACTTTACCATTACCCGATGCAACAACGGGTGTGCCAGTACGTGCAGCGTAATCAATACCGCGGTGTGCTTTTACTTGCCCTGTAACTGGGTGTAAGCGACGCGGGTTAAAACTCGAGCTTATATATTTAAAATTAACGGGGGCACGTAAAAATGCTTTTTTCATACTACGGCCTTCGGGGGTATAAAAATTGCCGTCGGTGTGTCGAATTGCTGTAAAGCGTTGCCCTTGGTTAATGAACTCAGCTGCTATAATTTTACCGGTACCAATAAATTCGCCTTCAACATAGTGAGATTCATAAATTAAACCAAATTGATCGTTTTTACGAATGTCGTTAGCAAAGTCCACATCCCAACCAAAAATATCAGCAAAGTTCATGATTTGGCGCTCGCTTAAACCCGCTGCAATTGCAGAAGTCCAAAAGCTGCTAGAAATTTCACCGCCAGCTGTTTTGGTCAGCGTTTCTATTTCTTTGCTATCTATAGATGTATTGTAGTTACCTTCGTCATCTAGAGTTACATACAACGTATCTGTTTTAGAAATAACGTAACGCAATTGCGCAAGTGTGCCATCTTTACCGGTTGCAAAGCTCAGAACTTCGCCTGGGTGAATTTTAGTTAGCTTACGAGTTTCCGCGTTAGTGTTAATTAGCTTATGTAGCGTTTGCGCTGAAAAGCCTGCGCGTTTAAATATAATTGCTAAGTTGTCGCCCGTTTTTACTTGGTGGTCGACTAAATCGTATTCTGGAAGTTTTTCGGCTGCTTGCTCTGAATTTAACTCGGTTAATTTTTCGTTGTCATCAACTTTAACTTGAAGCTCGTAGCGCTTGCCAATCTCTAGTGCATTTGCATTGTTGTCTTTAGACGCGGTTGCTTTCTCAGATGGAAGAAACGTCAAGGCGGCAATAGCAGAAACCAAACATAAGATAAGCAATTTGTGTTTTTTGGGGAGGGTATTAACCACGTGAACCATAACGTGCCTTTTTCTGCTGTCAAGATAATAAATACATAATATTGCAGGATATACCTAATATTGTGCGAATACCAGTGCTTTGTAGATTTTAAATCGCGCTGAATTACGCTAAAATCGGGCTTTATATGCCTTTTTAGCGCTTAATTTATCTCAGACTATGCGCATTTTATTTAGTTGCATTAATCACTTAAAAAGTTGTTTTAATTAGGTAGAAATTTGTTATGTTAGTTGCACATATAAGTTTGATTTAGCCCTTGTTAAACTAAGGTTATACAAAACAACTAGTAGCCCTCTTTGTTGGCAGAATTTTGGAGTAATAGACTGTGGATTTACAAACCGCTCTTGCAGAGATAAAACGCGGTGCAGAAGAAATATTAATTGAAGACGAGTTAGTTGAAAAACTAAAGTCGGGCAAAAAGTTAAAAATCAAAGCGGGTTTCGATCCAACAGCGCCAGATTTACACTTAGGGCATACAGTACTAATTAATAAAATGAAAACTTTCCAAGACTTAGGTCACGAAGTTATTTTCTTAATTGGTGATTTTACGGGCATGATAGGTGATCCAACCGGTAAAAACGTGACACGTAAACCGCTTACCCGTGAAGATGTTCTTGCCAATGCTGAAACGTATAAAGAGCAGGTTTTCAAAATTCTTGATCCTGCAAAAACAACCGTTGCTTTTAATTCAACCTGGATGGAAAAGTTAGGCGCAGCTGGCATGATTAAACTAGCTGCTAACCAAACGGTTGCACGTATGCTTGAGCGTGATGATTTTAAAAAGCGATACAATGGCGGACAGCCAATTGCAATACACGAATTTTTATACCCGCTAGTACAAGGTTGGGATTCGGTTGCTTTAGAGTCAGATGTAGAGCTTGGTGGTACTGATCAGCGCTTTAATCTACTTATGGGGCGTGAGCTTCAAAAAGTTGAAGGTCAAAAGCCACAAACTGTTTTAATGATGCCATTACTTGAAGGTACTGACGGCGTTCAAAAAATGTCTAAATCTTTAGGTAACTATATTGGTATTACTGATGCACCTAATGACATGTTTGGTAAAGTGATGTCGATTAGTGATGTATTAATGTGGCGTTACTACGATTTACTAAGTGGTCTTTCGATTGAGCAAATAGCAGCGCAAAAAGAACGTGTTGAGCAGGGTACTAACCCGCGTGATATCAAAATTGAACTTGCTAAAGAGCTTATTGCACGTTTTCATAGTGAAGAAGATGCACAAGCTGCACACAACGATTTTATTCAACGTTTTCAGAAAAAAGCGCTGCCAGATGAAATTCCTGAGCTGACAATAACCATTGCAGAAGACACTATTTTAATAGCAAACTTATTAAAAGAAGCTAATTTAGTTGCCAGTACATCAGAAGCGATGCGCATGATAAAACAAGGCGCTGTTAAACTTAACGGTGAAGAAAAAATCACTGATACCAAACTAGAAGTAGCAAAAGGTACAACCGATATTTACCAAGTGGGTAAACGTAAGTTTGCCAACATTACCGTAGCTTAAGTATACGGGTAATAAAAAAACCAGCTGAGGCTGGTTTTTTTATATTCAATTTTTTACTAAGTAAAGCTTAAATGCTTTTTAGGATTTCAATACACACAATAACGAGTATCCATAAGGCACGCGCCTGATTAAGCCGATTTAATAAGGCTGGCACATCGTCAGCGTTAGGTAGCCTATCAGTACCAACACGCATTTTGTTATACCGCTTATTAAAATATATAGCGGGCCCACCCAGTTGCACGCCAAGTGATGCTGAACATGCACTCAGTAACCACCCTGTATTTGTTTGATAGAAGTGTTGGCCGTAGTGTTTTATGTAGTGAATACTTTGTTTTGTGGCCTTGCTCGCAGCAATTGTTAGGGACAATAAACGTACCGGAATATACTCAATAACGAATAAAATAAGCTTTAATGGCTTTAAAAATGCGCTGTTTGGTGAAACATCATGGCGCCATGCTTGCTGTATTAAGGTAAGTAGTCGGTACCCAAGAGCTGCAATGGGGCCTAAAAGTAAAAAAATAAAGACAACCACAAAGTAATAACGGGCAGTGCGAAGTATTAAGCTCTCTATAAGTGCTTTAATAATGCCGGCTGTAGAAAGCTTGCTTACTTCACGTGCGAGTATCGGTTTTAATAGTTCGCGCGCGGCTGACTTTTGGTTTTGCTTGGTCAACTTTGCAATACGACGCGCTTTTTTGTTGAGGCTTTGGCTTTCAAGGCAAAGGTATAAAATAAGGCCTGCCAGTAACCCGGGGTAAAATGCAAATTCAAGCAGTAAAGTAATAATTATTAAAATAACACTGAGCACCAGCACGATGGCAAGGATGGCTGCTAAATAGTGGTAGCTGCTTGTATTTTGTTTACTATAAATACGTTTGCCCATGGCGCGAAACACGGCCACTAAAACGGTATTAGGGTGGTACCAACTAACGAGTGGTAAAAAGCGCTCAGCAAGGAGCGCTATTATGAATACAATAAAGTCCAAATGGTTTTGAACAATATTGCTAAGCATTTACAGTGTTACAGCCGTTAGCTTTTCAAGCAGAGCAACAACCATTTTAGATGAGTTAATTGATGCTGTTTCTAGGTACTCTTCAAATGATTGTGGCGATTCTTTACCTGCAATATCAGACATTGAACGAATAACAACAAAAGGTGTTTCAAGCGTATGACAGGTTTGCGCAATAGATGCACCTTCCATTTCTACTGCAAGCATTGATGGGAAGTCGCTGCGCGCTTTATCAATACGAACAGGGTCACACATAAAAGTATCGCCAGTACAAATAAGGCCAACCAAGGTTTTAACTTCGCTAATTTGTGCAATAGTTTGTTGTGCTGCTTCAACCAATTTAGGATGCGCAACAAAACCTGCAGGCATTTGCGGTACTTGGCCAATTTCGTAGCCAAAAGCGGTTACGTCTACATCGTGGTGACGAACTTCTGACGATATGACGACATCGCCAACACTTAATGATGGATCAAAACCGCCAGCAGAGCCGGTGTTAATAACACAATCAGGTTTAAAGTTATCAATAAGTAATGTAGTTGCAATGCTTGATGCTACTTTGCCAATACCTGATTGAACAAGAGTAACTGTACAACCCGCTAATTCACCAGTGTAAAATGTAAAACCTGCTTTAGTTAAAATAGCTGGGTTTTGCATTGCTTCACGCAATATTTTAACTTCTGGCTCCATTGCGCCAATAATACCAACATTCATAGTATTTGATTCCTGAGTTTGAATAGCATGATTATACGTGAAGTTAACAATAAAAAACAAAAAAGCGAGACATTTAAAATGCTCGCTTTAATGCAAGTTTAGTTACCTGATAATTATATTTCGGCTAATGCTGTTGAATGGGCTTTAGCTTGTGAAGGTGATAAAACGGCAGGTTTGTGAACTCGATTGCGCAATGGGCGCTGTGCTGTCGGTGCAGGTTTGCCTAACTTAAACATAATGGCATCGCGTACTTCTGACGGACGATAGCCTGCTTTTACCTTCATGCGAATATGTGGAATACCTGCAGCTTCTAAGGCGCCATTCACAAACCAGTCGCGCTGTGCTTTGTGGCCATCTTTGTTGGCGTTATTTACTAAATCAACGGCGGCAACTATGGTCATCTTTTCTTTGTCGATTAACACAAAATCAAGCTGCTTATTTTTGGCTTTGGCAATAGCAGCGCGTTTTGATTTAGGTGATAAGCCTTCTTTGCAGTCGATGACATCAATAAGCTTAACTCGGCTCACAATTTTGTATTGATCGCCAATAGCACGCTCTAATAGATTTAAAAAGGCGCTTTCTACTTGCGTAAATACGCTTTGTTTACGTTTGAAAGGATAAGGATTACCGCCGTCGTCACTAAATTTTGACGCGGCAATTGATGCACCTACCACTAATACTAAAATCGACAATAAAGCGAATTCCATACGGTAACTCCATAACAACAAATTGACACTGTTTTGTTAAAGCAAATACTGTGCCTAAGTTGTATCTGAATTACCGAATGGCGATTTAAGTTGACGCAGGTGTTTTATGCTTTATACCCGCCATTGATACCTTTCACAGCAACAGCTACGGCATCGTGTGCATGAAGCGATTCGTAATGGTTTATTTGTAGCCAGTAATCTGCGTAACTGTCTACTTCTAATATTGCTTTAATTTTACGTGCTGCATCTTCGCAAAACATTAAATTTTGACCATTTAAACGGGCAAATTCTTGTTCATCTTCACGCTTTACTGCCGCTTGTACGGGGGTTTTTAGCTCGTCTTCAAGGGTGTTTATTAAGTTAACTACATCAAACTCCTGGATGTTGCTATCGAGTTTAACTTTTACGTTAGCAATTGAGCGTTGCGAGTGAGGTGTTGCCACTATGCCTTGTGTTGTGCCAAGCCAATCAAGTACGTCTTTTTGGTTGAGTGTGTCTTGGTTAAACTTTTCGCTGAATGCGTTTTGTATCAGCTGGCGTGCAAGTGCTGCCGAACAAGGGCAAGTAGATGAGTAGGTAACATCAACAGTTAGCTCGTAACTAATAATATTGTTTTCAATTGTACTTGTCAGTGTAATTGGATAGCTTTTCCAGCCAGCTTTCCCACTTAATAGAGACTTGCGGCGAAGTGGAAGCTCAAATTTAAACTCAATTTGCGCCTTATTACTCAAGCCTTCATGGCTTGATATAAAGGTATCAAGCGCTTGGCCAATTGTTTTAGGATTTACTTGTTGCTCTGTTGAGAGTAAATCAAGCGCTAAAAATAAGCGCGACATATGAATGCCTTTGGCGTCTTCTTTATGTAAGTTTACGAATGCGCGCGCTTTAGCATTAACGGTAACAGGGCTTAAATCACGCGATTCAAAAATAAATGGCAGTTCAATTTCACCCATGCCAACCCAGTCTAATTTACCTGTTTGTAATGCGGGAGCGGTGTCGGCTATATCGGGCATATTGGTTTGCATGCTATGTTACTCGTTATTGGCAATGATAAGGCGCCTTATTTTACACGAAATAATCAGTGGCTGAAACGAGGACTTTATTGCCAGTCAAAATCGCGTATGAATTTTTACTGTTTTTGTCGCACAACACGAAAATAGCGAATAGAAAAATGCTAAAATCTGTAAAATAGCATTGCCTTACTTATATTTAAGCAAACAGCAAAGAGATAAAACTACGTATGACCGATTATTCTTTGAGCCCTTGGGTTCGGGTGCTTTCAAGTTCTATAGCGCGATTTGGCGAGTTAAAAACGGCTGCCATTTGTTACGCTTTATTTTTAGCTGCGTCTCTTATTTTATCGAGTATGTTTTATTACGTAGCGATAGGTGAATTGTTTCTTGTAGATATTTTGGCTGTGGTATTTTTTTCAGCTGTAGTGTCACCTCTAATTATTAGCGTACTTATAAACTCAATTCGTCAGTTAGACGCTTCATACGCCTACTTAGATAGCGCAACCAAACAAGAAAAACTATTAAACCAAACACTTAAAGATAATATTAATCGGCTTAATATTGAAATAGATGAACGTAAAATGGCCTTTCATGCCAAACATCGCGCCATTGAAGAGCTTCGTAGAGAAATTGCAGAGCGCAAAAAAACACAGCAAGAGCTAGCTCAGCAAAGCATGCTACAGCGCTCAATTGTTGATTCATCCCCCGATTTATTTTATTACCGCGACAACAATGGGGTATTTGCTGGCTGCAATAAAATGTTTGAAGAAGTAATGGGTAAATCAAGCCGTGAGCTCATTGGTAAAACGGTAGAACAAATATTTCCAAATGACTTTTTATCTGAAGTACTTCGCACAGACAAAGAGGTAGAGCAAACTCACAAAGCAATCACCATCGATGTAGGTTATGAAGTTAATGGCGCAACACGCTGGTTTGAATTACGAAAACTTCCTTTTATAAACGATGAAGGTGACTACATTGGTTTGCTTGGTTTTGGGCGTGATATTACTAGCCGTAAAGAAGCCGCTGAGGCTCTTGAAACCGCATATAAAGATAAAGGTAAGTTTATTGCTACATTAAGCCATGAGTTGCGTACACCGCTTAATGGTATTGTGGGTTTAACACGCATGTTGCTTGATACCGACCTTAATAAGCAGCAGCGTAGTTGGTGTAATACGGTTTTTTCAAGTGCAGAGACGCTCGGGAATATTTTTAACGACATTATAGATTTAGATAAAATAGACAGAGAACAGCTCGATATTGCTGCAAATTCTATCAATGTATCTGATTTTATAAACGATGTTGTGAATTTTGCAGGTTTAATTACAGAGCAAAAAGGGCTGGAGTTTGATATTGAACGAAATGGTAAGCTAGACATATATGCGCTGCTTGACCCCACTCGTTTACGCCAAGTGGTTTGGAACCTGATAAATAACGCGGTGAAGTTTACCCAGCATGGCAAAGTAACACTTGAATGTAGCCGTGAAAATCGCCCTGAAGGTCCGTGGTTAGTTATTAAAATATCAGATACAGGGCAAGGTATTCCTCAAGAGCAGCTTTCTCGTATTTTTGATATGTACTACAAAGCACCTGACTTACAAGGCACAAATGCCATTGGTTCAGGTATTGGTCTTGCGGTAACCAAAGCGCTAGTGACCGCAATGAAAGGCAGTATTACAGTAAATAGTACAGAGGGGGAGGGCAGTTGCTTTACAGTACAAATACCGCTTAGTTTATGTATTGCCCCCACAGAGCAGAGCTATGTTGGACGAGAGCTTTACATTTTACTTGTTGAAGATGTACCGCTTAATGCAGAAATAGCCACCAATTTATTAGAACAACGCGGTCACGAAGTGTTATGGGCTGAAACAGGCGAAGATGCTCTTTCGTTTGTAGATACCGAAGACGACCTAGATTTAGTATTACTTGATATGCAGCTACCCGATATAAATGGGGACGAAGTTGCAAGGCAAATTCGTGCCGATAGTCATTTTGATAACCTGCCTATTGTTGCACTAACCGCTAATGTAAGAAGTGCAGAAGAAGAGCTTGAAGGTATTTCTATTCAAGGCGCTCTAGCTAAGCCTATCAATACAGTAAAGCTTGATAAAATGCTTGCTGACTTGTTTGATATTAAGCAAGCTCAATGCACCGAGCCACAGCTAAAAGTAACCGACGAGGCACTTAAAAATATTGATGCACATTTGCTAGATGTTGAAACAATAGAAGACTTTGTTAACTCAATGGGATTAGTTGTTTTTCGGCGCAGCAGTCAGCTATTCGAAAAGCTAAATCCGCAGTATCAACAAGAACTGCTTACATCATTAAATACAGGCGACAGGGAAGAGTATAAATCGGTTGCGCATAAGCTTAAAGGTGCTGCAGGTTCTGTTGGTTTAAACGATGTTCAACTGCATGCAAAAGTGATGGAGTACGGCGCAATAGAAGAGTCAGATGAGGTGCTTGAGGAGTGGCTGCTCGTGTTGGCAAATAAAATAAATGAAGGACAACATGCCCTTCATTTATTTCTACAGCAATTAGAATGAACCCTAATTAGCTGTCGATTTTACCAATAAAGCGGTAGCCTTCACCATGAATGGTGCTGATAAGCTCCGATGTAGAGTTATCGCTTTCAAAATGCTTACGAATACGGCGGATAGTTACATCGACAGTACGGTCGTTTGCACGAAGTTCACGCCCAGTCATATGTTTAATCAGTTGTTCACGGCTAAAAATACGACCCGGAGAATCAAGCATTAAACGCAGTGCTCTATACTCGCCTTTAGGCAAGCGTTTAGCATCGCCATTAGGAGATGTTAAACAGCGGCTGTTTTCATCTAATTCCCAACCGTTAAATGTAATAACGCCATTGGTTTCAAGCGCTGATTCATCATCACTTAGGCCTGTACGCGTAATAAGGTTGCGAGCTCTAATAGTCAATTCACGAGGGTTAAATGGTTTAGTAATGTAATCATCAGCGCCAATTTCAAGCCCTAAAATACGATCAACATCGTTATCACGACCTGTTAAGAAAATAAGGCCTACTTTGCGTTTTTGGCGTAGTTCACGGGCTAATATAAGGCCGTTTTTGCCTGGAAGATTGATATCCATAACTACGAGATTAACGTCGTCGTTATTTGTAAGCTTGTCATGCATGTCATCGCCATCAATGGCTTCAATAACTTTGTAACCTTCAGCTTCAAATAAACTAACGAGGTTTAGTCGAGTTACGTCTTCATCCTCTACGATTAGAATGACTGGCGTTTGCATTATTAATTAACCTTTTTGGAATATTTTATTTACAAAAAATCGGTATTTAGTATAAATCCGACTACTAGAGATTATAGGATTATATCCAATTGTTAACAAGAAAAAACAAGTTGGATAAAAATAAAACAGCAAGAGTTCAAAGTTTGCTCAAAAAGCCCGTGTAAAAACTACTGTTAAATTGATCATTACACGTATGAAGTTCATTTACTTTGAAAATTTATGGACCGGCTGACTATGCAAAACTGTTAAATAATCAGACTAATTCAAAGTTAAATTATATCACTATCTAATCTTTCATCAATGTATGTGATATCGCAAAAGTAATAAAGTTCAAAAAATTGCGCTCTATAAACGATAACTATTACCCTTACTTGTCACATAAAGCATAAATATGGTCGATAAGTAGTAATTCAATGAGTGTAAGCAAATAAATACACTTGGTTACTTCACTTTTAAGGGATGGTTATGATGAATCGCGCACCGTGTTTTTTTTCTAAATCAATTAATATGTGGCCGCCTAAAGCTTGTGTTACTAAATTGTAAACTAAGTGCATGCCTAGTCCACTCGCTCCTTGCCCTCTTTTTGATGTTACGAAAGGATCGAAGATCCTATGTTTAATTTTTTTGTCTACACCTTGGCCATTGTCACTGTAAATAATAGTGAGTTTTTTACCCGTTAACTCCACATCAAACTGTATTTCGTTATTTTCATTACCTATAAACCCATGTAGCAGAGAGTTTGTTAGTAGTTGTATAAATACTTGTTGTAGTGGTTCAGATTTGCTTTCTATTGTTAAGTCGGTTGCACAATTTATGTTTATAACAGGTTTTTTCTCTTCAAGTTCAGAGCTTATTGATGTCAAAACATCCGTTATTAACTTATGAATATTGATGTAGGTAGTTACGTCATCATCTTGAATAACCGCTACTTTTTTAAAAGTTGAAATTAAGTCTGCTGCACGGTTTAAGTTACGGTAAATTAAATCTAAATTTTCTATGCCTTCATCAATAAAGCGCTTTAATTGATTTGAAGTCAGCTTTTTGTCATCAAAGCTAATTTGTAAATCAGCTAACTTATCGCGCAGCAAGGTTGAACTAGTAATGCCAAGCCCTATTGGGGTATTAACTTCATGTGCAACACCGGCGACCATTTGGCCAAGGGATGCCATTTTTTCATTTTCAACAATTTGTGTTTGATACTGATGCATACGCTCAAGGGTTGACAACAATTCTTGATTTGCCTCTCGTAAGGCTATGGTTCGTTGGTTTACTTTTTCTTCTAATCCCTGGTTAAGCTGTTTAATTTCTTCTTTGTCTTTTTCATGGCGGGTCAGTTGTTTTTGAGTGCGTGTAAGCATGATATTTAAACTGTTTGAAAGCGCTGATATTTCTTTTACGTCGGTTACCGGTGCGCGTACATCGTAGTTATGATTTTTTGATACGTCTTGTAATAGCATGCTCAATCTTTCTATCGGTCGGGCTATTCTTTTTTGAACATTTATTGCAATAAAATACACAACAACAAGTATCAATAAAGTAAGTAAGGCATCCACAACTATTTTTTGTTTTATATAATCGTCTAAGCTTTCAAGGCTACCGCGGATGTATACATGGCCAACAAGCTTTTCATTATGAAAAATTGGCTTTATTAGTTCAATATCTTCGTTGGTTATACGTGGTGTTTTTAGTTCCTCAATACTGTCGATTCTGAGGGGGACTGGTGGCGTTTTTTTTGCGTTGAAACTAATAAAAAAAACAGGCTTTTGAGATGCTTGCTCAATAGAATAAACATGTATGTTTTTAACTAGAGAGATTTTTTCAAAGTATTTAAGGCGTTTTTCTTCTGTTTCTCTGTCATCTTCAAAAACTGACATTCCTGCGTCAAAGGCAACAATTTCAGCGAGAATAACGAGCTTACTAACTATTAATTGTTTTTGCTCTTTAACACTTAGGTAAGTCGATATAGAAATCGATAACGACAAGCAAATAGCAGTTATAAGCATGATTAAATTTATAAGTGCTTTACGAATACTGCTTTGATGAACTTTTCTAGGCATTATTAAAGTGTCGCCTGAGTCGTTAAGTTTTATTATTTTATTAGTTTAGCAAAGAAGGCAGAGAGTGGCGCAAAAAAACACATAAAATTAAGTATACATTCAAATACTAAGCCAAACATACTAATTGTTTAACTGAGCATTTAAGCGTGTTTAACTGCTATATACGGCAAATTTATTGTTTTTGAATACGGTTTGATACGCTTCAAATTGTGTTTCTAAAATTGGCGGGTATTTTAAAAAGCTGTTTGCAACAATAGTTAGCTTTCCGTTTTTAGTTAAATGCTGTTTAGCGTTAGCTAAAAACGTTTCGGCAACGCTGTAGTCTGTAGCAATTCCTGTGTGAAACGGCGGATTACTCACTATTAAATCAAACTTACCACTAATATTTTTAAGGCCATCACTGAGAATTGCTTCACCAGTTACCCCGTTTAACTTTAAAGTTTGAGTTGTTGCATAGGTTGCAAGTGCGCTTACGTCGCTACATACAAATTCAAGAGCTGTATTTTTTAACCCTAAAAAGGTCGCAATTAAGCCAGCACCACAACCAAAGTCGAGTACTTTACCTTGTTTAGTTGAAGGGGCATTTTCGAGTAGCATTTTCGTACCAGCGTCTAAACAGCCATGGTTAAACACGCCGGGTACGCTAATAGCTGAAAATGATGTATCGGCAATACTAACGGTAAATGTTTTATGGTAGTGGCTAATATCAAATTGCGCATTGAGTTCAATTTGAGAAAATGAGTAAAGTACGCAGTGTTTAGCCGAATCAATTTTATTACTATATTCAGTTTTAGCTGCTAATTGTTTTTCAATGGATTTAACGCCACTTTTATTTTCACCAACAACTAATAACTCTGCGTCGGCAGTTATTACAGCGCGTATGTTATCAAGGGCCATTAAAAGCTCTGGTTTTGATTTAGGATAATAAAGAATGACTAAATCATAATCACTGCCAGTAATGGTGTGGTTAACTTTTACATCAACACCATGAGTATTTTTAGCAAATTCACCATTAGCATGGTTATAGCTAAACGCTGTAATTTTGCTATTTGGATTAAGCGTTTTAAGCTCAGCTAAAAAGCCATCTTGAACAAAGTTGACCACCAATATAGATTTACCCGTTAATGCATCACTATTTCGCAGCAACAGTAAACTTGGGTTGGTTAATACGCTCATAAATGGCTTTGCCTTACAGTATGTTAAATTAATATAAAAGTGTAATTACTTTGTGCGCTCAAACATTAAGTCCCAAACGCCGTGACCTAATCGGTGGCCGCGTTGCTCAAATTTGGTAAGAGGGCGTAAATCAGGGCGAGGCACATAATCGTTAGTTTCTGATTGATTTTTATAACCCGGGGCAGCTTGCATAACTTCTAGCATATGTTCTGCGTAGTTTTCCCAATCAGTAGCCATATGAAAAACACCGCCTATTTTTAATTTAGAACGTAGTTTTTCAGCAAATTCAGTTTGTACAATACGGCGCTTATGGTGGCGCTTTTTGTGCCATGGGTCTGGGAAGAATAATTGCAATGTAGTTAGGCTTTCATCGCTTAGGCAGTCAGCAAGTACCTCTACAGCATCATGTTCAAACACGCGCAAATTAGTTACACCCGCTTCATCGGCATCCATTAAACATGCACCAACGCCTGGGCGGTGTACTTCAATACCAATAAAGTTTAAGTGTGGGGCATTTTTAGCCATTTCTACAAGCGACTTGCCCATACCAAAGCCTATTTCTAGCACTACATCATTGTTGTTGCCGAATACTTGGCTTAAATCAAGCATGCCGTTTTTATGCTCTAAGCCCATTGTTGGCCAGCACTTTTCGATTGCAGCGGCTTGGCCTTTGGTTAATCGACCTTCGCGTTTTACAAAACTGCGAATGGTGCGGATGTATTTACCTTCTTGCTTAGCTTGCTCGAGGTTGGTATTGCTTGATTCACTCATATCTTATTGGCCTGACAAAACAATGTGTTTAAAAATGGTTGCATATTATCCCTGACGATGGCCTCAATCACAAGTATTAGCTGGTTTTACAGCCTCTATAGCTTGATCTTTTTATTCACTGCAATAGACTGACCCGCCATTGAGCATGAGTAAAAAGTATAATATGTTGGACTTAAATAAAGAGCAGTCTCACTGGTTTTCAAAGCAAGTAGTTGATTGGTATCACCTTCATGGCAGAAAAACGCTGCCGTGGCAATTGGGTAAAACGCCTTATAAAGTGTGGGTTTCTGAGGTTATGCTTCAGCAAACTCAAGTTGTTACTGTGATCCCTTATTTTGAAAAATTTATGAAAAGTTTTCCTGATATTATTGCTTTGGCAAATGCCGAAGAAGATCAGGTGCTACACCATTGGACTGGTTTAGGTTACTACGCCCGCGCGCGAAATCTTCATAAAACAGCAAAAATAGTTCGCGACAAATACAACGGACAGTTTCCTCAAACGCTTGAAGAGGTTATTGATTTGCCGGGCATTGGCCGCTCTACAGCAGGGGCTGTATTGTCATTGTCGCTTGGTCAACATCACCCTATTTTGGATGGTAATGTAAAGCGAGTATTGGCACGCTATTTTATGGTTGAAGGGTGGTATGGTGTAAAAAAAGTAGAAAACCAGCTTTGGCATTTATCGTCGCAATTAACACCTAAAAATAATGTGACAGAATTCAACCAAGCTATGATGGATTTAGGTGCAAGCTTATGTTCACGTAGCCGTTTTGACTGTGAGGCGTGCCCGTTAAATAGTCGCTGTGGTGCGTTTAATGCGAGTAAAGTTAAAGAGTTTCCTCATTCGAAGCCTAAAAAAACAGTGCCTAAAAAAAGCTGTCATCAGCTAATTATAAAGTGCGACGATAAGGTCCTTATGGAAAAACGCCCTAGCTCTGGTATTTGGGGTGGGTTGTTTGGTTTTTTCGAGTTTACTGAACGCCAACAGCTAGATGAGTTTATAGCTCAACATGGCTTTATATCAGAACTTGAATCATTAGCAGCGTTTACCCATGTATTTTCTCATTTTGAGCTGACTATTAATCCACATATATTAAATCTTAAACAAATCCCGGATGTAATTAACGAACGCCAGCTAGTTTGGTACCCGCTAGATCAATCAGTGGAAGTCGGTTTAGCTGCGCCAACTAAAAAGTTGGTTAAACAAATTGCACCAATAGGTTAAACTGTTGGCATTTAACGCTTAAGAGAAATTAATTATGGCACGTACTGTATTTTGTCAAAAGTTACAAAAAGAAGCCGAAGGCTTAGGTTTTCAACTTTATCCGGGTGAAATTGGTGAAAAGATTTTTAATAACATCTCTAAAGAAGCCTTTGCTCAATGGCAACACAAACAAACGATGCTAATTAACGAAAAGCATTTAAATATGATGGACCCAGAGCATCGTACATTTTTAGAAGAGCAAATGGTTGGCTTTTTGTTTGAAGATAAAGATGTAGAAATTGAAGGCTATAGACCGCCAGAAAAATAAATTGTAAATACAATAAAAAAGGGGCTATTAGCCCCTTTTTTATTGTTAATTATAAAGTGCTAAAACTCTTCGTTTTCCTGCTCTGCCTTTCTAACTTGCTCTTTTAAAAATTGAGCCGCTTTAGAATATTCAATTTCTAACTGATCACGTAAATCAATTAATTCATCGGTTGTTAGCTCTCCCGCTTTGCATTTATCTTCAAATGCACCAGCTAGTGTTCCTACTGTTTGCGCACCAATAGTTTTAGATATAGATCTAAGTTGATGGCAGCCTTCAATTATTTCTGCCAAGTCGTTGACCATAACACCAGAATTTATAGACTTAATTAAACTTTGACTTTGCTCTAAATACATCTTGAAAAAGCGTAGTTGCTTAGCTTTATCGCCATTTACGTACTTAGAAACTGCATCCATGTCTATGGGTAGCGCCATACTTTGTTGAGGAATTAACTCTTGTTTAGGTGCTTGCTTATCAAACCAGCGTTTAAGAGTATCTTCTAAGGCATTTAGCTCTATAGGTTTAGTAATAAAATCGTTAATACCTACGGCTAAACAGCGCTCTTTTTCACCTTTAAGGGCGTTAGCTGTAACTGCCACAATATAGGGTTGAGCGTCTATAGCTTCTAGCAATTCAGCTTCGTTACGAATTTTTTCAACCATGTCGTATCCTGACATTTTTGGCATGTGTAGATCGGTTAAAATAAGTGAATAGTTGTTCTTTCTCCACATATCCAAGCCTTCTTCACCATTGTTTGCAACCTCTACGCCATACCCTAATATATGCAATTGGTCGGTTAAAACTTGCTGGTTTAGAAGGTTGTCTTCAACAAGTAAAATCAATTTATTTGATTCTCTAGCTTGCTCTACATTTAAATAGTTATTAAGTGTTTTGGCTTTTTTAATTTGTTTTGGTTGATGCAAGCCTGCGGCAACTAAAATCGAAAGCATAAAGTTAGATTTACAAAGTGGAGATGCATTGATGTAAAAAATATTTTTATGGTTAATGGCCGCTTCGTCTAATTTACTCAGTACAACAACTTGTTGATTGTAATCTTCTAGTGAATATAAC
Source organism: Pseudoalteromonas sp. CR1 (assembly GCF_019392235.1). NCBI lineage: Bacteria > Pseudomonadati > Pseudomonadota > Gammaproteobacteria > Alteromonadales > Pseudoalteromonadaceae > Pseudoalteromonas > Pseudoalteromonas sp. CR1. The sequence goes on along the minus strand of NZ_JAHXRM010000006.1, from coordinate 2,178 downwards.
AGGCGCCTTAATAGAGAGTTAATATCATCAATGTTATCGATGCCATCAGCGACCCAAATAGCACCCTCAGTGTTTTGGTGTTGCTCAATTTCTTTTTCTGTGTGTGCGTAAATAACTTTTGCCCCCATAAATGATAAATAACGGTACATTATTTTTTCGCGTTGAAGATTGTTACTTACAACAATAATTTGTTTGCCGTCTAAGGCATTTTTATGAGCATATTTTATTTTACCTGAAGTACTAAAAGGCAGTTCAACGGTAAACTCACTGCCAATACCAGCATGGCTATTTACATGAATCGTCCCTAACATTAATTCTGTAAGGCTCTTACAAATAGAAAGCCCTAAGCCGGTGCCACCGAACTCTCTGGTTATCGAGCTCTCAGCTTGAACAAACGGGCTAAATATGTCTCTTAGCTGAGCCTGTGTCATTCCTTTGCCGTTATCGGTTACGCAAAAGCGTAGGGTAAAGTGATCGGCGGTGTTATGCGCAACCTCAACCGAAATTCTTACATGGCCTTGGGTTTTTTCATCGGTGCTTGTGAATTTAATTGCATTGCTGCACAGATTATAAAGTACTTGGCGCACACGTACGCTGTCACCTACTAGATTTACTGGAATATCTGGCGCAATTGATAGCTCTAAGTCGAGTTCGCGTTTTTTAGCAACCGACGACAAAACGCGAGTTACCTCTTCTAGGGTATCGCCAACTGAAAAAGGGGTTGGGTCAATATTAAGCTTACCGGCTTCAATTTTAGAAAAATCTAAAATATCATCCAAAATACTCAGTAATGAGAATGCTGATTCGCGAATAATAGTACTTAAGCGATGCTGAGCACCATCTAGCTCGGTTTGACGCAGTAAATCAATGGTACCAATAACACCATTCATCGGCGTTCTGATCTCGTGGCTCATAGTAGCTAAAAAGGTGGTTTTAGTTTCGCTAGCTCTTTGTGCTTTTAAGGTTTCTCTCTCGAGTGCAATAGTGCGGTTTTGTACCTCTGACTCTAAGCCATTTTGTAGTTTTTTCAGTTCTTTTTGTACCGACTCGTTATCGCTTAGGGCTGTTTGTACTTGCTTAAGGAGTACATTTATATTTTGTGCAACGACGCCTAAACCAATATCAAGTTGTTCATTAATATTACTATTATAGTTACCTTGTTCCGTAATAGCCTGAAGCTCTTGTGACAGTGAGTCGGTACTCTTACGCAAACGCCCATTAATATACACATTAAAAAGTAACGCAAAGATAAATAAAGAAATAACAGTTGCGATTGCAATGCCATATGCAATTACTTGAGAGTCTTGCATGCTTAATGGTGGTTGGGCTAACTCCTGCTTAATAATTAGCTCACCAATTGGCTGGTCGTTAAGTAAGAGAATATGATGCAACACACCTGTGTTCTCATTATATTGTGTAATTTTAATAGACTCAGGTGCGGTCTCGCTATTGCTATAAACGAGCTGTGTATCAGAAGTCGCGCTGAAACGATAAAGAGTGTATTCAAACTCATCATCTAAAGAGGATGTTAAGTCGAGTAATTGCTTAACCTTGTCTTGGCCATACATTGTTAGCGCGTCGATCATTGGCTGGTTTAATGTAGATGCAAGTGTTTTAATATTTACCGATTGTTCAGGTTGAACTACTTGTGTTTTATTTTTTACATAGAACGAGTAACCAAATACGGCAAGTGCGGTAACTGCAATATTAAATATTAAAAAAAGTGGTAATAACCCTTTTACCGGCGAAGAGAATTTACTCTGCATTGAATGTTCCCATTGATGTGTTTTTGCTACTTTAGCCATTAGCATAGGTATCTGAACTAATCGTACCATTTACCAAAAATAATTCACTACGGTTTTAGTCTGATTTAGTTATAATATTTCATATATATAGACTGGTTTGTGGTAAAAATGTACGTTATCAATAAAAAACGTACTGAGTTGCTTGAAAACCGTTCAAACAGTCGTAAAGGATAAAAAAAAAGTTGACTTGTAAGGGCAAAACTCGTTTAATACGCCGCACGCCCAGACAGCTGACTCAGTATAGGTTGTTGGGAAATGCATTAAAAATCTATTAAGATTTTTAATTAGCACTGTTAAAGTGCCTCGATAGCTCAGTTGGTAGAGCAGAGGATTGAAAATCCTCGTGTCCCTGGTTCGATTCCGGGTCGAGGCA
>NZ_JAHXRM010000063.1:0-388 GCF_019392235.1 Pseudoalteromonas sp. CR1 | reverse complement strand
CCATTCCGGCTTCGGGACGCTCCGGGCCGGCGGCTTCGACTGGCAGGGGATCGGCGGCCTGGGCTCGATCTCGGACATCGAGACGGCCGTCGGCGGCATCGCCCCGGTGGTCACCTTCACCCTGGAGGGTGTCGGGCCCGAGGCCGCGAACGACGTCGTGAACGCCAAGACGGAGGTGAAGGGCCGCGACTGCGCGGTCTACCTGCAGCTCTACGATCCGTTCCTGACGCCGCTGGGCAGCCCCTACACCCTCTACCGCGGCGTGATGGACCGCCTGATCCACACAGCCGACGCCAACACCTGGACCGTGCAACTCACGGCCGAGACCAAGTTCTCCCGGCGCGGCCTGCCGCCGTTCGGCAACCTGACCAACGCCGACCAGCAGCGC
>NZ_JAHXRM010000558.1:0-243 GCF_019392235.1 Pseudoalteromonas sp. CR1 | reverse complement strand
GCCTGCAATTGGCTGAAACAGGACTGGCTTTGGTTGAGGCCTCCATCGAGGGCTTGCAGGCAGACGCTTCTACTCAGTAAGCAAGTCATCGGGAGCAAGCCCCCTCCCACATTTTGATTGGATTCAATTCAAAGAGGTTGGGGTCAGACCCAGTTGTGGATCGGCCAGCCGGCTTTTTCAGCATGCTCGCGCAACACCGGGTCGGGGTTCACCACCTGCGGGTGATCGACCTTCAGCAGCAAT
>NZ_JAHXRM010000557.1:0-243 GCF_019392235.1 Pseudoalteromonas sp. CR1 | reverse complement strand
CCACTGATCCTGGCAGCCAAGATCAATGCCATGGACCGCCTGCGCCGCTTGCAGGCCACGGTCTTGCGCCAGCGTGACGTGATCGCCAGGCACCATGACTACCTGCTGCATGAGCAGCGGGCGGCCAAGGCGGTGTTCGATAAGGTGGCGCATTCCGGCTGTATCAACGCGGCGCCGAACATTCGCTACCTGCAATCGCCGTATGCGTTGTTCAACGGCGACCTGCTGTTGGCGGCGTACACC
>NZ_JAHXRM010000556.1:0-243 GCF_019392235.1 Pseudoalteromonas sp. CR1 | reverse complement strand
CTCACTGGAGCATTGGCTGCGTACCTGACCCACGAAAGACTCACCGGGGAAGATATCCGGCCAAGCACTAAGGCTATCGGTGCAGCCGGGCGCCCCAGAAGAAGTCACAGTTCCACTGACAGGGTCTCGACGCGTAGACTTGACCGTTAGCCACACGGCACCGCGCCTGGAGGCAAACATCTCGTGAAGGACGACTTTGACCGCACACGATAGTTCGACCACCGACCCCCGCGTTGTGGAATC
>NZ_JAHXRM010000555.1:0-243 GCF_019392235.1 Pseudoalteromonas sp. CR1 | reverse complement strand
GCGACCGTTCCCTCGAGTCGCCATACGATCTCTCAAGGGGGTCAACCATGGGTCGCGGCCGCGCAAAGGCTAAGCAAGCCAAGGTAGCTCGCCGACTGAAGTACCAGGCTCCGGAAATGGATCTGGAGCGTCTGCAGCGAGAGCTTTCTGGAGCTCCGCAGCAGGACGAGTACTCCGAGCGCGATGACGAGTGGGACGACTGGAGCGACCACCGCTACTAGTCCCCCGCGCCATACGGCCCGA
>NZ_JAHXRM010000554.1:0-243 GCF_019392235.1 Pseudoalteromonas sp. CR1 | reverse complement strand
ATACAATCGAAACTGCTCGTGCTCAACGGCGTTGCGCAGGTCTTGCAACAACTGCAATTGCTTGCGCGCGTTGGTGTTCATCGACACATCGAAGAAGCTGTAGCCATTCTTGCCCATACCCTTGGCGTGGTACATCGCGGCGTCGGCATTCATCAATAGTTCTTGAGGGGTGTTGCCGTTGCCCGGAAACAAGGCAATGCCGATGCTCGCGGAAATATTCAGCTCATGTTCGGCGACCTTGAA
>NZ_JAHXRM010000553.1:0-243 GCF_019392235.1 Pseudoalteromonas sp. CR1 | reverse complement strand
CACAGGCGTGGGGGCGTCCGAGGCGTCCCAAGCTGCCAGCATGGCGCAATCGAATTGGAGCCGGTGGTTTAATCGCGGCATGAGTCCGACGCTGGCAAAGTTTCGCAAGTTCCGCTCGGCGGTTATCGCTATCGCCGTGCGTGAAGATAAGTTGCCGGCCGGATGCGAAAACAAGCCGGTATCGGCGTTGATTGATATTGCGCGGGGGTGGCGGGTATGACACGCAACGAGATGCCGGCAGAC
>NZ_JAHXRM010000552.1:0-243 GCF_019392235.1 Pseudoalteromonas sp. CR1 | reverse complement strand
ATCTTTATTGCCAACAAATGGCTAAAGTTCTGGCAGAGCAGGTCGATGAATCTGTTACGGCAGGCATGAATACTTTTTTCGCTGAGTTCGCTTCATGTTTGACGGAATTACAGACGCGTTTACGCGAAAGCCTGGCTCTGCGTCAACAAAATGAATCGGTGGTCAGGCTGATGCAGCAGCAATTGCAGCAGACTGTGATGACTCACAGCTGGGCGTCGGTGTAAATCCAGCCGTGAGTCATCA
>NZ_JAHXRM010000551.1:0-243 GCF_019392235.1 Pseudoalteromonas sp. CR1 | reverse complement strand
GCCGAGCATGATGGGCTGCCGGCACAAAGCGCGATCCGTGCCGTAGCCGAGCTAGAGAATGTCATTGCCGCCGTCGAGGCGGTAGCGGTCGAGGAAGCAGATCAGGCTCGGCTTCTTGCTAGGAAGCCATGAAGCCCCGTAGTTCGCGGACCAAGATGGCCGTCGAGGCTGCCAGCGTGTCCGGCATGTCCGACACCACATGGCTCCTGATGGCCCGCTACCGCGGCCTGCCGCTGATCCCGA
>NZ_JAHXRM010000550.1:0-243 GCF_019392235.1 Pseudoalteromonas sp. CR1 | reverse complement strand
ACCCGATCGCCGTGCTCGACGGCGGCAGCCTGGGCCGCGATGAGTTGCCGTCGTTGCTGGAGAAGTACCGCGACCTGTTTATTCAGGCCGAAGTGCAAACCCAGGAAGAGCTCGAAGAAAAAATCATGCGCCGCATGACCCAGCTGGGTTTCGCCAGCGAGGACAACGGTATCTATCGCTTCCTGCCGCCGATGCACCGCTTCCTCGATGTGTGCCTGTCGGTGCAGCAGGACCGCGACCTCG
>NZ_JAHXRM010000062.1:0-388 GCF_019392235.1 Pseudoalteromonas sp. CR1 | reverse complement strand
CAGGCCACAAACCTCATGACGTGGACCCACCCTCGTCCCGGATCCCTAGCATCAGTGCTCCTGGCCACCGCCATGATGTCCATCGCCGCCGCGATGGTGGCCATGCCCGGGATCCTGGCCGTCAATACCTGGCTGGGACGCCGGTGGGTACGTTGGGGTGCCATCGGCGGCGTTGCCGTCGGGTGCGCGGCAGTGACCCTCAACTGGGTGTCATGGATCGGGATGCCGTTCCTCATAGCCGCCGGCGTCATGGTCTGGCTGCCGCCGGTGAGACGCTGGATGGACTCGCTGCGACCAGTCACCCACGAAGCCGAACGTCCGACCTTTCCAATGAGGTACGGCAGGGTTCCCCAACACTACTGAGGTATGCGGGTTCGCACAGCTCTGA
>NZ_JAHXRM010000549.1:0-243 GCF_019392235.1 Pseudoalteromonas sp. CR1 | reverse complement strand
TGCTGCCGGCAACTTCCAAGATGCCCTTGACCGTATCAAGTAGCCCTTCCGGCACGCCAACCACTGCCCCACCCGCAAAGCTGGCGTCCTGCCCGGCGTCGATCAATTCCCACTTCGTATTGATCCTGAGTCTTTCTAGTGCATCTTCGCTTTCTGCCAGCTCTTTCGCTCTCTGAGACTTTTGATGCTCGCCCAGGTAGTTGTACTGCGTAGCATTCTTCGCGACCCAAGCCCCCTTCTCCA
>NZ_JAHXRM010000548.1:0-243 GCF_019392235.1 Pseudoalteromonas sp. CR1 | reverse complement strand
CTGGTCCAGACCTACCAGCCGGACCACCCGGTGATCGCGGCGCTCCTCTCGGGCGACGCCGAGCGCTTCTACGCGGAGGAGATCCAGGCCCGCGAGGCGGCCGGCCTGCCGCCGTTCGGGCGGCTCGCGGCCCTGATCGTCTCGGCGAGCGAGCGCGAGGTCGCGGAGGCGCACGGTCAGGCCTTGGCCCGCGCCGCCGAGCCGCCGGAGGGCGTGATGGTCCTGGGCCCCGCCGAGGCGCCC
>NZ_JAHXRM010000547.1:0-243 GCF_019392235.1 Pseudoalteromonas sp. CR1 | reverse complement strand
TGCCGACTTAGCTCAGCTGGTAGAGCAACTGACTTGTAATCAGTAGGTCAACCGTTCGACTCGGTTAGTCGGCACCATTCCTTCAATAGTAATTTCAATGCACTGTAATCAGTAGTCTGTATAAGTTACCCAGTTCGACTCGGTTAGTCGGCACCATTCATTCAACAGTAATTTCAATGCACTGTAATCAGTAGTCTGTATAAGTTACCCAGTTCGACTCGGTTAGTCGGCACCATTCATTCA
>NZ_JAHXRM010000546.1:0-244 GCF_019392235.1 Pseudoalteromonas sp. CR1 | reverse complement strand
TGTACATGAACGCGACCCTGGCGGCCTGGCTCGGCTACGACCTCGCCAGCGTCGGACCGGGCGGCCCGCACCTCACCGAGATCGCACCGGAGGCGGACGTGCTGGTGCGCACCGCCGGACTGCCCGGCGAGGTCCGCACCGACCGCTTCGACCTCGACCTGCGCCGCCGCAACGGTCACACCCTGCCGGTCCGGCTCTACCACCGGGTCGCCTTCGGCAAGGACGGCAAGCCCGGCTCGTCGCG
>NZ_JAHXRM010000545.1:0-244 GCF_019392235.1 Pseudoalteromonas sp. CR1 | reverse complement strand
CGAGTCTCATAGGAGTAACCCATGGTTTTTGTTGTGGGATGGATTCCTTTTCTGTTTGGAAAGTGCATGTCCGTGTGCTGTAAGTACCTTCGCATCCTATAAATAAATAGCCAACGGGTTATTTGTTTCTCGAATGTATCGGTGGGTCGTTGCAACATGATTTGCAACAGCAGGGTTGTTTATTTTTAGTTTAAGGCTTGCGTGTGGTGTGCCGATTTTTAATGTGCTATTCGAATAGTTGAAA
>NZ_JAHXRM010000544.1:0-244 GCF_019392235.1 Pseudoalteromonas sp. CR1 | reverse complement strand
GCCTCGGCAGCCTGCTCGGCCAGGAGCAACAGACCACCAGCACTGCGCAAGCGGCGGATGATCCGGTGACCGCGCATTTCGCTGAACTCAACAGCATCGTCAGCAAAAACGAAGGCGAACCGGCCGCTATCGACGGCCTGCTCGCGGATATGAACGCGCTGTATGTGCAGGTCAGCGCCATGGTCGGTGCCAGTGGCGATGCGTTGCTCGGCGAGGCGAAGAACCAGGCGGCGGCAGCGGCCAC
>NZ_JAHXRM010000061.1:0-389 GCF_019392235.1 Pseudoalteromonas sp. CR1 | reverse complement strand
GCTGGTTTTCAGCCATTCATGCCCTGCGGCCGGGCCGCTCAGGCGAATCGGCGAGTTGCCGTGGATGCGCCGGTTGTAGCGCGAGTCCTGGACGAACTGCCAAGTGTCGCCCTTGCGCCGCACTTCGATGACCGACACACCTTCGCTGGCCTGGGCCTTGCGCACGTCTTCGGCAGACTGCGGTGCGCCGCCGTGGGCGTAGAGGTAGCGGTAGTTGGTGTATTCGTTGTTGATCGCCATCAGTGCGCGGTTGTCGTCGCCGGGGAAGGCGAACAGGCTCATGCCGTCGTTGTTGTCACCGAATTGCTGCTCCTGGGCCTGGGCGCTGCCGTTGCCGGACGGGTCAAAGGCCGGGCCATGGGTGTGCAGCGGCTGGCCCCAACTGATCA
>NZ_JAHXRM010000543.1:0-244 GCF_019392235.1 Pseudoalteromonas sp. CR1 | reverse complement strand
CCGCTCCTGCCTCCGGCCCGCGGCGGCCGGCTGACGCCGGCCGGCGTGGCCCGCGCCGGTCCGAAGAGGCGGCCCGGGAGAGATGTCCCGTGCTCGATCTGCCGCGTGATCACGAAGTCGCTCGACGACGAGCGGACCGTGGTGCAGGCGTCCGAGGCCGTGTAGCAGCCGTGTAGCAACCGCCTCCACCGCGGACCGCTCGATCTGGATACGACCGGAGGTCAGAGTGGTGGTCGCGGACCCG
>NZ_JAHXRM010000542.1:0-244 GCF_019392235.1 Pseudoalteromonas sp. CR1 | reverse complement strand
ATCATTTATCTGTTGGCAAAGTTTCTGCTGTTGAATCAGAAAAACTTTTAAATGAAATTATTACAGCAAAATCTGCTTCAGAGTCAGCCTATAAAGCTAGCGCTGGCGTATTTGATGCTATCTTTAAAGCCAACGCTGATAAACTTTCACCTAAATTGCTTGAGCAACTTAAAGAAGCAACTAGAATTTTTGAAAAGGGACAGAAAGAACTTTCTAGCTACTGGGCATCTATGCACGTTCAGGG
>NZ_JAHXRM010000541.1:0-244 GCF_019392235.1 Pseudoalteromonas sp. CR1 | reverse complement strand
CCCGTGCCGTTTCGCAACTATGTGGCCCAGGCGCGGCTGGGCATCAGCGAGCAGGAACACGAACAGTTCTTTCGCCAGATGCTCGGCGATATCAGCGAGCCGACGTTGCCGTTTGGGTTGCAGGATGTGCAGGGCGATGCCCGCGGCATCGCTGAAGTCAGCCTGCCATTGGCGCCGGCGTTGGCGCAGCGCTTGCGCGCGCAAGCCCGGCAACTCGGTGTGAGTGCCGCCAGCCTGTTCCACC
>NZ_JAHXRM010000539.1:0-244 GCF_019392235.1 Pseudoalteromonas sp. CR1 | reverse complement strand
CAAATTTACTATCTATATGTCCTACGGAAATGTTAGTGTTACCACCTGCCATTACGTGAGGGTTTATACGAATACAAACAGGAATTTTAGGATGTTTAGTTCCAAACTGCTCTAAAACAGAAAGATTATCTATGTTTATTTGAACACCAAGTGCTGCAACTTCTTCTATTTCCTCCATAGACACTCCATTTGGAGTGTATATAATTTTCTTAGGATCTACGCCAGCAGCTAAGCCTAATTTTAC
>NZ_JAHXRM010000538.1:0-244 GCF_019392235.1 Pseudoalteromonas sp. CR1 | reverse complement strand
GTATCCAATCTGGCCACCGCCGGAGAAGCCGTCCTGGCTGCGGTTTCCGAAGGTTGCCGCTGCAGGGTTGCCACTGGCAGTGAACGCACCCGGCACAGTGAAGGTGGAGCCGGTATTGTTGCTGCTGGCGTCGAAGGCGTAGCCGGCGTTCACGCCGGCGTAGAAGCCAGTCCAGCTGAACACAGGGACGGGAGCGAACATCGGCGGCGGTGCGGCCCGGAGCGGCAAGTCCGCTGCCAAGGTG
>NZ_JAHXRM010000537.1:0-244 GCF_019392235.1 Pseudoalteromonas sp. CR1 | reverse complement strand
GGTGCCAGGCCCCATTGGGCGTGCGGCCACCAGGCCGAGGAAGTGCTGACGGTAGACGTCGTCGAGTTGGGCGAAGTGGTAGCTGCCGGTGATTTTGTCGGCGAACTTGTAGTCCACACCACCGAAGTTGAAGTGCTTGCCGGTGGCACCGCTGACGAAGCGGCTGTTCTTGTTGTTGAGGGCGATGTCTTCGTAGTCGGTGGAGTCGCGGTCCTTGGCTTTGTCCAGGCGGCCACCGGTAAAC
>NZ_JAHXRM010000536.1:0-244 GCF_019392235.1 Pseudoalteromonas sp. CR1 | reverse complement strand
TAATTGTTTTACTTCTTGTGCTTTTACAGCTCCTAAAAATGTAGCATCAGTTTTTTCTGCTAAAGCATACATAGCTTCAAACTGGTCTTTAAGGTGTGCTTTCTGCGTAGAGAAATCTATATTTATATTAGAAATCTGCCTTACTTTTCTATTTATAAGTTCATGCTGTTTTAAGAACAGCTCTTCATTACTCACTCTAAGTTTTTGCTGTTTCCCGTATTGTTTATCTGTACGCAGCAATACA
>NZ_JAHXRM010000535.1:0-244 GCF_019392235.1 Pseudoalteromonas sp. CR1 | reverse complement strand
GCCATTGCTCAGCCGCCTGCGCGAACACCGTCACCATCAACAACTGGAACGCCTGGAAGCCCTGCAAGGCTTGCTGGGCACTGGCTGGTTTGAGTTGTTGCCCGTGAGTGACGAAATCCAGCTCGCCCCCCAATTGATACGCAACCTCGACCCGGAGGAAGGCCCGACTCGGCAACCTCTGGACACGTGGCTGAACCTGATCCACCCCGCCGACCGCCAGGAGCTGCACAGTCGTCTGCACGAC
>NZ_JAHXRM010000534.1:0-245 GCF_019392235.1 Pseudoalteromonas sp. CR1 | reverse complement strand
AGCACACCACGCCTGCCGCCAGGCCGATAACCAGAGCGCCCATCGGGCCCACGGTGCCGGCAGCCGGGGTGATTGCAACCAGGCCGGCGACCACGCCCGAGGCAATGCCCAGTGCGCTTGGCTTACCGTGGGTGACCCACTCGGCGAACATCCAGCCCAGCGCCGCCGCAGCGGTAGCAATCTGGGTGACCAGCATCGCCATACCGGCAGTGCCGTTGGCCGCAGCAGCGGAACCGGCGTTGAAG
>NZ_JAHXRM010000533.1:0-245 GCF_019392235.1 Pseudoalteromonas sp. CR1 | reverse complement strand
CCCGCCGACGCTCAACCGCTCCCACAAAAAGCGGTAGACCAACGCTTTCATGTACGCACTCTGCGCGTTATCCGCCGCCCCCCCATGGCCGCCTTCGATGTTCTCGTAATAGGTGACGTCCTGGTTGGCCGCGATCATCCTGGCCGCCAGCTTGCGGGCGTGGGCCGGGTGTACACGGTCATCACGGGTCGAGGTGGTGAACAACACTGGCGGGTAGGTCTGCGCCGGGTCGAACAGGTGGTAAG
>NZ_JAHXRM010000532.1:0-245 GCF_019392235.1 Pseudoalteromonas sp. CR1 | reverse complement strand
CGCTGCACACCAACGCGGTGATCTTCGCCTTCGGCGGCTGCGCACTGTTCGCCAGCTCCTTCTACTCGGTGCAGCGCACCTGCCAGACGCAGCTGTTCGCGCCGAAAATTGCCGCGTTCTGCTTCTGGGGTTGGCAATTGGTGATCGTGCTGGCAGCCATCAGCTTGCCGCTGGGCTACACCACTTCCAAGGAATACGCCGAGCTGGAATGGCCGATCGCTATCCTTATCGCCGTCGTCTGGGTC
>NZ_JAHXRM010000531.1:0-245 GCF_019392235.1 Pseudoalteromonas sp. CR1 | reverse complement strand
CCTCACCGGCGCACCGCCCTCGCAGCACGGCATCGTCGGCAATGGCTGGTACTTTCGCGACCAGGCCGAAGTGCGTTTCTGGCTGCAACCCAATGCGCTGATCCAGGGTGAAAAGGTCTGGCACACGCTCAAGCGTGAGCTTCCGGGCTTTCGCTGCAGCCAGTTGTTCTGGTGGTACAACATGTACGCCGACGTGGACGCCGCAATCACCCCGCGCCCGCACTACCCGGCGGATGGTCGCAAAC
>NZ_JAHXRM010000530.1:0-245 GCF_019392235.1 Pseudoalteromonas sp. CR1 | reverse complement strand
CCTGATGGCCGAGCGCCGGGCCGCCTTCCTGCGCACGGACGTCGACGTGTTCCGGGCCGCCTGCGCGGCCCTGGCCGGCCTCGACCTGCGCGCCCGCCTCTCCGAGATCCGCGCGCCGGCGCTGGTGCTCGTCGGGGAGGAGGACGAGGCGACCCCGCCGGCCATGGCGCGCGAGCTCGCGGCCGGCCTGCCGGACGCGCGGTTCGTGACGCTGCCGGACTGCGCCCACGTCCCGCAGCTCCAGG
>NZ_JAHXRM010000529.1:0-245 GCF_019392235.1 Pseudoalteromonas sp. CR1 | reverse complement strand
GCTGATTCTGGAGCAGATGACCAACCTCTACACCATCGCCTCGGAGTCGTTGAACACCGTGCGTGGGCCGTTGCGGGTGGGCTGCCTGGAGTCGCTGGCGCCGATGATCACGCCCGAGTTGGTGTTCGGGTTTGGCCGTGCGTTTCCTGGCGTGCGGCTGACCCAGGCCGAAGGCAACCATGAGGAACTGCTGGAAAAACTGCGCAGCGGTGAGCTGGACATCGCGCTGACCTACGACCTGGTGA
>NZ_JAHXRM010000528.1:0-245 GCF_019392235.1 Pseudoalteromonas sp. CR1 | reverse complement strand
CGTGAGATAGCGGGATGGACTCGCTCGAGGTGATGGCTTGCAACTGGCCTCCCTCTGCGCGCTCGTCGGTGTGGCCAATCAGCATACGGGTAGCAGTACGCAGGATCAGGGTGAGATGACGATGAACCTCGTCGTTGTCGAAGGTCGCCTCTAGGTGCAGCAGATGGTCGAGAACTTCGTCCCCCGCCAAAGAGGTCTCAGCGAGGTCAATAACCAGCTCTGGGAAAAATCCGCAAGATTGGATC
>NZ_JAHXRM010000527.1:0-245 GCF_019392235.1 Pseudoalteromonas sp. CR1 | reverse complement strand
CGAGCACAAACAACAGCAATTTGAGCGGCAGGGAAATGGTCATGGGCGAGACCATTTGCATGCCCAATGCCAGGAGCAGGTTGGAGACAATCAGGTCGATCACGATGAACGGGATATAGATTAAAAACCCGATCTCGAACCCCGCCTGCAACTGCGACAGCACAAATGCCGGCACCAGCAGGATCAAGTCCTCGCGCTGGACGTCCTGCGCCATCTGCGCCGGCCACATGCGCGCGGTGTTTTCC
>NZ_JAHXRM010000526.1:0-245 GCF_019392235.1 Pseudoalteromonas sp. CR1 | reverse complement strand
GCTGCCTTAGCCCCTCAGCCTGCGCATCCTGCCGCGTCAGCGACTCATGCCCTCTGGCCATGTCCAGCATGTTGCGTATTGCGCCAATATTTATGACCACCTTCCCCGCCCCGTTTGCGTAAGTTACATCGCCCTCTGTGGCGTGTTACGCAAGACGGTTCCAGATATTTCGGTGATCGGGCTATTCCTGCAGTTGCGGGGTTTCCTGCCCCATGCAACGCACCGCTTGCTTCTTGTTGTTGACC
>NZ_JAHXRM010000060.1:0-395 GCF_019392235.1 Pseudoalteromonas sp. CR1 | reverse complement strand
CCTCGATGCGCACGCCAGTCTCGTCGCAGGCGACGACCTCAGCCTTGCGCAGGGTCGCGATGGCCGCGTCGCGACCGGCACGGAAGCGGTCCTGCGCGCGCCGGAGCAGGTTCATCAGCCCGCCCTGACTGAGCGTGAGGCCGAACAGGTCGGAGAGCGCCGCCTGCAGCCGCTCGTAGGATAAGGCCTGGAAGGTCTTGAGGTACGTCGCCACCGCGTGCAGCCGCGGCCCGAAGGGCGTGCTCCGCGCGGCCGAAGGCACGGGTGCGACGACCCGCGTCCCGCAGCGCGGGCAACGCACCGCCAGCCGCCGGTGCTGCGTCACGATCGGCGCCACCGCGGGCAGCTCGATCTGCTCGCAGGTGCTGACGACCTCCGCCGCAAGAGCGGCGTGC
>NZ_JAHXRM010000525.1:0-245 GCF_019392235.1 Pseudoalteromonas sp. CR1 | reverse complement strand
GCCGCCGCCACTGAGCGAGAACTCGCTCTACTCGCTGCAGCAGAAGCACGGGGACCTGCTCACCGCCAGCACGCCGGTGATGGCGATGGCGCGCGACTTCCTCGCCGAAACCGGAACCATCATGGTGCTGACCGACCACAGCGGCACCATACTCAGCCTCGAAGGCGACCCGGCCACGCGCGACGAAGGCGCGATGATGAACATGATGCCGGGGGCGAGCTGGAGCGAGACGGCCTGCGGCACCA
>NZ_JAHXRM010000524.1:0-245 GCF_019392235.1 Pseudoalteromonas sp. CR1 | reverse complement strand
TAGATCACCGAGTGTTGCCAGTCTTGCATGGTGGACTCCTTCAATTAAGTTGTGTGTTGGCTTTGAGGGCCTCATCGCGGGCCAGCCCGGCTCCCACTTTGATGTGTGAACACATTCAAATGTGGCAGCTGGCTTGCCTGCGATAGCGGTTTATCAGGTGACAGTGTCAGCCCTGGCTGAACTGCGATGCCAATTCACGCAACAGCACCTCGGCATCCAACACCTTGCCGACCACTTCCTCAGCC
>NZ_JAHXRM010000523.1:0-245 GCF_019392235.1 Pseudoalteromonas sp. CR1 | reverse complement strand
CGATGTTTGTGCAGTCGCCGTATGTGCTGGTGGTGGTGATTGCGTTGTGGACGGGCATTTTGCTGTTCCTGTCCATGCACCTGCGCACCGCGAACAACTACGCGTTGATGTTGGCCGGCTACACCTTGCCGCTGATCGCCTTGCCGGTGGTGGATAACCCGCTGGCGGTGTGGGATGTGGCCGAGGCGCGTACCGAAGAGATTTTCCTCGGCATCGCGGTGGCCGCCGTAGTCGGCGCAATGTTC
>NZ_JAHXRM010000522.1:0-245 GCF_019392235.1 Pseudoalteromonas sp. CR1 | reverse complement strand
CACCGGGATTTTGTAGGTCTCGGGGTAGCGCTTGAACATCGCCACTTGGCCGTCGGAGAGTTTGGCCTTGTACTTGTCCACCGTGGCGGCGGTAATCACGAACAGCGGTTTTTCATTGGCGAATGGGTCGGCGAGAAAGCCCTTGCTGTCGACTGCGCCGGCGTTTTTCGGGATGCCACCGGTCCAGGCCGGGATTGAGCCATCGGCGTTGCCGGCTTTTTCGGCGCCCACCGGCGTCAGGCTGG
>NZ_JAHXRM010000521.1:0-245 GCF_019392235.1 Pseudoalteromonas sp. CR1 | reverse complement strand
GTGACCTTCAGCCTGAACAACAGCGAAATGAACGCCATTCGCCTGGCCAAGCTGACTGACGAAAATACCGACGCCAACTTCCTCGAATATTCGCTGTACGGCCTGCCGCTGCAAACCCAGCAGACCTTCATGATCATGGTGATGATCCCGATTGGCGTGCTGGTGATTCTGATCCTGCGCAACCTGATCGGCCTGCAGACCCTGGGCACCTTTACCCCGGTGCTGATCGCCCTGGCGTTTCGCGA
>NZ_JAHXRM010000520.1:0-246 GCF_019392235.1 Pseudoalteromonas sp. CR1 | reverse complement strand
AATTAAAACTTTAGCAAGTGGTATACCTAATATATTAGCACTCATCCATATGGCTTTATCTTTTTCCATACGTATGCTTACAGAAACGTTTTGAGTTTGCTTCTCATCTTGGTACCGCACTTTTAAACGACCTGCTAGCGTTTCAAAACTAACTGCATTTTCATAATGTTTTTTAATAACATTTGCCGTTTCTAAATCTGTAGTGCCACTGGTTTCTGACACCAATTTTTTGCTTCCGCAAGACAT
>NZ_JAHXRM010000519.1:0-246 GCF_019392235.1 Pseudoalteromonas sp. CR1 | reverse complement strand
ACAACATACTATACCAGTTACCACTAACTTTAAGCTTCTTAATTACCTTAGTGTTTCAGCAGGATCAAACTTTCAAGAAAATTGGGTGTTCAGAACATTTGATAGATCATACGATAATGAAAATAGAGAAGTTGTTGTAGATACTATTAATGGTTTCGATTCTTATAGAACTTATAATTTTAATACCAGTATAGGTACATCTGTGTATGGTACTTTTAATTTTGGTAAAGACAAAAAGGTACAAGC
>NZ_JAHXRM010000518.1:0-246 GCF_019392235.1 Pseudoalteromonas sp. CR1 | reverse complement strand
CTGAAGCGCAATACAACGCGAACAACCGCCGCGGCGCCGGCGGCACCAACTACACAGGGGATTGAGCCATGGCTTTCACACCGACCTTTAAAGAGCGTACCGCCGAGGATCTGCTTGAGCATTGGGGCCGCTGGGTCGTGCTGGGTTCTGGCGTGTCGTGCTGTGCGTCACGCGAGAACACCGTCCTGTCGCCGATGATCACCGACGACGATGCACTGCTGATTGATGGGCTGATGGGCCGCCTGC
>NZ_JAHXRM010000059.1:0-397 GCF_019392235.1 Pseudoalteromonas sp. CR1 | reverse complement strand
GGCCGAACTCGGTACGCCCTGGGTCAGCAGGCCGGAGCCGGCTTTCACCAGCAGGCTGTCGGAGTGGCCGTGGTAGCAGCCTTCGAACTTGATGATGCTGTCGCGGCCGGTGAAACCACGGGCCAGGCGAATCGCACTCATGGTGGCTTCGGTGCCGGAGCTGACCATGCGCACCATTTCCATCGACGGCACGATCGCGCACACCAGATCGGCCATCTCGGTTTCCATGGCGGTCGGGGCGCCATAGGACAAACCGTGTTGCAACTGCTGGCGCACTGCGTCCAGCACCTGCGGATGGCTGTGGCCGAGGATCATCGGGCCCCAGGAACCCACATAGTCCACGTAGCGCTTGTCATCTTCGTCGGTGACGTACGCGCCTTCGGCATGCTTGAAGAAC
>NZ_JAHXRM010000517.1:0-246 GCF_019392235.1 Pseudoalteromonas sp. CR1 | reverse complement strand
CTATCTCCCTACGAATAGTGAGAGGCGCGTTGCCACTCTGGAGAGGAAGCGGAAGGAGTATCTGGACGGCGTTAAGCAAGCGTTCGAAAGAGGGGGGACAGCAGCCAGCAGCTCTTCCGCCGGAAAAGCCAGGGGCTTGGATGAAGCTGTCTGGCATCAGATCAGCATTGACATACCCAGGACGAATCCCCACATTGAGCTGTATAGCTATGAGGCGACACAGAGGTCGCTGGAACGCATCCTCTA
>NZ_JAHXRM010000516.1:0-246 GCF_019392235.1 Pseudoalteromonas sp. CR1 | reverse complement strand
AGTAGACCTGATCGTACGCCATGTACCCGGCGTAGGACGGGTCGCTGCCGAAGCGCTTCTTGAAGGCGGCACTGAAGGCGAGCGACTTGTCGGTGATCGCGGCACCCGGCACCGCGATGCTCTGGAAGATCACGCCCTGCGTGGCGCCGTTGGTGTTGGCCCAGAAGGTCGAGGAGGTCGCCTGCGAGTTCATGCCGGTCATGGCGAGCGGCACCCGCTGATTCTGCCACTGCACGGTCGGCTGCA
>NZ_JAHXRM010000515.1:0-246 GCF_019392235.1 Pseudoalteromonas sp. CR1 | reverse complement strand
CGGGCGCCGGCACCGGCCACGATGCCGTGCTGGATGTCCGTCCCGCCGATCACGGCCGCGACGGTCGGGTCGGCCTGCTCGGCGGCCAGTACGGCGAGATCACCGTCGCGCTGCAGTACCAGTTCCAGGCGTGGAACATGCACATCCCCGGCAAGTACCGCGACCTGGTCTTCGGCATCGGTGCCGAGGAGATGGGGCACGTCGAGATGCTCGCCACGATGATCGCGCAGCTGCTCGAGAAGAGCC
>NZ_JAHXRM010000514.1:0-246 GCF_019392235.1 Pseudoalteromonas sp. CR1 | reverse complement strand
CCATCTTCTCGGCTTGGTCCTTCGTCAAAGGAGGGTTCGCCATGTCTGCGTCCAGGATCGCTTTGGCGACCGAGGCAATCGTGCTGCTCATCGTGACCATTCTCGTCAATCCCTCACCGTGTGGCCCCACCAGACGACCTCTCCCAGGATGCGGATGCGGTCCGCGTCGTGGGGGGCGATCAGCTCGGTGGGGTAGTTCTCGTTGTCGGAGTGCAGCAGCAGGGCGGTGGGAAGGCGCTCGATCCG
>NZ_JAHXRM010000513.1:0-246 GCF_019392235.1 Pseudoalteromonas sp. CR1 | reverse complement strand
GCCAAGCCAGCGCCCATCTTAGAGCGACGTTGTCTTACAAGCCCCCCATCAACAAGTATTTGATCTCCAGATAATCATCCAGCCCATACCTGGAACCTTCACGACCCAGCCCGGACTCCTTGATACCGCCAAACGGCGCGACTTCAGTAGAGATAATCCCTTCGTTGATACCCACCATGCCGGCCTCCAGGCCCTCAGCCATGCGCCACACCCGGCCGATATCACGACTGTAGAAGTACGCAGACA
>NZ_JAHXRM010000512.1:0-246 GCF_019392235.1 Pseudoalteromonas sp. CR1 | reverse complement strand
GCGGACGATCTCGGCGACGTTGGCCATGACCGGCAGGCTGAAGCCGAAGGTCGCCTTCACCCAGTCGGGCAGCGGCACGCGGACGCCGAACACGGTGACCTGGAACGGCACCAGGAACATCACGAAGAACAGCAGCACCAGCCAGGGCACGTTGCGGAAGACCTGCGTGGCGCACCACGCGAGGCGGGGCAGGATCCGCCCCTCCGCCAGCATGGCCAGCCCGAGCCCGATGCCCGCCACGGTCCC
>NZ_JAHXRM010000511.1:0-246 GCF_019392235.1 Pseudoalteromonas sp. CR1 | reverse complement strand
AGAGAACGGTCAAGCTCAGATGCTTGCCGTCGCTCGACGGACCACGCCTGCAGAAGTGCCTCGATGCGTCCCGATCTCGATCATCATGCCGCGCGATATCCGGTGCGGGACGGGATGTTCGTCCGCGTGTCGGAAGGATGGGTAATCCCGCTGACGATGGCCCTCGGTCGTCTCTCTCGGTATGGCGGCGTCATACTGCTGGCTTGGAGCGTCGCCGCCTGCGCGGTGGGGCCGAACTTCATGCCG
>NZ_JAHXRM010000058.1:0-398 GCF_019392235.1 Pseudoalteromonas sp. CR1 | reverse complement strand
CCGACGGCCTGTGCCATGTCGAGGATCGCGGCGTCGACCTGTTCCATGCGCTCGATCAGGACACGGTGGCGGATCGCCACCTCCAGGGCTTGAGCGACGCAGTCGGCCGCCAGGCTCTCGGAGGCCCAGCCGCGCTCGGCCGCGGCGGCTCGCAACCGGGCGGCGAGCGCCGCATCCAGGGTCACGGTAAGCTCGATCTCCTGGGCCATCGGCGCACCTGCTACACGTGGATCAGATCATCAGCCGTGGCGCGAGCGCCAGGAACAAGTCGACCGCCACCCGTTCTCATCAACCACACGCTGAGACCCCATCAGAATGGGAGCTAATTTTTCCGCGCGTCAACTGGAACACTTTCCTTATCAAGAAAAACTTAGGACCAAACACCGCAAACGACTACG
>NZ_JAHXRM010000510.1:0-247 GCF_019392235.1 Pseudoalteromonas sp. CR1 | reverse complement strand
CCCCTCCTTATGATGGCTCTATGGATTCCTTAATGTGATTTTGACTCCCTCCTTGGTTGATATGCAAGGTACCTAGGAAATAAACATACTATCAAGAGGAGGAGGTCCTCAAGACTCTAGTGATATTTTGACAACATAACCCTACTTGTGATAATGGATGAATGGAGTGATGTCAAATGATTTACTTATAGTGAAATAGTGGTTAAAACCCCTTGACATGGTCTTCCAAATAATCTATAAAGATTAC
>NZ_JAHXRM010000509.1:0-247 GCF_019392235.1 Pseudoalteromonas sp. CR1 | reverse complement strand
AGCCAACTGGTCAGCAGCTCACAGAGCTCCTGGTCATCATCTATCAGTAACAGCTCGCTCATGACTCACTCAATTTAGCCATTGTCGACGGCGACGGTGCCCACCACTGGCGAAGATCCCGCACAGCAACGCGATCAGTGCAACGGCGCCGCCGGTGACAAACCACTGCTGTTGCTCGGTCAGCCATCGGTTCAAGGCGCCGCCTTGTGTTTCTTTGAGTTGCTGGGCCAGGCGTTGGTTCTCCTGA
>NZ_JAHXRM010000508.1:0-247 GCF_019392235.1 Pseudoalteromonas sp. CR1 | reverse complement strand
GAACGGAAAAACGCAGCTAAGAGCAGCCGCTCGGTTATTCGTTCAGATCCTTGGCTCGACTCTCTTTCTTGACAGGTCTTTGCGGCTCGCCTGATCGAGTTTTTCTATGAACACTCTTGGTGTCCAGCCTTTCATCACGCCATCCAAGAGGTACTCATCCAGTAAGTCGAGTCCGATGTCGGCAACGCCTTCGATGATCTTGCCTCCCGCCGCACCAGCAATGGCGGCGGCTGGTCCACCAATTAAA
>NZ_JAHXRM010000507.1:0-247 GCF_019392235.1 Pseudoalteromonas sp. CR1 | reverse complement strand
ACACCGCTTTCGCGAACAAGCCCGCTCCCACATTTGTTACACAGCAGTTGCTACACAACAGGCCTTACGACTGAGCGCGAGCCTGGTTACGCAGGGCTTTCACCTGGTCGTGGTTGCGTTGTGCGCCGTGGAACTGACGCTCAACCAGGTCACGAATACCCAGCAGGTTGTGCTTGTTGATCTTCTCGATCGCTTCCTTGTAAGCCTTCAGTGCGTGGTCTTCACCGCGCTCGGCTTCGTTAAGGAC
>NZ_JAHXRM010000506.1:0-247 GCF_019392235.1 Pseudoalteromonas sp. CR1 | reverse complement strand
GTGCTGAAGCGCCAAGCCCGCGACCTCGGCCTCCAACCCGGCTCCGGTCTGGCGCGGGCTCTCGACGGGCGCTCCGCGCGCGCGGTGGAGCGGAGCGGGCCGAGCCCGGGCTTCAGCCGGTAGAGCGTGGAGGCAGCATGAGCCCAGGCGCCCCCGAGCCGGAGGACGGGTCCGACGAGGCCGCGCGGGCGTTCGAGGACCTGCGGGCCGAGGTCGCGGATCTACGCCGCGCGATCCAGGCGCTGGA
>NZ_JAHXRM010000505.1:0-247 GCF_019392235.1 Pseudoalteromonas sp. CR1 | reverse complement strand
CTTGACTCACTCGTCCAATGTGCAATTGCGCAACTAGAGCAATACCTCTCGTCTTATCGGTTGACATGGGCCTTTGGTGAGCCAAACAATTATGCTGTCTTCCATGACCGTACTTGTATGTTGTTGAGTGGTCATACGCTTCGGAATTTGGAGCTCATGCACAATGCAACCGACGGACAGGTGTATGGAAGCCTTTTCTGGCACTTGGATCACTGCCGTACGCCCATGGGGAAACGCCTTTTGCGGC
>NZ_JAHXRM010000504.1:0-247 GCF_019392235.1 Pseudoalteromonas sp. CR1 | reverse complement strand
GGCGGCCCCGGCACCTGCCCCGTCGAAGGGGCGGGATCCGGCACCGGGGTGCCGGGCAGCGCGACCGGCGGCGCATCGGCGCGCGGTCGGTAGGCCACGGTCCCGGGCAGGCTGACGGCGTCCAGGAAGCTCGCGAAGGCGGGACTCGGCTCGGCGTGGCCGAGGAGCAGCCAGCCCTCCGGCCTCAGCCTGCGGCCGAGACCGCGGACCACCGCGGCGACCGTCCGGGCGTCGAAGTAGATCAGCA
>NZ_JAHXRM010000057.1:0-401 GCF_019392235.1 Pseudoalteromonas sp. CR1 | reverse complement strand
CCGCTCCCGGCCTTCCACGTCTTCACCGGGCTTGAAATCGGCCACCTGCTCACAGGCACTGAACATGAATTGCTGCTGGGTCTTGATCTCCCGCGCCAGCTCCGGCACTTGCTCGATCAGCTTGCCCAGGTCGCCGGGCAGCGGGTGTTGAGCCAGCAGTTTGGTGAGGTTCTTGGCGGTGGTTTCCAGCCAATCGGCGGTGGAGCGCAGGCGCGTGTAGTGGGCGAAGTGGCCGATGGCTTTATCCGGCAGGTGGTGGCCTTCGTCGAATACGTAAAGGGTGTCGCGCGGGTCCGGCAATACGGCACCGCCGCCCAGGGCCAGGTCAGCCAGGACCATGTCGTGGTTGGTGACGATCACGTCGACCTTGCCCATGCCTTCGCGGGCCTTGTAGAAGGCGC
>NZ_JAHXRM010000503.1:0-247 GCF_019392235.1 Pseudoalteromonas sp. CR1 | reverse complement strand
AAACGATTCTGCCATCTTGTTTTTGATCCCAGATACCGTCCGGTTCAACCGAGTATCCTTTACCCCACCGGGTATCGAAGACATAACGCGCCTCGCCATCTTCATCTCGTGAAAATTCAGTAACACCTGTCAACAGGTCAAAATCCCAATCATTGGTCGGCGTATCGCCTCCCATAGGGCTTATCAGGTAAACACTGCCAATACTAGAGTTCCGCCATGGAGCATTTGCGAAAGCAAGAAATTCATG
>NZ_JAHXRM010000502.1:0-247 GCF_019392235.1 Pseudoalteromonas sp. CR1 | reverse complement strand
CGAGGAAGCGGCTGCCCATGGCCATGCCGACCGAGTTGGCGACGCCCTGGCCGAGCGGGCCCGTGGTGGTCTCGACGCCGGTGGTGAAGTGGTATTCCGGGTGGCCCGGGGTCCGGCTGTCGAGCTGGCGGAACTTCTTGATGTCCTCCAGCGACACCGCCGGGGCGTTGCCGCCGTCGCTCTCGGCGACGCCCGCGAGGTGCAGGAGCCCGTAGAGCAGCATCGAGGCGTGGCCGCAGGACAGCAC
>NZ_JAHXRM010000501.1:0-247 GCF_019392235.1 Pseudoalteromonas sp. CR1 | reverse complement strand
GTTGGTCCAGCGTGGTGATACTGACCACCTGGCCCGCCCAGCCACCGGTGACTTTTGCCGCAAGGGCGAAACCGGTCAAGCCGGTGAGCTTGCTTTCTGGATACGACATGAGATCCCTCTCTTTCATAAAAAGCGGCTCGACGGTGCGAGCCCGCGCATTCAAGTTAATCCGTTAACTTGCACACAGTGTTTGGCGTGGCGGGTGATGCCGAGGTTGGCTGATCAGCGCTTAAATACTGTGTTTATA
>NZ_JAHXRM010000500.1:0-247 GCF_019392235.1 Pseudoalteromonas sp. CR1 | reverse complement strand
ATTTCAGACAACGTATAGTTACCTGTGACTCGCTTTGGAATTTAGATGCCTTCGGAACATTTAACTACATACAAGACGAATATCAAAGTATACAGCGTATTTATAATATAGAATTTGAACGCGATTGGAATTTACAGACACCTATAGGAAGCCAAGCCTATGTAATAGGAGGTTTAGAGTTGTCTAACCAAAAGCAAGGTATTGTTAACTATAGTTTTCAGCAGTTAGATTATAAGGATAATTTTAG
>NZ_JAHXRM010000499.1:0-247 GCF_019392235.1 Pseudoalteromonas sp. CR1 | reverse complement strand
AGCCAGTTGTAATACCCAGTGCCTCGAATCGATCCAAAAGACTTTCAAAGTCCAAGAACTGGTGATTCGGCCCATAATTTCCGTATGTTGGAAGATTATAGGCACCCGGGATGTGTCCCAGTCGAGCATCGTTATATTCAAAATGCCCCTGGTAGCGACGCTCAGAACGAGCGTCCAACAAAAGACCGTGCTGCGGCCACTCCGCTACTTCTTCCACATCAACAGTGGGCATGCACGGCACATCAGA
>NZ_JAHXRM010000498.1:0-247 GCF_019392235.1 Pseudoalteromonas sp. CR1 | reverse complement strand
GCAGTCTTCACCAGCGATTGTTTGTCGATGGCCATGTCCAGCGCCTCGCGCACCGGCTGCTTGGCCAGCAGACCGTGGGCGTGGTTGATCAGCAGGTGATCTTCGCGGGTGGACGGGTCGGAGTGGATCACCACGTTTTTATCTTTCTTCAGTTCTTCCACGCGGGAGAACGGCACGAAGATCGCCGTGTCGAGTTCGTTGTTCTGCACCATGCGCATGCGCGTGTTGTCGTCCGTCACGGAGACCC
>NZ_JAHXRM010000497.1:0-247 GCF_019392235.1 Pseudoalteromonas sp. CR1 | reverse complement strand
CATCGGGACCTGTACATCTTCGGCGGTGCAATCACCGCCGGGGCATCGGTCAGCTGGTTTCGCGAGCAGTTCTGCCAGGCCGAAGAGCAACAGGCCAAGGCTACTGGCCAGGACAGTTTGGCGTTGCTGGAACAGCGCGCGATGAAGATCCCGGCAGGCAGCGAAGGCTTGTTGTTCCTGCCGTACTTGATGGGCGAACGCAGCCCGGTGTGGGATGACCGTGCCAGCGGCAGTTTTGTCGGGCTGA
>NZ_JAHXRM010000056.1:0-403 GCF_019392235.1 Pseudoalteromonas sp. CR1 | reverse complement strand
CACCCGCTCCATCTGCCGCGAGCCCACCATCCCGGCCTCGTCGAAGACGAGCACGTCGCGGGACGTCAGCGCGTCTCGTCCCTGCCCCCAGGCATGCTCCAGGCTCGCCAGCGTGCGCGAGAGAATGCCCGATCCCGCCTCCAGGTTCTCGGCCGCGATCCCGGAGAGAGCAGCTCCCCGAACCGTGGAGCCGGCCGCCTCCCCGGCCACCCGCGCCGCCGCGAGCATCGTGCTCTTGCCGGTGCCCGCATAGCCGGTGACGAGGGCCAGATCCGCCCCACCCGTCACCGAGCGGAACGCCGCGTCCTGCTCGGCTCCGAGCGACCGCGCCCGCAAGGCGGCCTCCTGAAGGCTTGATCCGATCGCGTGACCCTCCGCCCGGCTCAAGCGCTCGGCCGCCTGC
>NZ_JAHXRM010000496.1:0-248 GCF_019392235.1 Pseudoalteromonas sp. CR1 | reverse complement strand
CTGAGCAATGTCAGCTCGACCGTGGCCTGGTCGAACTCACTCGCTCGCAGGCTTTGCAGCGCACTGTCGCGAGCGGCGGCGCGCCCTCCCCAGAAGTCCACTTCATAACTGGCGGTGAGGTTGGTGCCAAAGCTGTCGACGGTTTTGTTGCTTGCTGTGGCATCCAGCGATGCGTTGCCGCTGCCGTGCAGGAGTTTTTCGCGGCTGGCGGTGAGGTTGAAGTTCACTTCGGGTAACAACGGTGCCCC
>NZ_JAHXRM010000495.1:0-248 GCF_019392235.1 Pseudoalteromonas sp. CR1 | reverse complement strand
GCCTCGGCCAGTTCTGCCAGGCGGTCGGTGCGCTCCATTTTCATCTGCAGGCGCAGCGCACTGAGTTCATCCTGCAAACGGGCACGCTTGAGCCGGTCGGCCTCCAGCAGGGTGGCAATTTTGGATTCCTTTTCGGTTTCGTAATTGGCACGGGCAGCGTCGATTTTGCCTTTGAGTTCGCTGAGGCGGTTATTGACGATTACCTTAAGGTCGGCGCCGACCTGCTCGCGCTCCGCGGCAATGGCGTA
>NZ_JAHXRM010000494.1:0-248 GCF_019392235.1 Pseudoalteromonas sp. CR1 | reverse complement strand
GTCGACGAAGCCCGCGCGGCGGGGATCGAGCACTTCATCTTCGTCACTGGCCGCGGCAAGGCGGTCATCGAGGACCACTTCGACATCGCGTTCGAACTGGACCACACCCTGCAGGAGCGGGGGAAGACGGCCGCCTATGAGGAGCTCAAGAAGGACCTGCCGAAGGCCGGCCAAACCAGCTTCACCCGCCAGCAGGCGCCGCTCGGCCTCGGCCACGCGGTGTGGTGTGCCCGCGAGATCGTCGGCGA
>NZ_JAHXRM010000493.1:0-248 GCF_019392235.1 Pseudoalteromonas sp. CR1 | reverse complement strand
CTTCACCTTGAGCTCAAGCGGGGTGTCGAGGCTGCCGCGGTTAAGCGCGCTTTCCAATTCGATGCAGGCCTGGGCCAGGCTCAGCGCCTGCACTGCGCCGAGGGCACCGGCGGTCGAATGCAGCAACTGGCCGAGGCCGTGGGCATCACGCTGCGCCAGCGCCACGCCGATGCGCTGCAAGTCATGCTGCACGCTACTGATGAACAGCGGGCGCATCTTGTCCGACAGCTGCACGCTGTCGTCGAATA
>NZ_JAHXRM010000492.1:0-248 GCF_019392235.1 Pseudoalteromonas sp. CR1 | reverse complement strand
GCCCGTTCGAATTCCAGATAAACGTCATCCTGCGGCTTGGGGCCGAAGCTGATGTCTTTGCTGCCGATCAGAGTCAGGTCCTGGTTGAACCATTCCGACAGATAAACGCCTTTTTTCGTGGGGCTGACGTCGGGGCGCTTGGTCTCAGGGCTGAGGGTTTCGCCCTGTGCTGAATCATCAGCAAGTTTTTCCTGCGCCAAAATGGGGGCGCTGAGTACTCCCGTAACGGCAGCCAGTAGCAAGGAAAC
>NZ_JAHXRM010000491.1:0-248 GCF_019392235.1 Pseudoalteromonas sp. CR1 | reverse complement strand
CAGATCTGAGCCGCTATCCCGGACAAAACCTGAGTATGCTTGATTTGTCAATAATAACAAGAATATTGTGCTGCGAATTGCCTAAGCCTTGAGCAATCTCAGTAATTCTGGCGCGCTACGCACGATTTTGCAAGGTCGCCAACTTGCGGGCTGCTCCGCGCTGAGCTCTCAACCGCTCTCCGTAGCGGGCGGGCATCGCCGGGGTCTTCCAAGAGCCCGCCTGCATGACCTCGAGCAGTTCGAACCCG
>NZ_JAHXRM010000490.1:0-248 GCF_019392235.1 Pseudoalteromonas sp. CR1 | reverse complement strand
GCATCAGGCGCGCGGCACGCTCACCGCCACCGCCTTCCTCGGGTTCAAGCTGACCGACAACACCGAGCTGTATTACAATCCTGAGTTCGACCAAGGCTTCGGTCTGAGCCGCACGCTCGGCGTGGCCGGCTTTCCCAACGGCGAGGCGCAGACGGCCGGCTCGTCCTCTCCGAAGCTGCGCTCGCAGCGCTACTTCGTGCGTCAGACCTTCGGGCTCGGCGGCGAGACCGAGACCGTGCCGGACGGGC
>NZ_JAHXRM010000489.1:0-248 GCF_019392235.1 Pseudoalteromonas sp. CR1 | reverse complement strand
TATTTTTTTATCGTATTGGTTTTTGATGCATTTTTGGTTAGACTCATTTGCAATGATGACTTCATGATGTCGTTCATAAAGAAAGGATAAGTATAGGAGTCTCTCTTCTTTAGAGAATGTTTCAGGAAGAAGTTTGAAAAATATTTTGAGGGATGAGATTTCACATTCAATGGGTAAAATGACCTCCAAACCATAGACAAGACCAAATGGTAACTTTCGATATGTGATTTGCACCAGTGTTTTTTAGA
>NZ_JAHXRM010000488.1:0-248 GCF_019392235.1 Pseudoalteromonas sp. CR1 | reverse complement strand
AATCAGCAACGAGGCGATTCCCGGGCTCACGCCAGCCTGAATGCCATAGTTGATCACGCCCCACATGCCCAACCCGAAAATAATGCCGTAGGCGGCCACATAGCGGAACTTGACGCCGGGGCGCTGGATGAACAACACCAGCGGCAAGGCGGCGAGGGCAAAGCGCATGCCTGTCAGCACGAACGGGTCGATGGCACGCAGGCCCAGCTTGGTAATGGGAAAGTTCAGCCCCCAGACCAGGGTGACGA
>NZ_JAHXRM010000487.1:0-248 GCF_019392235.1 Pseudoalteromonas sp. CR1 | reverse complement strand
CCAGAATGTCGCGACGCCGCGCCTTGGCTTCCAGCTCATCCAGCTGCTCCAGCAGTTGCTGGTTCGCCGTCAGGCACTTGGCCCGGGATTGAATCTCGCCGCGTACCAAACCTTCACGGATAAACAGCTCGCGGGACGCCACCGGGTCAATCGGCCCGTAATGCACCGGCCGCCGTCCGACCACAATCAACCCGAACAGGGTGATCTGCTCAAACGCCACCACTTGGCCGCGCTTCTTTTCCCAGTGC
>NZ_JAHXRM010000055.1:0-405 GCF_019392235.1 Pseudoalteromonas sp. CR1 | reverse complement strand
CACACGCTGGCTGTCCAACTGGCCTGCAACCTGGCGCAGCAACAGTTGGTTGATATCGGACGACAAACTGCCCGCCCAACGGCCATCTGTGGAACCTTGCAGGCTGCCGTCGTTCTGACGTTGCAGCAGGGTTTCACGTTGCAGGTAATCGGCAACGACTACCGGGCCAAGCAATACGGCCATACCCGCTGTTTGAGCGGGCTGAGCCGGACTTCCGCTGTCCAGCTGGTACAGCGACACAGGCTGGTGTGTGCTGCAACCCGCCAGCCCCAAAAGGCCAGCGAGCATCAAAATTAAAGGAAGGCGTGGAGCAGTCATCATCCCATCCAGGTGGCTGCCACAAGGCGAACCACAATGTAATACTAAAAATAACCTAAACACGCTCGGCCACGCCGGCGCTGGAAA
>NZ_JAHXRM010000486.1:0-248 GCF_019392235.1 Pseudoalteromonas sp. CR1 | reverse complement strand
GCACCGAGCCCGAACGCGGCGCCGACCGCGCAGACCGCGCCCCAGCCGCCCGCCGTCCAGGCGAAGCCGGAGAGCGCCGAGCCGGCCGCGCTCCCCAGGAAGAACAGGCCCGTGAACAGCCCGTTCAATCGTCCGCGCGCCTCCGGGCGCAGCAGGTTGATCGCGCGCCGTCCCAGGGTCTGGTCCGCGATGACGCCGAGGTCGAGGAGGACCGCCGCGAGCGCCAGGCAGGCCAAGGCAGGGCCGGC
>NZ_JAHXRM010000485.1:0-248 GCF_019392235.1 Pseudoalteromonas sp. CR1 | reverse complement strand
GGCCGACCATGTGCTGCAAGGCCGTTGGGTACTGGCGGTGGCGGGCACCCATGGCAAGACCACCACCAGCAGCATGCTGGCCTGGGTGTTGGAACACGCGGGCCTGAGCCCGGGCTTTTTGATTGGTGGGGTGCCGCAAAACTTCTCGGTGTCGGCGCGCCTGGGCGATACGCCGTTTTTTGTGATTGAGGCCGATGAGTACGACAGCGCCTTCTTCGACAAACGCTCCAAATTCGTCCACTACCGCC
>NZ_JAHXRM010000484.1:0-248 GCF_019392235.1 Pseudoalteromonas sp. CR1 | reverse complement strand
CAAGCGAAGAAGTTAATATAACTAAAGTAGATAGATACTTAGAAACTTAAAAAATATTATCAGATATTTTCCAAATTTATGAGGTGACTCTTAGCGCGTAGCGTTAACATTGAGGCACCTTGCGCAAAGGAAAAAGAAGCACTCCGTGCTTGTCATTAATCCTTTGCACCTAATTTGCTTGGTGACAATAGCGTTTTGGACCCACCTGACTCCATGCCGAACTCAGTAGTGAAACGAAACAGCGCCGA
>NZ_JAHXRM010000483.1:0-249 GCF_019392235.1 Pseudoalteromonas sp. CR1 | reverse complement strand
CCACCAGCTTGAAATCCAGGTTGATGTAGGTGGTAGTCACATGCGCAACCGCCGTGCCGACCCCGGCTTCATTGAATAAGAGCCCAAGCATCGCCAGCATCTGCGGGAGCACCATGGCCCAGCCCAAGGCTTCGGTCAGGCGCCGGGATTCACGCAAGGCTTGCACCGGCGTATCGCGAGTCAACCAACAGGCCAGACCGAGGGCGATCAGGCAACCGACACCGAGGGATACAAAGGTGGTGTTTTTCG
>NZ_JAHXRM010000482.1:0-249 GCF_019392235.1 Pseudoalteromonas sp. CR1 | reverse complement strand
GCACGCGGGCGCGCTCGTCGGCCGGGTAGAACTGTCCGGTCTTCCGGCCGAGATACTGCAGGATCGCGCCCGATTCGAAGACGGAGATCGGCTGTCCGCCGGGCCCGTCCGGGTCGACGATGGCCGGGATCTTGTTGTTGGGCGAGATCGCCAGGAAATCGGGCGCGAACTGCTCGTTCTTGGCGATGTCCACGGGAACGATGCGGTAGGGCAGCCCGCACTCCTCCAGCATGATCGGGATCTTCCAGC
>NZ_JAHXRM010000481.1:0-249 GCF_019392235.1 Pseudoalteromonas sp. CR1 | reverse complement strand
CGCTCGCGTTGATCTTCTCGATCTCGGCTTCCACGCGCTGGATCGTCGGCAGGCTCGGGCTGCCGCGGCGCAGCAGCACGATGCCGAGCACAATGTCGTCCTGATCGTCGTGGCCGACGATGCCGAGCCGGGGTGCGTTCGAGACCCGCACCTCGGCGACGTCGCGCACGAGCACGGGCGTTCCGTTCACCTGCGTGAGCATGGTGTTGCGGATGTCGTCCGGATCGCGGATCAAACCGATGCCGCGCA
>NZ_JAHXRM010000480.1:0-249 GCF_019392235.1 Pseudoalteromonas sp. CR1 | reverse complement strand
TCTTGTGCTGTAATATATGCCAACCAATTTACCACAATCTCATTTGGTTCGCTTTGCAAGGTAACTTGTATTGTTTTGCCAGACTTAACTTTTTGATTAAGTACTATAGAGTCTTGCCCAACTGCAGCATTTTCTGTTACAGTGGTATTATCTTCACAAGCAGTAAATACAAATATTGCTATACCTAAAATTCTTAATAACTTCATTTGGTAAAAGTAAATTATCGCTTTTAAACCACAAACCCTTCAA
>NZ_JAHXRM010000479.1:0-249 GCF_019392235.1 Pseudoalteromonas sp. CR1 | reverse complement strand
GGGCGGTCCCCATGACCAGGTGTCGCCGCCGGGTGCCCGCAGCTCTACCAGGAACGGTTCCGTCGGCGGGGTCAGATTGTTGACGACGAAGGCGTAGTCCCGCGTGCGCACGCCCAGGTGGGCGATCGAGCGCAACCGGTCGGTGGCCGGGCGGATGACGCCAAGCGCGTCGGCAACATCGAGGCCGTGTGCCCAGGTCTCCATTAAGCGCGCGGTGGCCATCGACGCCGCGCTCATCGGC
Source organism: Pseudoalteromonas sp. CR1 (assembly GCF_019392235.1). Classification (NCBI taxonomy): domain Bacteria; kingdom Pseudomonadati; phylum Pseudomonadota; class Gammaproteobacteria; order Alteromonadales; family Pseudoalteromonadaceae; genus Pseudoalteromonas; species Pseudoalteromonas sp. CR1. The sequence continues at coordinate 8 of NZ_JAHXRM010000479.1, read as the reverse complement.
GGCCCGAA
>NZ_JAHXRM010000478.1:0-249 GCF_019392235.1 Pseudoalteromonas sp. CR1 | reverse complement strand
ACCGGTTTTTGACAGGAGTGTTTCGCGAGGTGGGAAAACCTCGCCATAGCGCCGGGCTCCCTGTGTAGATCACTGATCTGACAAGCTTTTTCAGCTTTGCATGAGTGCAACAAACGCAGCTTTCAACCTTGCATCCAAACGCTTGGGTCTATATATTCCCAACCCTGCTGCACCGCGCTACCGCCCGAATGGCGAAACTGGTAGACGCATGGGACTTAAAATCCCCCGCTCGTAAGGGCGTCCCGGTTC
>NZ_JAHXRM010000005.1:0-212401 GCF_019392235.1 Pseudoalteromonas sp. CR1 | reverse complement strand
AATCAACATGAAAACTTGTATTAACTGCAATTAATCAACAAGCATAATAGTAGACGCTCTGTTTTGAATTAAGTTCATTAAAAGATCAAATTATTCTAAATAAACTGATCTTTAGCTCATAAACCATTAAATGCTAAAAATTAGCTATAAAAAAAGCCAGTTCAAAGTGAACTGGCTTAATCATTACTAAATAAGTAACTAAATGGGGGAAATCAACATGAAAACTTGTATTAACTGCAATTAATCAACAAGCATAATAGTAGACGCTCTGTTTTGAATTAAGTTCATAAAAAGATCGAATTAATTTAAATAATACCAATCCGCTTATTTAGTGATCTATTTTGAGGATAGGTAAACGTGTTGATAGCTTGGCAAAAAACTAGTTATTTAGTTGTTCTCGGCCATTACTCCTGCATTGCTCTACCTTCTGCACCCATGCAGTCGTAAATAAGAATTTTTTAACGCAGATAGCGACACTTTTGGCCCCACAAAATGATTAAGCATTATTGCGGATTGGTATAACTTCAGCCCCAGCTAATGGGCAACTAAAAAGAAGCATAAAAAAAGCCAGTTCAAAATGAACTGGCTTAATCATTACTAAAAGTTAGTAACTAAATAGGAAATCAACATGAAAACTTGTGTTAACTGCAATTAATCAACAAGCATAATAGTAGACGCCCTAGATTTGAATAAGTTCAAAAAAGATCGCACTAATTTTAAAATAAATTAACTTTTTATAAGTGACAACATTTGTTGCTCATCAAACTGTGTAAAACTCATTGATTTATCAGTAAATAGGGCATCAACAAGTGCTTGTTTGTCCTCTTGCATTTTAAAAACTTTTTGTTCAATTGAATGACTCATTATCAACTTATAAACAAAAACAGGATTTGTTTGCCCAATACGGTAGGCTCGATCGGTGGCTTGCTTTTCTACCGCAGGGTTCCACCATGGATCGAAATGAATAACGGTATCTGCTTGTGTTAAATTAAGCCCAGTACCACCTGCTTTTAAGCTAATTAAAAATACAGACGTTTTCCCACTGGTAAACTCATCAATGACTTTATCGCGATGGCGAGTTTGGCCTGTTAATAAACTAAAGTTAATGTTTAGCTCATTCAATTGTTTAGCAATTAAATCTAACGCGGACGTAAATTGGCTAAATATAATTACTTTACGCCCTAGGCTCAACATTAAAGGGAGGTGAGTAGACAACCATTCTAATTTTGCAGAGCCTGCTTGTGTATCGGGCTCAATAAGCTTTGGATGGCAACAAATTTGCCTAAGCTTTAGTAAAGCCTCTAAAAAGGCAAGTTTACTTTTTTGAACGCCTTGCTCAGCAAATAGATCAATTAGCTTTTCTTCAAGTGCACGTGTTATTCCTTGATACATTTCTTTTTGTTTAGGCTCAAACTCAAATTCTTTAGTAATTTCTGTTTTTTGCGGTAGTCCTTGCGCAACTTGTGCTTTAGTTCGACGCATAATAAACGGCATTATGAGTGCTTTTAATTGCTCGGCACGTTCCATATCGGCTTCGCGTTCAATAGGCGTTTGAAAATGTTGTTTAAAATGAGCTTGAGAGCCTAATAAAGAGGGCATAGCAAAGTCGAGTAAAGACTTAAGCTCAAGTAAGTTGTTTTCAATTGGGGTACCGCTTAAGCACAATTTAAAATCAGCATTAAGCCTTTTTACTAATCGTGATACCTGAGCAGAATCGTTTTTAATATATTGCGCTTCATCAAGAATTATATTTTCAAAATAAAGCGGCGAATAATAAGCTATGTCGCGCTTTAATAAAGGGTAAGTTGTAAGTATACATTGTGCTTGTGCTAGGTGCTTTAATGGCTCGTTGCGATTAGCGCCAAATATGGTTATTACCTTAAGACCTTTAGTAAATTTTATTATTTCGTTTTGCCAGTTACTCACTAAGCTAGTTGGACACACAATGAGTGTAGGGCCAGCTTGTGGGCGATTATACGTACTTGTTAAAAACGCAATGACTTGCAGTGTTTTACCCAACCCCATATCGTCAGCTAAAATGCCACCAAGTTTATGACGTTTTAAAAAACTTAGCCAATCAACACCTTGCTGTTGATACTCTCTAAGTTCAACCGACTCATTTAAGCCATGCAGCGATACACTCGGCATAGCTTTACCGGTATTGTTAAGCTCCTCAAGGTAGCGCTCGAGTGAATCGTCGTGAAGCTCAACGTTGATTGCAGTATGTTTTACAAGTTCTGGCAAGTACGAAAGCGGTATATTAAATTCATCACGCGTTTTTACAAATTCAAAACGTTGCTTAAAATCAGTCAGCAAATTTATAGCTGACTTATTAATAACACCAAACTGTCGGCCAACAGGGTAGTAATGAAACAACTGACTTTGTCGATTTAACGATTGATAAAGTGGATCTTCGTCACTAAAAAGGTGCGAAAGCTTACTATTGTTAATGAGCACTTTACAGTGCATTTGATGCCCTGCAGCTCTATTAGCAATAAGTGATACTTCACTTTGTGGATTGGCGATATCCATCTTACCAATAGTGACTTTCCAACCATGCTCTTTAAAGCTCGGAAATACCTCGTAAGTTAACCAATGCAGATGAATAGCCGATTGCTTGTTGAAAGTAAACTCACTTTGTAAACCCCCTTTACAAAACTCAAAACCTAAATTAACAAGCTCATTGGTTATTGTGTTTTCAAACGCGCTATTAATTAAATTATTTGGCGCTTTACCTGCAGGGTAATTTTTATTTTTATACCTAAAGGATAAGGACAGCCTTAAACCAGCATCTCCCATAGATACTTTAATTACTGCGTTACTCGCTGTTTGCGGTAAAACAGATTGCGTATTGGTAGGGTGAGGGATAACTCCCGCACCAAAGTTATCTGCAAGCTGCTTATAAATACGATCAAAATTAGCGCTGTGTATTGCAGGCATGGTTTGTAAATGCGCTATTTCATCGCCACTTAACGGTGTACGTATGCGGCCAACTTTTAGATGGTCAAGATCAATATATGTGGGCGGTGTGGTTTTGAGCACCGCCCAATTTTTACTTTGTTCTAAGTTAACAACTAATTTTGTAAGCTCTTTTTCTTGTTGCCAATTAAAACTAAGTGATTGACCACTTTGAGGTTTAATTGCAACACGAGAGCGATGTAAAAATAAGCGCTCGGTAGCAATTAACTGCTGTAACGCACTAAATCCCCATTGACCTTTTAGCTCGAGGCTACCGACTGCATTTTGTGAGCGAATCCAGCTGTAAAGCCTAAAGTCACTTTCAAGTAAATCATTTGGCGTTATAAAGCTATTTAATTGCTGGTCGGTTAGGTTACGCCCTAACGTATAATTTTGGTTTTTATCATAATTAGCAATTTTGGGAGATATAAATACTTTATTATTTTCAACACTTAATATAAAAAGTAACACTTGGGATGGGGTTGTTAATTCGGTACTTTTAAGTGTACTTAATTCGCTGAACCAATCATTTATAAAGTAGTCTTCGCCATACTCACCAGAGTGCTCTATTTTGAGCTTTAGTAAAATGGCTGCGAGGTGTAGGCATTTTGTTTTGATATTACAGGTGCAATGGGTATCAACAGAATAACCCGCTGGTAATTTACTGATCTCAACTCGCTGGTTATACGAAGCACCGGTATCACTTTGAACAGTTGAGTCTACCACCGAAAAATCACTGTTATGTTCTAACCAAGTAATTTTACCATTTTTATAATATTCTTTTCCTTTTGCCAACACGTTTGGCTTAAACAGTTTATTTATAAAGCGTTCGGAAAGAGGAAACTGGGTAGCCTGCTCATTTTTAATTTCTTCAAAAATAGCGAGTAAATCATTTTTTGATAGGTTAGCAGACATGTCACTCAAAGGATTAATTTTTAAAAATAATTTTCCCAGTATATGCCTTATAAGCGCTGAGCTAAAGCACTATTCACAGTAATGTAAACTGGTTGGAGCTGATAGCTTGGTAAAAATTCGGTTTGTGGTACTAAATAGCCCAATAATAAAAAAATAAACAGTAACCCACAAATAACGTACAAAATATAAACACCTTTTACACAGCATGGGGGCTTTACAGATCATAATTTTACTAAGGGATAAACGGATAACTCACAGAATGGTGCTGAAGTGGTAAATAGTTAGTAAAAAAATGATCTCAGCGACGCTATTTAGGTAAAGCAGCTAAATAAACGCTATTTTAGATCAAATTTTTACTAACTGAGCAGGCTGGTAGATCATGATTTTACTAACTTATAGGACCTAGCAGATCATTTTTTTACTAACTAATTAAATGCACTAAGTAACTTAGTTAACTGCTCTAAACGCTTGTCTGTCATAACTTTATTGTTAATTTTAATTGATACATCGCCACTTTTTAAGTTTCGCTGCAACATTACATACTCGTTTTCGAGTACAGCTTCTTTTTTTGAAGCCGCTTGAGGTTCTGTAGTCAATAACTTAGTGATAGCCATAGCACGCTTGTCGTCACTTGTAATGGCGTTTACTTCAGTATTGCCAGCTACATCAGCTATCAGTCGGTTAAAGCTCTCTGCGTTACGCTCCTTGGCAGTAATAAGCTTTTTAGCGACTTCTCGACCAACGTGATTAGCGGTTGGATACAAAGCAATAACAGAAGACGGTATTTGCTCATACGCTTTTATTGCGTCTGCAATTGCGGTGTGAGATACACCTTCAATTGCAGCAATTTCGCGGTACGATCCTTTTTTACCTTGTTCGAGCAGCTCGTTTTTGGTTTGTTGGTAAGCTTGGCCTAATTCCCACAGGCTTGGTGCTATGTATTGATCGGACGATACAGCTAAAATTTTAGCATCTTGCTCTGTGAAATCGCTTGAACTTAAAACAAGATAATCTGCATTACCTAAAATACACGCCATTCGACGGCGCGAACCAGCAAGTACCAAACTTGAATCATCTTGCTCCCAAAGCAGAGCAGGATGCTGGTTTCGTCCATCCTCACGAATAGCAGGAAGGATATCCGAGACCGATTTTTCATTTAATAACGACTGGACACGACGATTTTTACCATAAACATTAGTCGTTTTTTGAATATCAGCATGCGAAATTACTTTACAAACAAGGGTAATTTGGCGCGAAGAGTCACTCGGTGCAGGCATTTTAATAACATCGCCAGCATTCGCTTGCTCTAAAAGCGCATCAAGGCTGCTATTCCCTACAGCCGTTGCAAACGGGTCTAAGCGGGTGTCGTTTTTACGTTTTTTAGCCATTGTTATTTAACATCCTTACTTAGGGGTATTTAGTTTTGATTGGGTAGATTGCCAGTTAGATCGGATCAGCATTTCAAGTTCATCAACAACATCTTTAATATTTTCTTGAGCACGCATAAGTGATTCGCGGCTTGCTAGACTGTCTGACGCTTTTTGATCAAATATGGTGTTGAAAGAAGACGAACTAGCCGTAATTGCAGAGCTATGGTTAATTGGATAACTCATAACTTGACGACCAAAAGCGCTACGTACATCTTTAACAATGTCACGCTGTGAGTGGTTACCTTTAACGTAGTTCGTTACTAGAAATTGCATAAAGTCCCAACCTTCATGGCCAAGAGCTGCAACAGTATGATAAATCTCACCTAAACGTTTTAAATATTTATTATTAGCATCAAAATCGACAGCTTCTGGGTGAACGGGAATTAACATTGCTGTTGATGCCATTAATGCATTGTAAAACATAAAGTTAAGAGTAGGTGCTGTGTCTATTAGTAATATATCGAATTCGTCTTTTACAGGATCAATGACCTTTTCGAGTAATTTATGATAATGACGAGTCTCTTCATAATTAGAGGTGTCTTTGAGTAAAGTTGCAGTTTCGTGTTCAAAGTAAAAATCATCCATACCAGAAGGTAAGACACGAATGTTTGGTATATGCGTTGGTAAAAAAGAACTTGAAACAAATTCTGGCCACGTTTCACCATCATCTAAGTCAATACAATCGCGCATTAAGTCGCCGACAGTAATGGGATCATGCTCACTCGATGGGAAAAAGCTAGACGAAGAGCCCTGAGGATCGAGATCTATAATACCAATGCGGTAACGCTTAATATTTGTAGTGGCTAATGCCGCTGCAATATTAACCATACTAGTTGTTTTGCCACATCCTCCTTTGAGAGAATTAATAACAATAACCTGTAGTTTATCGCTATTAGCTCGGTGATCAGGCTTTATATCCATTATATCTGCCATTGCAAATATATTAACCAAAGTGTAAGCATAATGGCCGTTAGCACCACGTTTGATGTTCAAATCGTCAAAGTCACCATTGTCATGACGACGTTTTAATGTACGATTGTTACATCCTAATAAATCAGCGGCTGCTTTTTGGGTGTATGTTCTTAATTCTTTTTCTTCTGATTTAAGATGAGCGCGATAATGTTGAATACGTCCTTCTAGTGACTTTTCAGCAACTTCAGCTGTTGCTTTTAAAAGTCGATAGGTATCTAGCGCATTATTATTAATTGACATACTTTCCTTCCTCAAAGTTAGGTAATTAGTATAATGTCCATTCAAATACCTGTAAACAACTATTTATGGCGACATGTGTTTTAAAAAGAAGACATCATATAATAATTTTACACCTTTAATATTGCTTAGTATAAATAAAGAAGTATAAAGGTGGTTAAATATATAAGGTAATAAAGGTTAAGGGCGGAAAATAAGTGTGTAAATACATGATAAATATAAATAAATGTTAAAAAAGTAGATCAGTATTATACGTGGTTAAGATCAGATCTTTAATAACTTACAGATCAGCATTTGATTAACTGCTAAATATATTTTGTAGTTATACACAGCTTACCCTTAAAGTTATAAACAAATACGGTGCTTAAGATCATGCTTTTACTAAGTAAATTAGAAAGTTATACACCGTTCAGTTAAGTAAATGCAGTAATTAATTGGTATAGATCTGATCTGTAGTAAGTACAGATCAGATCTATGCTAACTGACAATGCTCTTATACACAGGCCGGTATATTAAATACAAAATTTGTCGTGCTTTGCCCGCTAAATTTAGCATACTAGTGGACAAATTTTTAACTGAGTTAGTAAAAATGAGATTTGAAACACCTTTGTTAGTATAATGATGATCTTAAATTAAAGAAAAACGCGACTACTTAGTATAAAACTGATCTGAGTTGATTAATTAAAGGCAGATCACTTTTATACTAACTTAAACATTTAACTTTTTTTGTTTTATGTGTTGTTATTAGATGTCGCAATAATAAATGGAAATAAGAACAATGAGCCGAAAGGTCAACATCTCGGTAGATAACTTGCCTGATACATTAAGAGGCCAAATTCACGGGGTGGAAAGTGCAATTGATAACGAAAGTTTAGCACTATTTACAGATAACAAAGACGTTCGCATTTCTATTGAAAATGCAGCACATGGTTTACGTGCTTATTCTAATACATTTAATCATTACGATTTATGGGGACGTTTTGTTCGATCGGGTCATAAAAAACTTCCATTAGAAGAAGCGCCTAAAAAAACAATTATTACGCGTAAGATATCAGAAAAAGTAGATGGTATCTTATATGACGGCGAAATAAAAATAACACCGGCAGTTGTTAGTACTCGTAAAGACGGTGAAGATATTGAATACCTAGTCTGGCCATCAGATAGAGAAGAAAAAGTAGAACGTGCTCTTATCCGTTTAGCCTCCAAAGGTAAAATAGTAAAAATAAATTTTAAGTCCGGTATTCAATATGCCGTTGTTTTTTCTATGAACGAGTTAGCACAAGAACTTAAAGCGGTTGGTCAGTCTATGCCATATCCTGCTATTAAAGAATCGCTTGAAGCACTTCAAGGCTCAAAACTCTCGTTTAAATATTCTGCAACAGATACTAAAAATTCAGACATTGATGATTCGTTCTACGAATCAAATATGAATTTTTTATCTTCTTTACATTTTAGCGGGAAAAAGGGGCAGGGAGGCAATGTTAAATGCGTTGCGTGTTTAAATGCTTTTGTTCATAACATGATCGATAACCTTGAATATAAAGGTTATTATTTTAATAGTGCCCAAGAATTAAAGCGGGGATTATCACGCTGGATGATGTTACGTTTATACCACCTTTGGCGCTATGCGGCACCTGGCAAAACGTATCATTTCAGATTGCTTTCTATTATGGAAAAATATGGTTCGATATACTCAACCGACAACATTACAGAAAACAAATTAAAAGCATTACGTCGTGATATGACAACGACTATGAAAGACCTTATTGAAAAGGGGGCTATCTCTGAATACAGTATTACCAATGTAAAAGACGATAAAACAGGCAATATTATAGATTACACCTATGAAATGCACCCGTCAGATCAATTTTGTGATGAAATACTTACATTGAACAAGCATAATAAACGTATTGAAATTCAAGGCGGTAAACGCATCGTTGAAAACGCCGTTTTAATTGATGAAGATAAAATAGAAGAAATAGTCGAAAAATAGTTAATAATTTATTTTTGCTATTACACATACTAAAAGGCCGCTTAATGTGGCCTTTTTAACATAATTAATTTGTTACCTGTTCAAGGTAAAGTCTATCTACTAGGAAATCATACTCTCGTTTTCGAGGGTGACTAGCTGGCTTTTCGTAATCTGGTAAGGTACCAATTTTAACATCGGGCTCGGGGTTTATTAATATAAATGGTAATGCAGCACTAACGTGGTAACGATTTTGTGCAGTGTATCTGATATTAACTTGCGGGCTTACTCGAGTAGGGCGTCTTATTCTTAGTTTTTCCTTTTCACCTAAACTTGCTATTCTCATTTGTTCTTGAGCGACCAGAGATTGCCATTTTTGTTGGTCGATCATTCTTGGGTTTGTATAACCTGCAGATTTACTTAACATCTCGAGAGCCATTTTTTTAGTGAGGGTTTTGGTTGCGTGTTTGTGCATCCATGTAAATCTAACAGAAAAAGGTGATTCACTTTCACTGTGTATTTTTCTGTATGCGGCTAGGGTAATTAAATTTGGTACAGCATTATGAACAGCTTCAAAACGAGCGTCGTTGTTATCAATACTCAGAATACATTCTTTAAATGCTGCTTTAGCTGTATTTACCTGAGCAATCCTATTAGCAAGCGCCTGTTTATCAGCGTTTTTTATAATTAATAAACCAGGGTGTCTTTTAAGTACTCGACTACTTAATCCTGACTTTGTATATATATCAGTAAATGAATTAAAAATAGCTCGTTGAGCATCATCTCCCTTTATCTTTGAAACGGATATACTTTGAGGCACATTATCTTCCTCGCCAGCACTCACATCAGGCAACTTATAATATTCAGCTTTTGAATATTCACACTGCTTGAGTTCACCAATCAATAATGAGGTTAACTCGCTCATTAAATCAAACTGACTTCTTATTTTAATTTTTGAGACCACAACACACCAAGAACACATCTTACATTTATGAATAAGAATACTAACCTTGTCCTTTGATTGCAATAGTTTATATATCTTCTCATGCTGAGATTAAACTTTTAATAGTATAAAGTATGATGTGTTCTTTAGTGTTGTGTACATAGGTGACTCTTTTACATAAGATTATTAATCTTAGGGGGTCGTACCTAAACCTTGAGTATGCTTTGCTAGCACAATAATTTACAAACGCAATACTAGCGCCAACAATTACTTAACTTCCACTGTAAAGTTAAGAGTACAATGAGCGGTAATTAAGTATGATGTGTTCCTATGTATATTGCTAATAATATCCCTTACTATGCTAACAGTTCTTGTACACTATAAATCTAATGTTTTTATTTGTAATTTATTGATATTAAGCGTTTATATTACAAACTTGATGAAGTTTATTTTTCATATAAATGCAAAAATAAAGTGATTAATGTTTGTTTATAACTACCCCATAACAAAATAATTAGTAAATAGTGAATTTAGTGCTTGAATAGAGGTACTTGCATACGTTAATTTCACTACATCAGGTAAAGTAGGAATGAGGATAGAATATGCAATCGTGGAACCCAAATAGCTGGAGAGAACTGCCAATACTGCAGCAACCACAGTACCCAGATCAAGAAGTATTAAAGTCTGTTGAAGGCCAATTAAAAACAGCACCACCGTTAGTTTTTGCAGAAGAAACGCGTAGCCTATTTAAACAGCTTGAAGATGTATGTGAAGGCCGCGCATTTTTACTTCAAGGTGGAGACTGCGCAGAGTCGTTTAGTGATTTTAACGCAGCCAATATTCGAGATACGTTTAAAACAATTTTACAAATGGCAGTGGTTTTAACTTATGGCGGAAAGTGCCCAGTAGTTAAAATAGCGCGTATGGCTGGACAATATGCCAAACCACGTTCTGCAGATTTAGAAACTATTGATGGTGTTTCACTACCATCATACCGTGGCGACATCATTAACAACATTGACTTCACAGCTGAAGCGCGCATACCAGATCCACAGCGTTTGATGACTGCGTACCATCATAGTGCTGCTACGTTGAATTTATTGCGTGCATTTGCACAGGGTGGTCTAGCTGATTTACATCAGGTCAATCGTTGGAACATGGGGTTTGTAGCTGCCAATCCACAAAAACAAAAATACCAACAGTTAGCTGACAAAATTCAAGATGCACTAGAATTTATGGAAGTATGTGGTATTAATTCAACTATTGCTCCTAGCCTTAAAGAGACTGACCTTTATACATCACACGAAGCATTGTTACTGGGCTACGAAGAAGCACTAACACGACGCGATCACCTATCGGGCGATTGGTATGACTGTTCAGCGCACTTTGTTTGGATTGGTGAACGCACACGTCAATTAGATCACGCACACATTGAGTTTTTTAAAGGCATTAAAAACCCGATTGGTGTAAAAGTTGGCCCAGGTATGGACCCAGATGAATTAATACGTCTAATTGATGCATTAAATCCAGATAACATCCCAGGTCGGTTAACATTAATTACGCGCATGGGTGCAGATATACTGCCAGAAAAATTACCAGCACTAGTACGTAAAGTACAACAGGAAGGGCGTAAGGTAATTTGGAGCTCAGATCCTATGCATGGCAATACTGAAAAAGCGACCTCTGGTTACAAAACTCGTAACTTTGACAATATAATGCGTGAGATTAGCCAGTTTTTCTCTGTTCATAAAGCAGAAGGTTCATACGCAGGTGGAGTTCACTTAGAAATGACAGGTCAACATGTTACTGAATGTACCGGCGGAGCATATGGTCTATCAGACGACGATTTAGCGCAGCGTTACAAAACACAATGTGACCCTCGTCTTAATGCAGACCAAGTACTAGAGTTAGGCTTTTTAGTTGCTGATTTATTAAAAGACGCACGTAAATAAAACGCACTCATATAAAAAGCCGCTTAATTGCGGCTTTTTATTACTTTAATTATAAATAAGTTAGTACTTACGACGCTCTAAGTCAGTATCCATTAGTATTTTTGCAGATATTTCTTCAACAGAATGATGGGTTGAATTAAAGTAAGCAATTTTATGGCGTTTATAGAGCATTTCAACTTCACGTACTTCAATACGGCACTGCCTAATAGAAGCATATTTAGAATTGGCCATTCGTCTGTGTCTAATTGCAGCGAGCCTTTCTGGGTCAATAGTTAAACCAAATAATTTATGTTTGTAAGGCACTAAGCATTTAGGTAAACCTTCGCTTTCTAAATCTTCTTCAGTGATAGGGTAGTTGGCTGCTTTAATGCCATATTGTAAAGCTAAGTACAAACTAGTTGGTGTTTTACCACTTCGGCTCACACCAATTAAAATAATATCAGCCTCAGAAAAGTTTTTAATATTGCCGCCATCGTCATTCATTAAAGCGTAGTTCACCGCGTCTATTCTAAAGTCATAACTTTTCTCGTGTATAGAATGTGTCCGGTGCATTTTTGGTACAGGCGCTACCTCTAGTTCTTTTTCAATTTTTTCGCTGTACGTGGTCAAAAAATCATACGGAATAGCATCTGCTGACTTTATAATTTCGCTCAAACTGTGATTTACAAATGTAAAAAATACAAAGGGCTTTTCACCTGTTTTTGCAGCCGTTGCATTAATTAACGCTTTAATTTCGTGTGCTTTTTCTTCTGTTTCTACGAAAGGAATAGTTTTGTGATTAAAATCGATTGGAAACAAAGATAATGTTGCATGCCCAAACACTTCTGATGTAATTGCTGTTCCATCAGATATATAAAATGCAGTTCTCATAATTAACCTTTTTGTTACTTTTAATCCCTAAAATGGGTTACTCACGGTTTACGTGAGGACTGTTGCCAGTGTAGAATGAAGGTGGCCTTTATAAAAGGTTTTCTTTCTTAACTCTCACAGTTTCAACTACAATTTGTTTTTTGGAGAAAGACCCGTGCAAGAATACGTTCTCTGGTATCAAGAGCTTGGTATGCAAGATGTTCCTCGAGTAGGTGGTAAAAATGCCTCCCTTGGTGAAATGATCTCTAACCTAGCTAACGCTGGTGTACAAGTACCGGGTGGTTTCGCAACAACCGCCGATGCTTTTAATGAGTTTTTAGACCAATCTGGACTCAATGCCAAAATTCATGACATCTTAGATACACTCGATGTTGATGATGTAAATACACTCGCTAAAGTAGGTGCCGATATCCGCCAGTGGATAATCGATACACCATTCCAACCAAATTTAGACCAAGCCATTCGCGATGCATATAGCCAACTTCATGGCGACGCTTCAGCAGATGTATCATTTGCAGTTCGTTCATCTGCAACCGCTGAAGATATGCCCGATGCATCTTTCGCAGGCCAACAGGAAACATTTTTAAATGTAGTTGGTATCGATTCCGTTATGGTTGCAATTAAACACGTTTTTGCCTCGTTATTTAACGACCGCGCAATTTCTTATCGTGTACACCAAGGTTACGATCATCGTGGTGTTGCTTTATCAGCTGGTATCCAGCGTATGGTACGCTCAGATAAATCAGCATCTGGCGTTATGTTTAGTATCGATACTGAATCTGGCTTTGAAGATGTTGTGTTTGTTACTTCAAGCTACGGTTTAGGTGAAATGGTTGTACAAGGTGCTGTTAACCCAGACGAATTTTATGTACATAAACCAACATTATTAAAAGAGAAGCCTTCTGTAGTTCGTCGTAATATTGGTTCTAAAGCCATTCAAATGATTTACTCAGACGACAAAGCACACGGCAAACAAGTAGAAATAGTGGATGTTAATCCAGAACTTTCTAATAAATTTTCAATTACAGACGAAGAAGTACAAGACCTTGCCAAGCAAGCTGTAATAATTGAAAAGCATTACGGCCGTCCGATGGACATCGAATGGGCAAAAGACGGTAACGACGGCAAACTATATATAGTGCAAGCTCGTCCAGAAACGGTTCGTTCAAACGAAGACACCAACGTAATGGAACGTTTTCAATTAAACGGTTCAAGCAACATTGTTGTAGAAGGGCGCGCAATCGGCCATAAAATTGGTAGTGGTGTTGTACGTGTACTCGACTCGATTGACGAAATGGATCAAGTACAGGTTGGTGATATTTTAGTTACCGACATGACCGACCCAGACTGGGAGCCGATCATGAAACGTGCAGCAGCGATTGTAACGAATCGTGGTGGCCGTACATGTCACGCAGCAATCATAGCTCGTGAACTTGGTATTCCTGCCGTGGTAGGTTGTGGTAATGCAACCGACCTAATTAAAGCAGGACAGGAAGTAACAGTATCATGCGCCGAAGGCGATACGGGTTTCATTTACGAAGGTATTTTAGACTTTGAAGTGCTCACTTCACGTGTTGACGAAATGCCAGACCTACCAATGAAAGTGATGATGAACGTAGGTAACCCAGACCGCGCATTCGACTTTGCACGTTTACCACATTCAGGTGTTGGTCTTGCCCGTGTTGAGTTTATTATTAACCGTATGATTGGTGTGCATCCAAAAGCGTTATTAAATTTTGATGCACAAACAGATGCCCTTAAAGCTGAAATAACCGACATGATTGCCGGTTACGATTCACCTGTCGAATTTTACATTTCAAAACTCGTTGAAGGTATTTCGACATTAGGTTGTGCGTTTGCACCAGAGCGTGTAATTGTTCGTATGTCTGATTTTAAATCAAACGAATATGCTAACTTAGTGGGTGGCCAACAATACGAGCCAGAAGAAGAAAACCCAATGATAGGTTTTCGTGGTGCAGCACGTTACATATCTGAAGACTTCCGCGACTGTTTTGCACTAGAGTGTGAAGCTATTAAGCGTGTACGTAATACCATGGACATGACTAACATTGAAATCATGATTCCATTCGTACGCACACTTGAAGAAGGTAAGCGCGTAATCGAATTACTAGAAGAGCATGGCCTTAAACGTGGCGAAAATGGTCTTAAAGTAATTATGATGTGTGAACTTCCGTCAAATGCATTGCTTGCTGAAGAGTTTTTAGAACACTTTGATGGCTTTTCAATCGGCTCTAACGATTTAACACAGTTAACTCTAGGTTTAGACCGAGATTCAGGTCTAATTGCTCATTTATTTGACGAGCGAGACCCTGCAATCAAAAAGCTGCTTTCTATGGCAATTCAAACAGCCAAAGCAAAAGGAAAGTATGTAGGTATTTGTGGTCAAGGCCCTTCAGATCATGAAGACTTTGCTGCATGGTTGGTAGACCAAGGCATAGACTCTGTATCATTAAACCCAGATACAGTAATCGAAACTTGGTTATATTTAGCTAAAAAATTAGCTAAATAACCGTGTAACTATGTAAAAGCCAGCATTTTTTGCTGGCTTTTTTGTTGCTTAATTTAACTTGTTTTAATAGCGTGCTAATTTCTTATCTAAATACTGACACGATTTACTCAGTGCTTTTTGGCAAAGCGACAAATAATACCGCGCTTTTGGATAATAAAACGAATAACACAATAAACCAGCCATAAAAAATATAAGTGATGGACCAGGTACAACCGCAAATATTAATCCTAATAAAATAAATAACGCACCCATGATCTGTAATACAATTTTTTTCATATAATTGACCTCTCGTGTAGTTAACTTGATTATAATTACAGCAGCGCTCAGATCGACAAAAAGAGTGTTACAAACTGTAAATTCTTCAATTTCTATTAGCAATCAGCATGATATAATTAACCAAATGTCTAAAAGTATGCCGTTATGATCGCAACAATTACTCAGCAAGATGCCGCGTCAGACCTTGTCGCAAATTACCTAAATACATTACAAAATCAAGGCTTTACGGGTGATACCGATGCAAGTTATGCAACCCGTATTACTGCGTCAACCGACAATAGTATTTACCAACAATTGCCGCAAGGTGTTATTTTTCCCAAAAACGAAAAAGACATTCAACTTGCTTTGCAAACCGCATCACGAGACCCTTTTTTATCATTAACGTTTGGACCTCGTGGTGGTGGCACTGGCACTAATGGCCAGTCTTTAACACCTGGTATCGTTGTTGACTTATCCCGTTATATGCGTGAAATTCTCGAAATTAACGTAGAAGAAGGGTGGGTTCGGGTTCAAACCGGCGTAATAAAAGATCAGTTAAACGACTTTTTAAGACCTTATGGGTTTTTCTTTTCTCCCGATTTATCGACCAGCAATCGTGCAACCATAGGCGGTATGATAAGTACCGATGCATCAGGTCAAGGTTCACTCGTTTACGGTAAAACAAGCGATCATATATTAGGCCTTACAACCTATTTAGTAGACGGTACACCAATGAGTACCGCTCCAATAAATGTCGAAAAAGCAAAAATTATTGCAGAGCAAGACACTTTAGTCGGCTCTATATACAAAACCGTACTTAATATTGCCATTGATGAACGTGATGCTATTTTAACTAAATTTCCACGTTTAAATCGTTTTTTAACCGGCTATGACCTAGAACATATACTAAGTGATGACTTACTTACTTTTGATATGAGCCGCTTAATTACGGGTTCTGAAGGTTCACTTGGGATTGTTACTGAGGCAAAATTAAACCTAACCCCCATAGCCGAATTTAAAACATTAATAAATATTAAATACGACAGCTTTGACTCAGCACTTCGTCACTCTCCCTTTTTAGTTGATGCTCGTGCTACATCGGTAGAAACCGTTGATAGCAAAGTATTAAACCTTGCACGTGAAGATATTGTTTGGAATTTAGTATCGGACTTAATTACCGACGTTCCACATAAAGACATGCAAGGACTCAATATGGTTGAGTTTAATGCTGTGGCCGCCGACGACATAAAAGATAAAGTAGACTCCCTTTGTAAATTACTAGACGACTGTGTAGCTAATCAAACAAATGGAGTCATTGGCTATCAGCTTACCAGTAACAAAAGCGACATTTTAAAAATTTATGCAATGCGTAAAAAGTCGGTTGGTTTGCTTGGTAATGTAAAAGGTAGTCAAAAACCATTAGCTTTTGCAGAAGACACTGCAGTACCACCAGAAAACTTAGCCGATTACATTGTTGAGTTTAGAGCTTTACTCGACAGTCATAATCTACAGTACGGTATGTTTGGTCATGTAGATGCCGGCGTTTTACACGTTAGACCGGCACTCGATATGTGCGATCCAGAACAAGAAAAACTACTACGTACAATTTCAGACGAAGTAGTTAAACTCACTGCAAAGTACGGCGGCTTAATGTGGGGCGAACATGGTAAAGGCTACCGTAGTGAATATGGACCGGCGTTTTTTGGCGAACATTTATTTACTCAACTACGAAAAATTAAAACAGCGTTCGACCCATATAATCGAATAAATCCAGGTAAAATATGCACCCCAATCGATAGTGAAGACTCACTAGTCAGTGTCGATGGGCAAAAAAGATCGTGGTTCGATAAACAAATTTCAATCGACGTTAAAACGAGTTTTAACAACGCCATGACCTGTAACGGTAATGGTATTTGTTTTAACTACGATGAAAATTCGCCAATGTGTCCGTCTTATAAAGTGACAGGCGATCGTCGGAATTCTCCAAAAGGACGAGCGAGTTTAATGCGCGAATGGCTGCGTTTGCAAGAATCTAAAAACATAGATTTGCTTGGTGTAGAAAAAGAATTAAACAAAGGCGAAGTCATTACTTGGTGGGAACGATTTGTACATAGCCGCGAGAAAAAGAAAGGTCTTTACGATTTTTCTCACGAAGTAAAAGCGTCTATGGATGAATGTTTAGCCTGTAAAGCTTGCACAACGGCTTGCCCTATAAAAGTTGATGTTCCTACTTTTCGTGCTCGATTTTTAAATTACTACCACAGTTACTACGCACGTCCACTTAAGGATTACTTAGTGGGTAACATAGAAAGTAGCGCGCCACTGATGGCCAAGTTTGGGAAAATAATTAACCCAGTTGTAAATACAACGTTTGTTAGCAGCTTAATTAAAAAAACAGTTGGCTATGTTGATACACCCCAACTGAGCATTCCGGCACTTTCAAAACGAATTAACAAAGCACAGCAATTTAGCTTTGAGCTTTTAACTAACTTAAATGCCCAGCAACAAAGCGAATACGTTTTAATAGTACAAGATCCATTTACTAGTTTTTATGAAGCTGAATTAGTAGAAAGCTTTATTACTCTAATAACTCAACTTGGCAAAAAACCAATGTTGTTACCGTTTAAACCCAATGGTAAACCACAACATGTAAAAGGGTTTTTGCACGAATTTAAAATAACCGCCAAAAACGCAGCTGAATTTTTAAATAAATTAAATGATATAAATGCGCCATTAGTAGGATTAGATGCGTCGTTGGTTATGTGTTACCGTGATGAATATAATACAATTTTAGAAAATAACCGCGGTGATTTTAATGTGCAACTTGCCCACGAATGGCTAGAAACTCAATCGTTTAAAGGCTTAAGTGCAAACAAAAATAATGAAACCGAATTTACATTATTGAGCCATTGTACTGAAACCACATCACTGCCAAAGGCAGCCAATGTTTGGCAAACTATATTCTCCGATATTGGGCTAACATTAAACACAACCAATACAGGTTGTTGCGGCATGGCGGGAACTTACGGGCATGAAGCGCAAAACCAAGATAACTCTCGTGCATTATACGAAATGAGTTGGAAGCCCATTGTTGATAAAACTAAATCAGAACAACTCTTGTCAACCGGGTTTTCATGTCGTAGTCAAGTAAAGCGGTATGAGAAATTTAAACCTAAACACCCAATTGAATTACTAGCACACGTGCTCAAATAATTTAATCAAATAAAAAGGCAGCAATAAATTTATCGCTGCCTTATTATTTAAATTTTTTATATTTTTATTTTGATGTTTTTTTAAAACTCTCCGCGATTGGTTTTGTACTTATCCCATGAATAAACACACTAAAAAATATTGTGGTCATAGCTATACTTGCAATTTGAAATTTATTTTCTATTTGCGTATCAATCACCATCAAAGTAAATACTATCGATGCAAGTCCCCGTGGTCCAAACCATGCAAAGGTAAATCGCTCTTTTAGATTTAAAGATGTAAATTGCAGCGATAACATAACCGGAATAATTCTGATTAGCGTAGTACTTAGCAACGCATAAACTACAATTTCAAAATTCATTTTCGGAAAAACTAAATACGCACATGCATACCCAAATAAACACCAAATCATCAGCGACGTAAAATCAGCAATATGTTCTGAATCCTCAATTAACTCTGTACTAACTGCTTTAGTTGAAAACTTATCAAACAATAAACCTGCAACAAACACAGCTATAAATCCACTACCATGAAAATACTGTGTAATAGAAAATACAGCCATTGCAAAACCTAGCAATAAAAATGGGCTAGTGTTTTGTGCAAAGTAGTGCCGTTTCATTGCAAAGTTTAAAGCGGGAATAAAAATACTAATACTAACTGCAGCAACAAACAGTGCTAATCCAAGTTCTCGAGAAAATACATTTATAACATGAGAAGCGGTAATAGCTGACTCAGGGTTTTTAGCTAACAAAATAAATATTAAAAATACTGGAACACATAATCCATCATTTAATCCACTTTCGGTATTAATACCCTCGCGAATTTTTTCAGGAACCTGTGTGCTTGCTAATAATCCTTTGCTTAATGCCGCATCGGTTGGTGTTAATATAATTGCGATTAATGCAGATTGAATTAATGAAAGTTCAGAAAATATAAACAAGCTAACACCTATCCCCAACAATAATGTTAAGGGGAGGGCAATAAATAACAATAAGCCTGGATATTGAAAGCTATGCCTAAGTACGCTCAACTTAGATTTTGCCGCATCCGAAAATAAAAATATACTTAAGGTTAACTCTATAAACGGAAGTAATAAATCTACACCAGCTTTTAATTCACCGCCGTTATTAGGCAATACGTTAGCTAAAACAATGCCGCCCATTACAAAAAACATTGGGCCAGTGACTTCTGTTTTTTCTAACTGTCTAAATGTTATTGAATAAATTAAAAATAATGCACCTATAAAGGCGATAATTAAATAGGTCATTAAATTTTCCTTTTAACGCCAGACTTTGCTCGTTCTTTAATATTAGTTTGAATATAAATTTGATCTGTTGTCGCAATTTTTGCGTGGCCTAAATCTTCAGATAAATGCTTAAGCGGCCGCGTTTGCGCATCATGTGTTGCGCCAGTATGGCGAAGCCAATGTGCAGTAGCAGCTTCAAGTTGTTCAGCATCATCTTTAAAACCATCATCTAATAATGATTGTTGAGCCAAATCAAAACTTTGTTGTACTAAACGCCTAATTTGCCTAACAGTCATGCCACCTTGGCCCCTAATTTTATGGACCAAAGGTTCGGATTCATCAACGCGGGGAAGGGCGGGTAACCCTCTGTATAATCTATAACGTTTTAAATATTCAACAAAATCATCGCTTAACGTAACATCTCGTAATTTATTGCCCTTACCCATAATACGTAAAAACCAAAAGCCGTCATTGTCTTGCCAAAAATGCGACATAACTGGCGACCACTGCGGGCGCTCCGACAATTCAGAAATTCGTAAATATAAACCTTTTAAACAAGCTAAGGTAAATAAATTACGTTCTAAATCTGGTTTTTTCTCGCATAAATCGCGAGTAACCCCAAACACATATTCCCACTGTATATCGCTTAAGGTGTCTGGGATCTGAATTTGAGATTGCACAACTAAATACGGGCTATTTTTTTTCACAACAGGAACAAAATTAGCAAAGGTTTTTTCTTCTAATAATGAAAATTTATAAAAAACATTGAGTGCAGTAAACATAGCCGATAATGTTTGCTGACTTGCCGTTGATTCTTTTAACATAAAAGGGCGCCAATTTTGGTTTAATCGGCGGATACCTTGCTCATCTTTATAGCGCCATTGCACTGATGTTGATGCCCATTTTTTATCAGGCTCAACCATAAAATCTACATAAGCTTCTATGTCTTCACGTTTTAAATCGAACACTGATTTTTCGGCAATTAACCATGACCATAAATAAAAACGTTCAAGTTCGTTTCTAAAACGACTGTATGTTGCCTCTGATTTTCTGCCATACACATATAAAAATTGGTATAAAAATTTAAGATCAGATTCTGATTCAGTTACAGTCAAGCTAACTTGCTGTATAAAGGTAGCTAGTTCTGGGTATTCTGAATTAAGAGTGCCATCATCAAGATGAGCAATTTGATACCTTAATTGTTTTAAAGTATCGACTAACGCAACAAGCATAGTATATAAATATTCAATTAAACAAGTTAGTTACAGAATAACCTTTAAGTCCGATACTGTCTAGTATTGGACATAGTAATTAAATACTTATTTTAGACTATGCTTAAATTGCCATGCCAAATCTTATTAAGGAAAAATTATGAAACAACTTAGTATATTATTTTTACTTACACTCTCGTTGGCACTTACAGGTTGTGCGACTACCGGTAGTGCATCACCAAGCGAAAAACGGTCTTTAGTACAAAGTATGAAAAGTAACACGCTTAGTAAACTTTATACTAAAAAGCCTGATGTTAAAACGCAAATAGCAAATTCAGCAGGCTATGCAGTTTTTGATAACGCGAATGTTAACGTTATTCTTGCTAGTTTTGGTGGTGGTTATGGCGTAGTAAAAAATAACTTAACCGGTAAATCTACTTACATGAACATGGGTGAAGCTGGTTTAGGGTTAGGTTTAGGTGTTAAAGATTTTAACGTAGTTATGGTTTTTCATACCCAAGCGGCAGTAAATAGATTCATTGAACACGGTTGGGCTTTTGGCGGAAACGCAGATGCAGCAGCAAAATACGAAGATAAAGGTGGAGCATTGGTAGCCGAAGCCATTGCAGACCAAGTTACTGTATATTCTGTAACCGAAAATGGCCTTGCACTACAAGCTGTTCTAAAAGGTACTAAATTTTGGGTAGATTCTGAGCTAAATTAACCATTAATAACTCTCCTAAAAGCGGGCTGGTTTGAATAATCACGCCCGCTTTATTTTTTACCTAGCAATTTAACATAACGTAATTTATGGGCGTATATCATATCCTCCTTTTATGATATTATTCTTATTATTTCTTATTGCTCGATAAATGAAATTAGTTAAGTATTTACCAGAGTCAGCTCTTGATAGCTTTTTAAAAGATTCTTGTTTAAGATTAACACCAAGTAAATGCTTTGAAGACAAAGCTGAGTTTGGAGCACAATGTCATGAATTCATAACCAACCCTGAGTTGGATAATGTTATAAATATGCATGGAGTCATTTCTTTAACTAAAAGCGAAACCGCACCTTTGATGTGGACTAACTATGCTAATAATCATAAAGGTTTTTCGTTTGTACTTGAAGCAGATAGCTCTAACATTATAGGTTCTATTTTTTATTTGAACCCTGCAGTAGATCCTAATTTATATATTGCTAAAAATATTCAATATTGTATTGATTTAAAAAGCTTTTTAGATTTTTCTAACCCTATGGAAATCTTTGATTATTACCCATTCCAAAAGCATATTTCGTTCTTACCTGAAAATGAGTTTAGATTAATCTTACCCTATTACTATGTTGATATTATTAAAATACATAAAGTACTTTTTGAATCAGATTCATTTTTTTTAACTATTGATTTAGATTTTATATATGATGGTTGTATGTTTTACACATGTGATTTCAAAAGAGCATGTAACAAAATAGCTGATATTCATTCTTTTCAAAGGAAAAAACTTTGGTTTTATTCATTTGATAAAGGTAACCAGATTCTTTTTCTTAAAAGAATTGATTTAAATAGAGGTTCAATGGGAATATCTGTAGCAATTAGAAAACTTATTCTAGGAAATAATTTTGATTTACCAAATTTAACCTCAAATATAAAAAACTTACAAAAACATGATTTTTTCAATCGACGTTTTATTACTAGTACTCCAGGTATATACCATAGAGAGCTAAAAAATATATTTAAAATTACTAGAGGTAGCACGGGTTTATCTTTTGAAATTGTTGAGCACAAATTTATATAAAGTCATCAGCTATAGTTAATGTAATCATCAAACGCTTCAGCCAATTTTTCCGTTTCACTAAACACGGTGTTCCAATATTTAATCCGTGTATCTGCATCGAGATCGGTAAAGTCGTTTCTGTCTGGAATTTTTCCGTAAGGTAAACCGGCTATAAATTTTTTTGATGGGGTGATCATAACTACGTTGTCGTAATTAAGTGGCGACACTTTGCGTTTTAAATTTTTATCAAACCACCCTGCTTTTGGCTCGCTATTAAAATGCGGATATAAAATTAAGCCTGGGTTATTAATTTTTAAATCAAAGTGGTAGTCAATTATTCCGCCATCGCGATACATACCTTGTGGCGAGCCTGCAATATTTTTTATGCCTTGCATTACAAGTGGTATAGAGCCCGATGCAAGTAAGGCGTCTTTTAAATTAGTTTGGCTAAGTGCTATGTTTTGCGTTTTAAAATTATAACTATCGGTTATTGATAAGTTACTGTTTGGCGCGCCAAAAATAAATCGCTCGTACTGCGAGCCTAATAATTTTCGGTTAACACGGTTGAGCATATAACTTTTTGATAAACCTAAAAGCTGAACTAATTTATTTTCGCTAGCAATAAAGCCATTAGATTTAGCCACTATAAAATGCGCTTTAAAAACGGGGT
Source organism: Pseudoalteromonas sp. CR1 (assembly GCF_019392235.1). Classification (NCBI taxonomy): domain Bacteria; kingdom Pseudomonadati; phylum Pseudomonadota; class Gammaproteobacteria; order Alteromonadales; family Pseudoalteromonadaceae; genus Pseudoalteromonas; species Pseudoalteromonas sp. CR1. Next base: position 189,261 of record NZ_JAHXRM010000005.1, on the reverse strand, counting down.
TATTTATTATTTCGGTTACGCCATTATCGCCAAATACATCTTCAAGTAATGCGCGGGCTTTAATTGTGATTTCGCTAGGCGTTGGTTTATTACTAGAATAGCGCGTTTGCGAATACGATTTTGCTAAACGCTCAATGGCAGCAACCGGATCGTTTTGGGCAAAACACGCAGAGCGAAATGCGCCAGCAGATGATCCAATTAAATTAAGCGGTTGAGTGCGGTTTTTAAAAAATTCGCCAAAAATATATTTGTCTAATCCAAATAAGGTAAACCATTTAGGCCCGCCACTCGCTCCTAAAAAAGAGGTAAATAGCTCAGGTTTAAAACCTTGTTCGTTTATTATTTTTGCTGCGTTCTTCCCTGCGACAATGTCGATCATGTCTGTATTTTTACCTTTTATATATCTATTTTAAACTTTCACATGCTCTAAATATGAATAATTATGCAAAATTAAAAAGCGACTTTATGCTGCCATAAAGCCGCTTTTTATCGTTAAAGTTACTTAAAATACGCGAATCAATCCCAAATGCCGTCTTCGCATTTTCCCTGTACTTTTACGTCTTTTACTTTAAATTCGGGTTCTATGCCTTTGTCTCTTTGTGCGTGGTAATCGTGTGTTACCGACAAAATAGTTGGCGTTAACAGTATGATAGCGATTACGTTAACCACTGTCATTAATCCTAATGCTATATCGGCTAAATCCCATACTTCTTTTAATGTGGCCGATGCGCCCCAAAGCATCATTGATAAATAAAGAAATGTGTAAATACCGCGCCCTACTTTGTTATCAAGCTTAAATAAATGTAAGTTACTTTCAGCATAGGCATAGTTAGCTACCACTGAGGTAAATGCAAATAGCGTGATAGCTGCTGCTACAAAGTACACACCACCTTGTGCTAAATGCGCGGTCATGGCGCTTTGCGTTAAACGTATACCTTCCATTTCGCCGCTTATGTCTACATCGGCTAATAAAATAACGACGGCGGTACAACTACAAAGTACAATGGTGTCGAAAAATACGCCAAGCATTTGTATGTAGCCTTGTGTTACTGGGTGATTAGGAATGGGGCTTGCGCTTGCAGCAGCATGCGGCACACTACCCGCACCCGCTTCGTTAGAATATAGACCGCGTTGAATACCATTTTTAATGGCTGCGCCCATTGCACCTGCGCCCGCTTCTTGCAAACCAAAAGCAGATAAAAACACATCTTTTAGCATGCCAGGTACTTGTGGCAAGTTCATAATTGTAATAATAACGGCAGCTGCTACAAACAATATACCCATTAATGGCACTACACGCTCCGCAAAACGGGCAATGGCTTTAAAGCCGCCTAAAATAATCGACCCTGCTAATACCGTAATAACTAAACCTGAATAAAAAGTGGGTACTTCGAATGCATAGTTTAGTGCATCGGTAATTGTATTTGTTTGCATTGCGCTAAAGGTAAAGCCATAGCCTAAAAATAAACACGCGGCAAATACTATAGCAAAGGCACGGCTGCCCAACCCTTGTTGAATGTAATACGCAGGGCCACCTCTAAATTCACCGTTACTATCGCGAATTTTGTATACTTGGCCTAATATACTTTCGGCAAACCCGGTTGCCATGCCAAGTATGGCAATAACCCACATCCAAAATATGGCACCACTGCCGCCAAGCGAGATAGCCACGGCAACACCGGCTAAATTACCCGTTCCTACCCGAGCACAAAGCCCGGTACACAATGCCTGAAATGACGAAATATCGTTTTTATTACATTTACTACTGCCTTTTAACAGGCTAAACATATGTTTAAATTTAACTATTTGAATTGCTTTTAAACGCACAGAAAACCATACGCCGGTGAAAAGTAAAATATAGATGAGTACCTGACCTTCTCCCCACAACAGGTTATTTACACTTTTTACTACCGTATCGAACATTGCGAATTCCTTATTATATTTTTATAGTTATGCGCTTTAACATAGTCATTTTAAAATGTACTCGCAACGCTTACTCTTTCATATGCAATAAAGGCAACCATGTTGCCTTTAAATTTCGCCTTATTTGCTTTGTAAATGTACCCCTGCAATCATACACCTTACAGAGCCACCAGCAGATTCAATGGTAGGTATAGGCAAAGCCACTAGTTTAGCCGTTTTTTGTATCGCAATTATTTGCTCGCCCGTTAGCGCATTGTAAGCGGTTTGCGACAGCGCTAAGATTCGGCCGTTTTTACCTTTTAATTCAATGGCATTTCCGCAAAATTTATTTATTTGCTCAACTGACAGATCGATTACTTCGTGATGGCTTTGTAAAAAATGCCCTACCAGCGCACTGCGCTGCGCTTCGGGCACCATACTTAAGCCAATCATTACAAACTTGCTGGCTACGCACATTAGTACATTAGTGTGATACACCGCTATACCTTGCTCATCAGCGGCGTTAAACACAACTGGCTTAAACGAAAGTAAATTACACACAGTATTTACTACCGATCTTGTTGTGCGCTTAGATTCTACCGCATAAGCAAGTTTATAGTGGTGATCGAGTACCAATGATCCGGTGCCTTCTAAAAATGCATTTTCTTTCGCTAAATGTGCATAATCACTCACTACCGACACTTTATAGTGATCTGTTAAATAATCAATTATATCTTTACGATATTCTAATCTTCTGTTTTCAACAAACATTGGGTAAATAATTAATTGCCCATTTTGATGCGTAGAAAACCAGTTATTTGGAAAGACAGAATCGGGCGTATGTGTTTGCTCGTCTTCAAATAAATGAACGGTTACACCTTCATTTTGTAATAACTCAACCGCATTGGTAACTTCTTTAAAGGCTTGTTCGCTTTCATTTTTTGCTGCACATTCACTTTGAAACGCATTGTCGAGCATAGTTTGTGGATTAGACGTAAAGTGATGCGGACGCACCATCACAACTGCGCTCGGTGCTTGTTGTATTAGGCTCATGCTGCGTTCTCTTTATCTATACGCGGTACTTCAAGAACTGAAAATAAGTTACGCGGGTCGCGCTGCTGGGTGATCAGGTCGAGTATTTCGTATTCTCCTGATTTAATAAGTTGCTCGCGAATATACACTAACGCGGTAAAATCTTCGCTTGCAAAGCCGACACCATCAAAAATAGTAAGCTCTTTTTCGCTTGTACGACCAAGTTGCTGTTTATTAATGACTTTATGAAACTCGGTTACAGCAAAGCACCTGCTCATTTGTTGAATTTCGCCCTCGATTCTGGTTTGTGGTTCATACTCTACAAATACATTAGCGCGTTCGAGTAAAGCGGAATCAAGCTCGGTTTTGCCTGGGCAGTCGCCACCAATCGCATTAATATGAACACCTTCTGGGATCATATCGTTTGTTAAAATGGTTGCGTTTGTTTTATCGGCCGTGCATGTGGTAATTATGTGTGCGCCCTTTATTGCCTCTTCAACACTTTCACATATAGTCACGTTTAAACCTTTAGTGCTTAAGTTATTAAACGCTTTTAGAGAGGCTGCTTCGTCTATATCGTATAAACGAATGTGTGTAATACCCAATACCGCTTTAAACGCTAAAGCCTGAAACTCAGACTGAGCTCCATTACCAATCAGGGTTAAGGTGGTTGAGTTTTTTGGTGCTAAATAAGTAGCCACAAGCGCTGATGTTGCAGCAGTGCGTAGTGCGGTTAATAGGCACATTTCGCTGATCATCACCGGGTAACCGCTATCCACATCCGACAAAATACCAAATGCTGCCACCGTTTGAAGCTCTTTAAAGGTATTTTTTGGGTGACCATTTACGTATTTGCAGCTAAACATTTTGCCATCGCTTACCGGCATAAGCTCTATTACACCATCGGGAGAATGTGCTGCATAACGCGGCGATTTATCAAATTCGTGCCAACGAGCAAAGTCGTGTTTTAGTTTGTTAGTTAGGCTAACTAATACATTTTCTATTCCTAATGTGTTTATTAGCTTGGCCATAGCTTGAACACTTACAAATGGAACACCGTGTTTTGGCTGCGCTATAAAATGACTCATGACTACCTCTGTAATAACAATATAAACTAATTAAAATAAGTTTATCGACTACAGATGCCACTTAAAATGCTAATACTTTATACAAATAATGGTATTTTTTAGCAATTTGCTAGGCATAAATATAAATTTTTAGTATTTTGTATAAAAAATAATTAGAGGTAAGCGTATGCTCCCTTATATTTATGACTCATTAGATAACGCCCTAATAGCCGAATTAAGAAAAGACGGCCGTGCATCTATTTCTGCTTTAGCTGATGTTTTAAAGGTGTCGCGCGGGACAGTACAAAACCGCTTGGATCGGTTAGTTTCATCGGGCGCTATATTAGGTTTTACTGTGCGGGTGCACGAACACATAGAAACCGAAGCCGTAAGAGCAATAATGATGGTGGAAGTGGTGGGTAAATCGACCTCGCAAGTTATAAAAACAATGCGCGGCATACCCGAGCTCACTAAGTTACATACCACCAACGGCGCTTGGGATTTAGTAGCAGAAATACAAGCAGGAAACCTAAGTGACTTTGATGGCGTACTTAGGCAAGTACGCGAGATAGATGGCATTTTAAATAGCGAAACCAGTATTTTATTGTCATCTACTTAAGCATTAATGTTAACACGTGAATATTGATATCGCCTTGCTCATGTCTGATCTTACAGTTTAAGTAATTAGATTTTGACCTCATTTAACAGACAGCTATTAGCAAGAAGTAGTTAGTCAAAAATCTTAATTTCTGAAGTCAAGATTTGACCCAAGGCTTTCCTTTAATGTCTGAAGTCAAGATTTGACCCTAGGCTTTTCTAGGCTTTTAATGAATACTGTCGAGTGAGCATATAGTCGGCAATGTAATTTAAATACGCAGAGCGAGTTTTTATTTTCAATCCGTCGAATTGACGCTGTATGTATGCACAGTAATAGCTCAGTCGCTCGCATAGTCAAGAAAACGACCCAGTCGCTCGTTTTATAATGAAAAGAAAAGCGAGCACGGATGAATTTTAATAACACTGGCAATTAGTTGACAAGTTTGTTAAAAATAAACCAATAAGAAAACGAGCTACATTGTGGTAGAAATACGCGCGATTAGCTCGCTATAAACATCTTAGGCATACAAGGAAGTCGCTACCATCGAAGATTCAATTTCTGTCAAAAAAAATTACTCTAAAGCTAGCTATATAATGGCTATGTTGAGTTTATCCATGCTTGTGATATTTATCGGCATATTTAAAACAGGTTTATCTTTATATGATGTTTTCCAAACCATAAAACTTGATGGTGTGGGAGATCCAAAAGTCATGGCTGGCCACATAAGCAAATCATTAGTTAATTATGTAGTTTACTTTTTTCTGGCTTTACCAGGCTGGTTATTAGCTATGAGTGTTTTATTTTTTACCAAATATAGGTCAAAGCGCTACTACAACTTTTTAGTTATGATTTCCGTATTTTTAATTCTAGGCTTTCCATTCTCTACTTTATTTGGAGTCTTGCTTGGTATTACTTTGTTAATAAAGCGTAAGCAGTTTAAAGTATGCCTAACAAGCTAATTAACAAGGACAAAAAACAGTTTGCTGTTTTCGTTCCTCAACATTTTAGCAAACAATTTTTTGCCTGTTATTAGGGCGTTATGTTTTTCTCAAGTAAGGAGTGCTGGACATGTCAATGATTGCGTCATTGAAGAGTGTAAATGAAAATAAACTAAAGAGTTTGTTATCAAACCCTGATGGATTAACTTCATATTTATATGAAGAAGATGGGAAAGTTTGTGATGTTGATAAAGCTTGGCATGCCATTCATTTCCTATTAAATAAGGCTGTATGGGAGTTTTCATCTATTGGTGGTTCTGTTTTTTTAGGTGGAACTCCGATCTCAGATGAAGATGTTGGATATGGACCAGCCCGATACTTTACCGCGGAAGAGAGCGCCGCAATCTCAGAAGAATTAATGGAAGTTTCTGATGTTACTCTTCTGAAACATTTTGAGGCTTTGGTATCTGAATCAGAAATTTATCCAGGATTTTCAGATAATGAAGAAGATAGAGAGTACATCGCTCAGAATTTTACACACTTAAAAGAGTTTTGTTCGGAAGTGGTTAAGTCTGGAAACAGTATAATTACGTATATGTGCTAAAAATCATAACACATATGAGCCTTAACTCTGTCAATAGGCATTAGTGTTCTTTTTGACCGTTTTTATAAATTGACGGTCAATTCTAAACCAATAAACAAATTCGTTTACTTCGTCTGTCGATACGGCTGTTAAAGCTAATGGGGTCAAATCTTGACTTCATACATTAAAAACCTTCAATGTTTTCTCGCAGCACATATATGACTATCATATTTAGTTAAGGCTTATTCAGTTAAACAACCGTAATTTTTTACGGTTGTTTCTAAACTATTTGTTTTACAGCTACATTGCGTAGCTGTGTGCGTAATCTACAATCCGTGCATTTTGGCTTTTTAAGTATTCACGTCCCGCTTTTACACCAAGTTTATGATCTTTACGTAAATCGTCGTTTGTACTGCCTAGTAATTTGCTGTGCAGTGTTTCATCTGCAAAAATTTGTATAATTTCTACATCACTAGGCGGGTTTGTCATAAAGTTTAGCTCGTCTAGGTAAGCTTGTTCATGCTGAATTAGGTAGTCGAGCGTTTTTGGACAGTAACCTGCTGCCGTAGCAAGCGATCTAAGCTTTTGAACCCATGCCGATTGCGCTTGAAAATCAGCGTCTACCGTTCTTATAACCACAATCTTACGCGCGCCACGGTTGTACGCTTCGCGGACTGGTAATGGTGCAGCTAGTCCACCGTCAAGAAAAAAGTCTTCTTGAGGTTCGGTAATTGTGTTTGCTTCGTTAGCGGCTTGTGCATTTAGCCAAGGTGTTAATTTAACACCTTGTTTGTACAAAAAGGGTAATGCGCTTGACGCTTTTAATAGCTCGCGCCATTGATGCTCTTCACCTGTTGGTGATAAGTAATACGCTTTTCTGTCACGTGCGTTTGTAGCAGTAATAAGTAACTCACGTTCACCTAATGATGTTTTAGCTGTTTTAAAGTCAATTGCTCTATTTACTTCTTTGGTTTTATCAAAGTACCAGTCTAAATCAACAATGTGTTTTCCCATTAAGCCACGACCTAGTTGAAAAAAACGTTTATTACGAGACAGCCCTCTAATCAGGCGTTTAGCGTAACCTTTTTGACGAGCTAAATAGCTTGTTAAGTTTTGTGAACCTGCCGATGTGCCAATAAATAAATCAAATGGGTCGTAGTTTTGTTCTAACCACGCATCAAGTACACCTGCGGTGAAAATCCCTCGCTGTCCGCCACCTTCAGCAATTAACGCAACCTTAGGCTGTGCTATTTTAGTTACTGAAGAAGCTGTTGCGCTGTTTAGAGAGTTCACGGGATACCTGCCTTTAATTTAATAATGTTTGTTTCAATAAATACATTTTATAGAATTAAAGTAATGCCTTAAAATTGATTGTTTAAATCAATTTGATTGATAAAACAGAACGATAAATCATCTATTAATACACTTAACTAATAGTTACTAATGCGTTTTGTTTTATTTTAAATGTTTAGGCATCACATCAATTAATTTAAATTGTAAATTACTGATTGATGCCCCTACTTTAACAAGCCTTAGGTGTACGCTTGCTTAACTAAAATAAAAATGAGTGTTAACGAGTGTATTAAATAACTAAGTAACCTATTTTACTTAGCTATAAAAAATTAAGCCGTTTGTGTATTAGCTTGGCGCTCTAACTTATAGTTTTCTGAGTTTAAGCCTTTTTTCCAATAACCTGATGACACGATATTAGTACGCGGTACAGCAAGCTTACTAGTTAATAGCGTTTTCAGCTCACGTACTAATCCTGCCTCGAGTGCCATAAATATAATAGGTGGCTGTTCATGTTGCTGTAGTGTGCTTAAGGCATTAGCCATCTCAATCTCTGGCGTTGTAGTTATTAACCAATTGACCTGGCGCGTTGAATCTAAGCTGATAATATCCGCTTTATTCGGGGTATGAATAAACGCGTCAATTTTAGCGTTTATTGGCAATTGCTGAACATACCCTTTAATAGCATTCACCGAGGTTAAATCGCCTAGTAACACATAATGTGAGTGCTGGTAATTTTCAAGCTTTTTAGGACCAGGGCCTGCAATAGCTAGTTCATCACCTACTTTGGCAACTTTTGCCCAATTAGTCGCAGGGCCTTGGTGCATATTAATAACAAAATCGAGCGTAATTGCACCATTGCTTTTATTTACATTTTGTATTGTGTACGAACGCATACACGCCGTTTTTAAATTGAAGTCGGCCACACCGTTTTTTGAAATAAGCACTTTTACATAACTGCCAATGTGATCAGAGGTTAAATCTGTAAACTCGTCAGAACCTAAAACTATACGTTGTAAATGTGGGGTTATTTGCTTTGTGCTTAATACTGTTACTTTGCGTATTTTTTTTGCCATATAAATTAACCTCATTGATTAAAAATTACTGCTTTATAAAGCAGATGTTGCACAACGCCCCATTGGTTGATAAAATCAACTATAGCAATTTAATTGACATTGTCAACCATTATGGATTTATTATGTATACCTCATTAGCCAATACATTATTTACTTTAATGCAAAATTATCGCGTTACCATACGCGAAGCGATTAATGCGAGCGAGCTTGGATTAAACGCAATGCACGTACGCTGCTTTCATATTATTGCAACCACAACTCAGTGCACAGCAAACGATATTGTGAATCAAACTCAGCGCGATAAAGCCCAAATAGCACGGTTAGTGAAAGAACTACTTGCGTTAAATTTGATTAATAAAACGGCCAGTGAACACGACAAGCGTTGTTTTATTTTGTCATTTACCTCTGAAGGTCGTACGCTTTATGACAAGCTATTAACTGCCGAACAGCAAGTAAATGCACAAATGTGTAAAAATTTAAACTCACAGCAAATCAATGACTTTTTACACACGGCACAGCAAATGATCAAAAACATGGATTGATCTGCCATTCATTACTTGGCATAACGAATATAAAACACATATACTGTACACTTATACAGTACATGTGTTTTGGTTGTTTATTTATGTTTGTTATTCCTATTTATATAGAAGCAGGTATTTGCGGGTTTGAATCTCCTGCAGCACAATACACTGAGCTTGGCGTTTCCCTTGATGAGCTATTAATAAAGCACCCTGATGCCACATTTATTGGTATTGCGTCGGGTAGCTCTATGCAAGAAGTAGGGATTTTTGAGGGTGATTTACTCGTAGTAGACCGAGCAGAGCACGCTAAAGATGGCGATGTAATTGTGGCTAATTTAAATGGCCTATTTGTGTGTAAGCTACTTGATAAAACAAACGCTCGATTGCTATCGGCCTCGCCTTTATATCAACCCGTTAATATTACGCCTAGCGATGAATTTCAGCTTGAAGGCGTAGTCAGTTTGTCAATTCGTATGCACCGCCAAAGCCCTGAGTTACTTTCATGTATGCCTTAGTCGATGCAGTGGCGTTTTATGCCAGCGCCGAAAAAGTATTTGATCCCGCCATTCGCTCAAAACCTGTTGTAGTACTTACCAATAACGATGGCTGCGTGTGTGCGGTATGCCCTATTGCGCGTAAGCTTAATATTCCTAAATTTGGCCCTTACTTTAAAGTTAAGCAGTTATTAGAACAAAACAATGTGGTTGTACGCTCTAGTAACTATGAACTATACGCTAATTTAAGCGACCGAATGATGAGTGTGATTGGTCGCTTTTGTGACATCCAGCATATTTATAGTATTGATGAATCGTTTTTGCACTTTAGCGGCTATGAAAACGTTGTAAAAGATTGGCATACATACGGGCACCTTATTAGACGAACCCTATGGCGAGAAACAAAGCTCCCCGTGGGCGTTGGTTTTGGTCCAACGCCTACTCTTGCAAAAGCAGCAAATCATGCAGCTAAAAAATTAACAGGCTTTGACGGTGTTGCTGTCATAAATGACGAAGCAAGCCGCCGTGCAATTTTACAACGCATGGACTGCCAAGATGTATGGGGAATTGGCAAACGCTTAGCTAAAAAGCTAAAAATAATGAACATAAATACCGCATGGCAGCTTGCCCAACAAAACCCAAAAACTATGCGCCGCGCTTTTAGTGTGGTGGTAGAGCGCACAGTAAGCGAGCTTAATGGCTTAGTATGTTTAAACTGGGATGATGTACGCCAAGATAAACGCGAAATTTACTCAACTCGTAGCTTTGGAGAGCGTATTTATGAACCAACCGCTCTTAAAACCGCTTTAATTAACCATGTTACTATTGTGGGTAAAAAACTAAGAGCCCAAAAGTCGCTTGCAAAGCAATTATATATTTTTGCATCGAGTTCATCCCATGAAGACGTATTTTATAAAAAGTCTTATATGTATCAGTTTAGCATGCCAACAAACGATACCTGCGTTATGGCCAATGCGGTGTCTGAGGTATTTGAAAAAATTTACCAACCTGGCGTGCGGTTTTATAAGTGTGGTGTAGGTGCACTAGAACTCACCGCTGAGCAATTTCAGCAAAGTGACTTATTTGCACCACAACAAGATAACCCAAAGTTGATGGGCTGTTTAGATGCTATTAATACCCGATACGGCAAGGGTATGTTGGGCTTAGCAAGTAGTAAATTAAACGATCGCTGGCATATGAACAGAGATTTTTTATCGCCTCAGTACACAACCCGCTGGCGCGATATACCAAAAATAAAATGCGATTTATAGACGCTTTAATTCAAACTTGCACTGAACATTAGCATTTTTAATCAAGTATTCTAACTGTGTATCAGAAACAAAATTTAGCGTGCGGCTAACATCTAATATATCGTTATTACTGTCACACCGGTCTTGGCGTAAATCCATTGTTAAGCCAATACTCGTATATTTAAACTTTGTAGTTACTAGGCAAAAATCAGGGACTTTATTAGTTTGTGTGCCATTATGTAAATCAATAAAAGAAATTAAACTGCCAAGTCTAAAACCCAAATCAGTATTATTTTTATCAAGCCACATTAATGAGCCTGAATCGCAATAGCGAGCATCGCCAGAAACTAATTCATAATCGCCAACTTTACTATTAAACAAGCTAACAAACTTAGTTTTGTTACTAGGTAAAATCGTTTTAGCAAAAGACTGATTAGCAAAAAATAAACAACAAACACATAGTAAAACTTTATAATTTTTCATTAAAGAAACCTAACAAGTCACAATACAATTAGCTTAACACATTAAACCTACTTACTTATTTTAAAATTTATGCAAAAAAAATCCCTTGATAGCAATCAAGGGATTTAATAGTTATACAATTAGACTGTTGTTATTTGTAAAACAACTGTGCTCTTCTGTAAACAAACAAAGCGGTTAAGAGTAATAAGAAGAAACTGAAAGAACCTCCTCCACTTTTATCACCTTCTTTAGGTGTTGGCAGTGCAACAGGTACATCATTAACGGTAACGATAACACTTTGCTCTGTCTCCCCTTCACCATCAGAAACGCTGAGTTTAAAGCCAAGTTCACTTGTTACAGATACACTTGGTGCGATAAACGACAATGTATTTGAATTAGCATCTTCAATTGCGACTTCTATACCTTGTGTTTGAACCCAGCTGTAAGTAAGTTCAGATGACTCTTTGTCTGTTGCAGTTGCTGTAACGCTAACGTCTTTACCCTCATCAACCGATAAAGAAGATGAGCTCAACTCAACTGCTGGTAATTGATTAACGTGCATAAAGGTCACTGTATATACCTCTGTGAACTGCTCGTAACCATCTGAGATTAATAAAGTGATATCTGTAGTGAACGTTTCCTCTAATTCACCTACAGTCAGTGTCGCTTTACTGTCTGTCTCTGAAGGCGCCAGTGATAATTGAGGATGATCAATACTCCACTCAAAACTTAGCAAATCACCATCAGGATCTGTTGTTCCTGACGCATCAAGCTCAGTAGTTGAAAGCTCTTCAATGGTTGCTGGAATTGTTATATCTAAAACAGGCGCTTGGTTTAAACTTTCTTCAGCTAACTTAGCAACTAATTCAATCACACCATTAACTTCACCGTCTAAGTCAAATTCACTGCCGTCTGTTACTGCAAAAGTAAAGCAACCTGAACAAATTTGCTCGTACACGTTACCAGTTAGCTTTGCAACCGACTGCCAACCTGTATTAGATAACAAACGAATTTGCATTTCTGAACTTAAAATAGAGTTAACGTACTCTGGTATCGCAATTTCAGCGGTACCCGATGAATTTGAAAGGGTAATATGAATATTTACAATATCACTTTTAGCTTGAAAGTGAGGTTCTGTAATATCTAAGCTATCAAAGTAAGTACTTAAGTCTTGCTCTGAAATAGACATATCAGCAATCATTTGCGTTACAGTAGTCTGTTTAATGTTACCTACTGACAAGTGATTAAACTCATCGATGCTACGAACCATATCACCTGAATCTAAAACAGCTGAATGCGTAATAGAAGAGCTATCTAAGTAATCAACAATGCCGTCTTTATCGCCATCGCTCACACCTTCTTCAGCATCAGGAATACCATCACCATCAGTATCTAACTCAGGATCATTAAAAGTAACTGCGTCAATCACACGTAAACTAATTTGATCCGTTGCAACAGCTTCGCTATTTTGTTTTATAGTAAACGTAATGTCTAGATTGTTAGAGTCCGTGAGCAATTGAGGCGTAAAAGTAATATTCCACTTTGAGGGACCAATTTTATTTACAAAATAATCACCTTGTGAAGATAGCTGGAGCTCTATTGAATTATCAGCTTCTGCACTAGGTAAATTAACTGCATGAACATCAACAATAAAGTCTGACGAATCACGTTGAACCATCTTGCTTATTACTTTTCCATTTTGATATAGATTAGTAATAAATTCAGGTTTTGCAGTTTCATTTAGAAAAACTAACTGGCTAGTATCATTTCCATCGGTAAATGAATTGTTTGTCGTATTAATGCGAATATTCGACGCATTTTCAAAGAACTCACGTTCTAGCTCTACCTTGACAAGGCCATGATGGTTTGTAGATATATATTTACTAGTATTATTGCCAATAAGATCAAAGCTTACTGAACCGTATGGGCTTTTACCACTTATGAGTACATCAATAACCGCATTACCATTTTGGTAAACATACGTAGTAGGCTGGATACTGACTTTAGGAAAAACATAAGCATTTATTTCACCTGTAGAAGTATTACCCGCTCCATCAACGGCAGAAACAGGAATTAAAATATCCCCGGTTCTAAACACAAAGTTACTATCAATATCGATAATAGCCACACCCGATACACTATCGTAGATAGCATTAGAGTTAAATAATGCCGCTTTTATGTCATCGATTGAGCTTCCATAAACATTAACTGAGTAATAGTCTTGTATAACAGGTGGCGTTGTGTCAACTAAGGTTACCGTTTGAATAGCCGTCGTTTCGTTACCAACATAATCACGAGCAACCCATGTGATTTGATGTTCACCAAGGGGCAACCATGAGCCAGAGAAAGTATAAACATAAGGTTCTAAATGTCCGTTATCAGTCGCCTCAGGAACAAAAATATTTGTAAGGTTAGTATTTTGAGACGTTGCTTCAAGAGTAATAGGCTCTAAACTTGATACAAAAACAGGGGCTATATTTTCACCCAAGCTAGAATCAGTTGGGTGACTATCTTCACTATCTTGCACACCGTCGCCGTCTGTATCTGTAGAAAGCGGATTACTAGACATCTGATACTCGTTTAGATTAGATAAACCGTCGTAGTCTGAATCCTTTGATGCATCATTAGAATCAAGTGCATTTAGTCCATTCTGTGCTTCCCAATAATCTGGAATACCGTCGCCATCAAAGTCACTAACTACATCCAGCTCAGCAGTCCATGAAATATTATCAACTGAAAAAGGCATATCTGCTAAGTAAGGGCTTTCGTATTTTACCTTCACAATATTAAAACCATCATTTACCGGAATTAACAAGCGAGAGCGATAATGCTTAATATTGTACTGAGTACCGTTAACACTAATTTGGAATGATGAGTTATTGTTTGAAAAGTAATCTAAATTAATGAACCCTGCCTCAAATAACCCTGCAATTGCAAAGCCGCTTATACTACCTGCTGGAGAAGTATTTAGGCTTAAACTTGATGAACCATCCGTAGACCAGTTGGTATTAAGCTGCCATTGTGTAGTATGTTCTGCAAGCTCTGTAAATATAGCTGGCAAAAGCCCTTCTTCAAAGCTTTCATTTAGCTGAGAAAAAGACTGCACAGTTGATGTTGCGTCATTAGCAAGGCTTTGCCCATAGAACTCTTGGATATTAGTGTAACCATCAGCATCAAAATCTAAACTTGCATCCGAAGGGTCAAGTGGTAGCAAGCCATTATTAACTTCATAGCCATCACTTAACTCATCAGAATCTGTGTCAGCTGAATTTGGATTTGTTCCTAGGTTATACTCATCAAGGGCTGAAAGGCTGTCAGCGTCATTGTCAGATTGTGCATCACTTGCATCAAAACGATTTAAACCATTTAGTAGTTCCCAGTAGTCTGGTATTTGATCGTTATCAGTATCGGTTTGATCACCGACTGGAAGCATAACAAAGTTATCAAGCCATACTGCATCAGCATCAGTTGATACTGATCCGTCTTTGGTATACTTGAACTCAATCTTATGCACCCCTTCACTAATATTAACTAAAAATGAAGTTGGTTCAGGTGCTTCTAAATTTCCACGCTCAGCAAAACCAATAACTTCTTGGCCATCTATAGTCACCATAAAAAAGTCACAACAATATTCAGAATCAATTTTATAATCGAACGCTAAAACCCCTTCTTCAAATAAACCCGTGACAGTAAACCCGCTAAACTGAGAATCAGAGATATCTCCTGAACGAATACTTTGTGAGCCCTGTGTGGCAAAGTCGTCTGTGATAAACCACGGCGCACTTGAGTTTGCTGATTCAATCATCCATGTTGGAAGTGTATCGCTTTCAAATGACGTTGTGATATTTAAAGCAACAGGGTAAGAGGTATCTGACTGAGGGTCTGTATTTGCTTGAAACTCTGTAAGGTTAGTAAATCCATCATTGTCAGCATCTTGTGACGCATCTGAGGCATCCGTAAGATTTAGGCTGTTGTTATATTCCCACCCATCAGGCATTAAATCGCCATCAGTATCTGAGATGTTAGGTAAACCATTATTTAAAAACTCAAGAAGGTTAGATAAACCATCGTTGTCTAAATCAAGTGCTGAATCGTCAGTATTTATATCCAAACTATAAGATAATTCCCACATATCTGACATACCATCACCGTCAGAATCAGGGAAGCTAGGCCCAATATATAAATTATCGATAAATACAGCATCTAAACCTTCAGACACTATAACGTCTTTAGTGTACACAAACTTAACTGTATTGAACCCAGCAGGAACTGGAAAAGAAGCCACCTTCCAGTCAGTTAGGCCTGACTCATTAAGCACTAATGAATCGTTAATATAAACTTTGAAAAAGTCATAAGTTGCTTCAGTTTCCAATAGGTAGTTAAAGTTAACAAAACGTTGTTCGTCACTTAAAAATTGAAACTCAATGCTCGTTTGTTGCGAATCAGGAATATCACTGCTAGATAACACTAAGCCATCATGACCGTCATAATTAGTAATAAACCAAGGCGCTTGAGGATTTGAAGAAACTAATAATTCAGGGACAACTGCGTCATCAAAATTATAGGTAGTTTCAGGAAAAACAGAAGGTTCAGAGTTTGGATCAGTTGGGTCGCTGTTACCATAATACTCAATTAAGTTAACCCAGCTATCGGCATCAAAATCAAGTTCTGCATCAGCTGCATCAAGTGGATTAAAAGCAAAAGTGACTTCCCAACCATCTGGCATACGATCGGAATCTGAATCCGCATTGTTAGGCAGTGTCATGTAGACGTTTAATTCATCGTAATCAGATAAACTATCAGCATCAGAATCAACTAAGTTTGGAAAAGTATTTGCCAAGTATTCTTCCAAGTTAGAAAGGCCATCTTGGTCTAAATCTAAATTGGCGTCATCGGCATCTGAAGGGTCTAGTCCGTATAAAAGTTCCCAGTTATCATCCATTAAATCTGAATCAGTATCGACAAACTTAATATTATCGCAAATAACTTCTACTTCATTAAATGCTGAAATTACATCAGATGCATTATAGTTTAAGTCAATTGCAGAGTTGATTGCTCCACATGCACCATCGATAAAACCACTCGAATTAACCCAGTAGTTTTGATTTGCTTTTAGCATTATTTCAAACGCTTTTTGAGGATCCCAGCCATCAGTATTTGAAAGCAGGAAAAAAGCACGGTTAAAAACACCACTACTAAAGTGAACATCCATGCCCGGGTAAAAATCGCTGGCTTTATCAATAGAAACACCATCTAATGAAGGCGTTTCAAAGTAACGAAGAGCTGGATCTACTTTTGAAATATCCGCCCCTGATAACCAGTCGGTTTCACCACGTAAAAAATACTCTGCAGTTTCACCTGCCATATCAGAGAAAGACTCGTTAATTCCGCCTGATTGATTAGAGTAAATAAGATTGGAGTTTTGACTAGTAAAGCCGTGGCTAACCTCATGAGATACAATATCAAGTGAAACCAGCGGGTATAACCTATCAGCGCCATCACCAAAGGTCATTGCTTGGCCATTCCAGGTGGCATTTTCCCAGTTATCCCCACTGTGAACTCGCATTAACAATTGAAATGTAAGCGGTGCAGTGTTGTACCATTGCTGATACATATCAAAAACAGCGGTTCCAAATGCATGAGCGTCATTTAATGGAGAAAAAGCACCATTTATTTCCTTATGTGTATTACGATCACATGTGAATGAAAAGGCTTCACTTGGCTCAGAGCCCGATTCCATAGTGACCGTTTTTACTTTGTCATTTTCTAAAAAACAGGTCTCACCAACTTGAGTAACATTAAAGGCGTCTTTATCTGTACCGTATTCATACTGGCCAATCTTTTGATTACCACCAGGTCCTGTCCCGTCAACACTTTGAATATTGTCCCACAGTTCAAAAATCTGATAAGTCGATTCACTTATTAAACCTATTGGCATTTTTTCAATGCCATTCTCAGTTACTTTGAGTTCAATTAAGCGAACGTAGTAAGCTTTTCCATCATGAATATAAATGTAGCGCTTATTATTTATTATTTCACTCTCTAGTGAATCATCTAATTTAGACTTAGTCAGCAACGATTTAACCGCCTTTGACTGATCAAAAGTGGTGCTCGCGGTTTTATTCAAAGATGCAAAGTTAATGTTTTTAGCAAAAAAACCACTAATATGTTCAGAGTTAGATTGAACTCTAATTTGCTGCCCCCATACTGGAACCCCAGAAAAGTATTGCTGCATCTTTTTAGAAGATGCATTAACTTGTTGTGAAAGGCTCAATTGAGGTTGTTCTAATTCTACAAAATAAGAACTTGCCGAAGATGTATTGGCAATAGAAGGGTTTTGATTTAAAAGTTGCTTAACTTCTTGGGTGGATGATTTATTTATTCGCTGTGAAACAGCAGCTTGAGAACTTAGCGTGTTCAAAAAGCAAAATGCTATCAATCCTGATGAAAGTGTTTTATACATAACATTCCTATGTCGTATATTGTAATTATTCAGTGTTTATTCATTTAAAAACAGTCAAATGTAACATATTTGATAATGGAGAGTCATTCAAAAAACTAGTTTAATAGGTACAATTGTTAACTAATGTAAAAGGTAACTAAATAATTAATTGAAACTGTGATTTGAATTTTAAAGGTGAGAAAAATAAATAATAAGCATACAAAAAACTGCATAAAAATTAAACATCTACGCAGATTTCTGTTTCAAAAAGTTGTTAAGAGTAATGCAAAATTAGCGTGTTAACGCCAATATTTTGCAAATAATTGTGGATAGGCTTGTTTTAAAAATTTTGCTTTGTCTTTAAAGCGTTTGCCTGCGGGTTGTTCACCTGATGGCACGAAGGGAAGTTCATCTTCGTTGCGCTCTTCATATAATAAGCCGGCGATAAGGTCGTACTCGTCAATATATGGGTAAGGCTGTTCATTTAAGTGATAAACAGGTGTACATAATGCAATAGAGTCGGCATTAACAAGTGCATTATCAAACACGGCTTTGCCGCGTGAAATAAGCCAACATCTAAACTCACTAAAGCCGTATTCATCGTTACAGCCTGCCATAACAAATGCCGCGCCAAATAAATCCCAGGTAAAACACTTGCGCATGTTAATACCAAAAAATTTGTCAAAGGCAATAAGCTGCTCGTCAGTTAGAGCACCTAGTTTAGCTTTTAAATTCTCGCTGACACTTTCTGGGTCTAGACCTAAGTCGGGTGTAGTTACTAACTCCCAAAAAGCCTGTTCTGATAACGCTGCCATTATAAAATCTCTTTTACTCGGCCCACTTGGCCATCTTCTAATCTCACTTTTATACCATGCGGGTGGTTTGGCGATTTAGTTAATAAACGCTCAACTACGCCTTCGGTTAATGTTCCGCTGCGTTGGTCTTCTTTTAAAACGATATTAACTACAGTACCTGGTGATATTTGCGAACGAGAAGGAACAGCCATTATTTAAACCCTATATATAATTTTCTTAATTATACCGCCCAACAGCAGGCAAACCAACAAAACCCATTTTAATTAGCAAAAAACACAATATGTGACGGTTTTATCGGCAACTTAATACTCGCAAGTTGCGTAAGTATTATAGATTTAAGGTGTTCAATCTCAGAGTCAACGTTATTAAGCGCTATGGTGTCTTCAAAATAGCAGTTAACTTTTAAGGTGTTGGCTTCGTTATTTAAATCAACGGTGTGAGTAAGGTATGAAAAACCGGCCACTGAGTCTTTAATGGACTCACACGCTTTAGTCAGCGCAGCGCGTATTTGTTTATCTCGTTGCTTTTGTGTTTTAGTCATGAGGATAAATTATTTACTTTTTTCTGCTTGTTGTTTTTTAAATTCTTCGTAATTTGAGTCTTGCTCTTTAAGGCACTCATAATACTCTTTATCTGCTTTGTAATTGCACTCGTTAAGGCGAGCTGACTGCAATTGTTCAAAGCGTGCATCGGAACTACACCCAGCTAAAATAGGTAATCCGATTATAAAAACAGCCGCGGTTTTTAGTTTATTGATAACCATTAAATTTCCTTACACAATTGCGTTTAAAAAGACGTTAATTTATGACGATTATATTGTATATTAGCGCCATAAAAATCTTTGTATTTACAGGACCACTTATTATGATGTCGCAGTTACAAGCTTTGTTTCAGCGTATAGACAAAAGCAAGATATTTCAATCATTTGTTATAGCTGTCATTATTGTTTCTGCCCTAACTGTAGGCGCTCATACCTATAGTCTTCATCCTACGGTTGAGCTTGCTCTTAACTGGATGGATATTGGCATAACCGCATTCTTTTTAATTGAACTTATTATTCGCTTTGTTGCAAGTAAAGGCATAAAAGACTTCTTTTCGAAGGGATGGAATATATTCGACACCATTATTGTATTGGGTAGCTTGTACCCCGCCGCGGGCTCTACAATGCTAATAGCACGTTTACTGCGTATATTCAGAGTGCTTAGGTTAGTGTCGATGATCCCTGAGCTTCGATTACTCGTTAACTCGTTACTTAAAGCAATCCCACAAATGGGCTACATTGCACTGCTTATGTTTGTTATTTTTTATATTTACGCCGCTATGGGAAGTATGATGTTTGCCGACATTAACCCTGTGCTTTGGCAAGATGTGTCTATTTCAATGCTAACACTATTTAGAATAGCGACCTTTGAAGATTGGACCGACATAATGTACGAAACAATGGCGGTGTACGAGCTAAGCTGGATTTACTACCTGACCTTTATATTTTTAACCGCCTTTGTATTTTTAAACATGATGGTTGGCGCTATTTTAGAGGTAATGGGTGAAGAACACCGAAATGCACGAGAAGAGCAAGCTGATAACGACTCACTTCCTGCAACACAAGGGCAAGTTAACGAGTTACAAGCGCAAATAGCAGAGTTAAAAGCATTGCTGAGTAAAAAGTAACACTTTAAGCCCCACAAAATATGTTTGTGGGGCTTAAAACTCATTTAACCTGTTATTCATCTGATGTGTTTTCTATTGTTTCAAACGATATCACGTCGTCCACCTCCATTTTAAACGCGTCTAAAAACGCATTTTTTAATACTGATACCACTGCCTGAAACGTTGATATGTCGGTATTGTTTAATGTGCCGTCGATCGGTATACGCGCAGCAACTAACTCTGATTGAGCGTTCTCAAGTAAAGCACTGACAGCATCAATACTGCCTTCAAAAATAGCGGTTAACAGTCCGTCATCGTCTTTTTCTATATCTTCACGCCAAGAAAAAACACTCAAATTATACACGCCAGCTTTTGCATAACCGTTTAAAACATTGTTCTTTGCAGCAAGTTCCATTGCTCCATCTATTCCGCCCGCTTCAATATCAAACGGGGTATAGACTTTAAAAACAGTTTCGAGGTGTTTAACAGAAAAGCGCTGGACCTCTACATTAAAGTCAAAGTTTGCTTTTTCACTAAATGGATCTAATTTCCCCGTTAAAGAAAGTGCAGCTTCGCCCATTAAATCCCCCTCAACGTTCAAAGAAGTTACTAACGTTTTAGTTAGGTTTTGGGCATTGGTAATGTTTTTAATATCAGCATTAATATTTGAAATATAAGTAGGTTTATCACCCTCGCGGGTGGCATTAACTAATGAAACCTTACCGTTATCAATAATTAATGTATCAATTGAAAAAGGGACTAAATTATTAGCAAGCCCAATCCATGTTGTTTCGTTTTTAACTTGTTTGTTTTGCTCCATTTTATTAGGGGCTTTGTCGTAAACAACAATTTCAGGATGGGTAAATTGCATGTTAGTTACTAAATTCCCTTTTAAAAGTGCTGACCATGAAAGTGAAAAATTGAGTGTTGCAACACTAAGTAGCGGTTTAGGGGTTAAATTATCCTCTTTTGCATAAATTTTTATGCCGTCAATAGCATACGCACCGCGGTATAAATATAAATCTACGTCACCTACGTGGCCTGTAATTCCCTGCGTGTGTTTAATTTGTTGGTTAACATAATATTGAATAGCATGGGGCGCAGCAACGCGCAATAGTAATAAAAGCACAATGATTAAAACAAAAGTAGTAAACCATTTAGCTTGAGTAACCTTTGAAATTAACGCCATATAACCATCCTTATTTGTGTAATTATTAGCATGACGATGTGTAAAAACTACACAAAAATAAGCACAACTAAGCTGTTAAGTACTTAAATTACTAGGTGCACGCAAAATACTATTTTAACTTTGCAATGGCTATGCCACACAGACGGTTATTTAAAGGTCACAAAAAAGTGTGAAAGGAAGGAATAAAAACTAAAAAGGGTTAGCGCTATGCTAACCCTATAAAATAAATAAATTAAAAAACTGAAATTACTCAGCGTCTACAATGATACGAAGCATACGACGAAGGGGTTCTGCTGCGCCCCATAGAAGCTGATCACCCACGGTGAAAGCACTAATATATTTAGGCCCCATTGCAAGTTTACGAATACGCCCAACAGGGATGCTTAATGTGCCCGTTACTTTAACCGGTGTTAAATCGGTGGATGTAATGTCACGCTCGTTAGGAATAACTTTAACCCATTCGTTGTGCGAAGCTAATATTTCTTCTATTTTTTCAACGCTAATGTCTTCGCGTAATTTAATGGTCATTGCTTGGCTATGACAACGCATAGCACCAATGCGAACACATAAACCATCAATAGGGACAGGCTGATGGGTAGAACCTAAAATTTTGTTAGCTTCAACTTGTGCCTTCCACTCTTCTTTAGACTGACCACTTGGCATTGGCACATCAATCCATGGGATCAAGCTACCGGCTAATGGCACGCCAAATTGATCTTGTGGTAAGTCACTTGAAGCCATTTTTTCACTAACTATTTTATCAATTTCTAAAATAGCTGAACTTGGGTTATTTAATTGCTCGGCAACACTTGAATGAATAGAACCCATTTGTGCAATCAGCTCTTTCATGTTGCGTGCGCCCGCCCCCGAAGCCGCTTGGTAAGTCATTGGGCTAACCCATTCAATAAGGTCTTGCTCAAACAACCCACCTAAAGCAAGTAGCATTAACGATACCGTACAGTTACCGCCAACAAAGGTTTTAACGCCTTGCGCTAAGCCTTGAGTAATTACATCTTTATTTACAGGGTCGAGTACAATAATGCTGTCGTCGCTCATACGAAGTGCAGAAGCTGCATCTATCCAGTAACCATTCCAGCCCGACTCACGAAGTTTTGGGTAAACCGCTTTGGTATAACCGCCCCCTTGACAGGTAACTATAATGTCCATCTTTGCAAGTTCAGATACATTACTAGCATCAAGTAGCGGTTTTGCGTCACCGGATAAATCAGGACCAAGTTGACCGGCTTGTGAGGTGGTAAAAAAAGTGGTGTCTATGTTGGCAAAATCATTTTGCTTTTTCATACGCTCTAATAACACAGAGCCAACCATGCCACGCCAACCGACTAAACCTACTTTTTTCATTGTTTTTCCCACTGTTTTGTTCATAAAAAATGCCTTAATACATTAAAAATTAAATTCATTGCGTGAGATCTAATTTTCAAGTTAACAAACTAACACTGCTAGACGGCTAAAACTAGTGAATAAAATAGAACTTAAATATTTTTCATGCATCAATAAGGTATAAAAAAGCCCTGTATAAAATACAGGGCTATAAATAAACTATGTTTGAATCAATAAAGCTAAAAGTTAAAACTCGTAACTGTAGCTTAAGCTAAATTCGGTGCCAGTTTCTTGGCCCCAAAGTGTTAACCCTTCTTGCTCTATTTGCTTTTCTTGGCCTAAAATATTCTTCACTTTAAAATTAACCTTAGAGTTAAAGTTAGGAAAGTAAGAATAAACTAAATCAAGAGAATGGAACGACTTTTCTTCAGCATCTTCATTTCCACGCGTACCGGGTACGATAATACGCGGACCAAAAACGTTATAAATAACTGATGTTGAATGAAAACCATCACCTGAGTCGTAACCCATTTGTAAGTTAGCAACCCATTCAGAGTGGCCAACCAAACGGCGTTTATTATTAGTAACAATGTTTGATACAGTATCAGCCTCTAGCGCTTCTTTAAGCTGAGCTTCAAATAACGAATCGACATTATCTGAGTCATTTATACCTAAATTAACGCTTGAATCAGATAGCGTTACGTTACCCGACAAAAATGCAGACGACCAATCTTTATTAATAAAACCAAAGTCTGTTAAAAAGTCGACCTCAATACCTGAAAGTTTGCCCGATTGCGCATTCGCCGTAAGTAACTGCGGTGACGCACCACCAACACCTGCAAGCTCAACCATTTCAATTGGGTTTTCTATATCTTTATAGAATAAGGCAATCGATAGGTTGTTACCCGTTGGCATATACCATTCAAACCTAAAATCAACATTCGTTAATTCAGAGCTTTGTAAGCTAGGCGAACCACGAACCAAAAATTCAGTTAGCGGATCAACAAAGAACGAGGTACTTACATCACGCAAATCAGGACGGATTGTAGTTTCGCTCACGTTTAAACGAAACTGCATTTCTTCATCCATGATGTACGTAACAGCAAGCGATGGAAAAAAATTATTTTCGTTTATCGCAACGTCTTGAATTTCTTCAAGGGTATTTTCAAATAAATTGCTATGTGCCTGATACCCTACCGATACTTGCTTGAAATCTTCCCAGCGAGCACCGCCAGTAATACGCCACGTATTTTCAAAAAAGTAGTCAGCCATAAAGTAATAAGCATCTAACTTATGCGCTGCACTGTATTTGTCGCCGTCAGTTGTACCATCGTCAAAAATACCAGCGCCTGTGCTACTTGTATAAAAGGCGTCGTTTGATGTGTTTGCATCGGCAAAAATATCGCTAATGTTATTACCAAACGTAAACTCATCGCTTATACCACGGTGCGTTATGCCAAATTTAACATTGCTTGCATCTCGCGTTTTTTCTGAAAAATCTCCACCAATTTTTAGTTCAAGCTCGTAACCATCGCCATAAAAAGGTAACCCCATATTCCAACCAAACGTTTCTACGTCATCGTGAAGTACTTGGTATTCACGCGTAATATTGGTCGCAGCCACATCTTGAAGTTGCTCAGACTCAAATACGCCGTTATTAAAGTTTTGTTGAAAAACGACATCTAAGCCACCAGGTGCGTTTCGATTTGCGCGACTTAAACCACCATACCAATCAACAAATAAGTTATTTAAATCTGGAAAGTTATGCGTACCTTTTAGCTGAGAAGAAAACATTTCACGCTCTTCATAGCTGATATCAACACGACGAAGTTCAGTCTCACCTTCTTCGGTTTCATTGGCGTCGTAGTAGCTACGGTTACGAACACGATCGCTCATATCATGCAAAGCTATATTGGTTAACTCAAACTTATGATTTGAATTAAGTTCGTACCCTAAATTTAATGTACCGCTCCAACGAACATTTTGTTCAGTCGATGTACCATCGTAATATTGTGCAAAACATTTGTTCTCACAGCCCAAACTACCTAAGCTTGAACCACTTTGTTCTTGAACAACTTCCCACTCGTTGTCATAGGACACAGCACCAAGCACACCAAACGTACCTATTTCGCTTTCAAATCTATCGCCCACGGCAACAGAAAAGCTCATAGCTGGGTCAACATCTTCCTTGCTAATACCCACATTCCAATCAAGCGATTGAATCAGGTTTTTACGCTCATCTAGCGTAGAGTTAATATTACCTTCAAGGCCTACGTCGCTGGTAAGTGCATCAGTAAAAACACCTGATAAAGCTCGCGTACCATCATCGCGCCCCATCCAGTCATCATCACCACCTTCGTAAAAGTAACCCGTGTCACTATTTGATGTGTTGTACGCAGTACCTACTTGTACTTTAAATAAAAAGTCAGAAGGAATTGATTTAGTACGAATATTTACATTACCACCACCAAAGTGCGCTGGCATGTCGGGTGAAAAAGATTTTTGTACACTTAAGCTTTCGATTATTTCAGATGGAAATAAATCAAGAGGTACAACCGAGCGGGTAGGATCGGGACTTGGTACATACATGCTATTTAATTGTGTACTTGAGTAACGCTCACCTAAACCACGCACATATATAAATTTACCATCAACTAAGGTTAAGCCTGTAACACGGCGAAGAGCCGATGCTGCATCACCATCGCCGGTACGTGAAATTTGGTCGGCACCCATAATATCAGCAACAAACGCCTGATTTTGGCGTTCTTGCAGTACTGCACCTGCGCTCCCTTTGAGTCGTTGCCCTACTGCAACCACTTCTTCTATTTCTTGCTCTTGAATGTCGGCTTCTGCAGCAGCGGCAGTATTTACCGACCAACCAAATAGTGCAGCCAAAACGGCGCAATTTAATGTTGATAGGGCAAGTTTAGAGGGTTTATAAGAATTCATTTTTATACTCCGAAACAAAACAAGACATTAGCCGGGCTTTCGCCCGGCCTAAAGCGTTTAAGGTTAAAGACCTACTTTTACCCAACCCGCTGTCCAGTCTGTTTGTGCATCCATTGCACCAATGTAATCTACTTTATCAAAGTAACTATCTAAGCTAGACGAATCAAAACCAGCACCCAGTAATAATGACTCACTTGAAGGCATGTAACCGTTACTCGCTAGTGCAAGACTTGCAGCAGCTTGTACTGAGTTACCAGCTTGACCTAAGAACCAAGACTCAACATTGCCATCACCAATTGCTTGAGTACCAAAGTTGTTTGCTGTTTCACACGCAACCACTGAGTGAGTAATACTAAGTGAACCGTCTTCGGCACGTGGTGCTGAGTCTGAACCTACACGCAAACAGTTTGCGTAATCTGCGCCGCCGGTGACCACTACGTTTTTAAGTATGCCGGCAGTACCTGCACGTAAGCGAATACCGTTTACGCCTGCATCACCAATAATGGTTACATTAGAAATAGTAGGCATAGTAAGTGGTGATGCATCTGAATCAAATTCAGAGTTATCAGCTTCAATCGCGTTATCGCCCTCAGAGCCTGATTGCTTAATAAGTACGTATTGCGCTTTACCCGTCCAACCAAATGACCAATCTAGAGAATCGTCACCAATGTTTGTAAGCACTAAGTGGCTAATGTTTGCAGTACCACCGAAAAACTCTACGCCGTCGTCTAGGTTTTCATGAACGTGGATGTAATCTAGCTCTGTTTGGCTACCTACACCAGCCAGTGATATACCGTTAAGCTCATCACCGTTACCTAGCGTTTTGCCCGCTTGTTTTACAGCAACATACTTTAACGTACCTGAGTTATCTTCTGGGTCATTACCACCAAATTGGCCAGCATCACCTTCCGCAGATACACCACAATTTGCAAGTTCATCCGCAGTTGCTTCACCTTCTTGGTCGCCACAAGAGTTGGCCGGTGCGTTACCTAATAATACTAAGCCACCCCATTGACCAATTGTTGTTTCGCCACCCGTCACATCTTGAATAGACGTCATGGTAATTGGCTGCGTTGCTGTGCCTACCGCCTCAATTTTAGAACCACGACGAACAACTAAGAAGTCATCACCCGATTCACCAATTAATGTTGTACCAAACTGAACATACAATGTTGTGTTATCAGCGCGGTCATTACCCACAGCTGTACGTCCTTTTAAGATCCAATGCGCATCGTTTGTTAGTGTCACATCAGCGGTAAATACCACATCAGAATTTAACTGATAAACTGGCTTATCGGTAATAGCTGGGAAACTAGCAGACACATCTGTTGCAAGGCCTTGTTCTAATGCGTTTTGGATATCAGTTGGAAAGCTAGGTTTAATAGCAACGGTCCACCCTTCCATCCAGTTGTTATCGCCATCAAACGCACCAATGTAATCGGTTTTAGTGAAGAACGAATCAAGGTCAGAGGTATCAACACCTGCGCCTAGTAAAGGTGAACTAGACTTAGGTGTAAATCCATCTGTTGCTAAGCTTAAGCTTGCAGCGGTGAGTGTTTGGTTGCCCGTTTGGCCTTCAAACCACGATTGAACGTTGCCACCAGCAATCGCTTCGCTACCGAAGTTATTATCTTCATTACAGGCTACTACTGAGTTCTCAATAGAAAGCTCACCCGACTCTGCATTAGCTACCGAGTCAGAACCTACACGTAAACAGTTTGAATATCCATCTGGGCCAGTGATAACAACATTGCGAAGCACACCCGCTGTACCTGCACGTAAACGAACACCGTTAGTACCATCGGCACCTACAATAGTGACGTTAGAAATAAGTGGCTTAGTCAAAGGCGTTGCATTTGAATCAAACTCAGAGTTATCAGCTTCAATGGCGTTATCGCCCTCAACAGCACTTTGTTGAATGTAGATGTTTTGTGCACGACCTGTCCAACCAAACGACCAGTCAAATGCATCATCACCAATATCAGTCAGTACAATGTTACGTACATTAACGCTACCACCAAAGAACTCTACACCGTCATCTAGATTTTGATGAACCTGAATATATTCAACTTTAGTTTGTGAGCCCACGCCCGCAAACGAAATACCGTTTAGTTCATCACCATTACCTAGCGTTTTACCAGCATGTTTTACAACAATGTAACGAAGAACACCTGAGTTATCATCGCTGATATCACCACCAAACTGACCGGCATCACCTTCTGCCGATACACCACAGTTAGCGAGCTCTTCTGGTGTTGTTTCACCTTGCTGGTCGCCACATGAGTTAGCAGGTGCATTACCAAGTAATACTAAACCACCCCATTGACCAATATTTGTTTCACCACCCGTTACATCTTGAATAGATGTCATGGTAATAGGCGATGTTGCATTACCATTTGCGTTAATTTGCGAACCACGACGCACAACTAAAAAGTCATCACCTGTTTCACCAATTAGCGTAGTACCCGCTTGAACGTAAAGCGTTGTTTCATCTGCACGATCGTTACCTACCGCAGTTCGACCATTTAAAATCCAATGAGCATCGTTTGTAAGCGTTACATCGGCTGTAAATGTAGTATCTTCAGTTAATCGGTAAACAGGCTTATCGGTAATTTGTGGAAATTCACTGGATACATTAGTCGCTAAACCCTGCTCCAATGCATTTGAAATATCTGTTGGGAAGCCACCATTAATACCTACAGTCCATCCTTCCATCCAATTGGTTGTGCCATTAAATGCACCAATTTGTCCATTCGCAATAAGCGGTGAACCTGGAAGTGGTGTGTAACCATTATCGTCAAGCATTAAGTCTGCTGGAGTTAGTGTTTGGTTGCCGTCTTGCGCCTCAAACCACGATTTAACATCGCCGCCATTAATCGCTTCACTGCCAAAATTGTTAGCCGTTGTTTGACATGCAACAATTGAATTAGTAATAGTCAGTGTGCCGTCTTCTGCGCGAGGTACAGAGTCAGAGCCCACACGTAAACAATTTTCGTAAGTAGCGGGACCAGTTACGAATACATTGCTTAATGCGCCTGCAGTTCCTGCACGCAAGCGAATACCATTATTACCTTCTGCACCTACAATTGTTACATTAGATACTGTAGGCATAGTTAATGGTGTAGCGTTTGAATCAAACTCAGAGTTGTCAGCTTCAATTGCGTTATCACCCACGTTTGCAGCTTGCTGAATGTATACGTTTGTTGCAGAGCCTGTCCAACCGAACGACCAATCAAGTGAATCATCACCAATACTGGTTAATACAACATTACTTACATTAACTGTACCACCAAAAAACTCGATACCGTCATCAAGGTTTTCGTGTACTTGAATGTAATCAACTGTTGTAGCTGAACCGACACCAGCAAACGAAATACCGTTTAGCTCATCACCGTTACCTAATGTTTTACCCGCTTGCTTAACGATTAAATACTTTAATGTACCCGAATCATCGTCTGCAACATCGCCACCAAATTGACCTGCATCGCCTTCTGCAGACACACCACAGTTAGCAAGTTCATCTGCAGTTGCTTCACCTTCTTGGTCGCCACATGAATTGGCAGGTGCATTACCTAATAATACTAAACCACCCCATTGACCAATGGCTGTTTCGCCGCCTGTTACATCTTGAATTGAGGTCATTGTTATTGACTGGCTTACAGTACCAACCGACTCAAGTTGTGAACCACGACGAACAACTAAAAAGTCATCCCCTGATTCACCAATAATTGTTGTACCTTGCTGAATGTATAGCTTTGCGTTATCTGCACGGTCATTACCTACCGCTGTACGACCATTTAAAATCCAATGTGCATCATTTGTAAATGTTGCATCAGTAGTGAACGTTGTATCTGCTGTTAGACGATATACTGGCTTGTCTGTAATTGCCGGAAATTCGCTAGAAACATCAGTAGCTAAACCTTGAACAAATGCGTTATCAATAGTGGTAGGAAAACCAGTTGTGCCGTTTTGTGAGTCATCGCGAGATGACGTTTCACCGCCTGTGTCTGAGCCGCCTTCAACAACGTTTGTTATTGTATCGCCTTCATTAATTGTTGTGTCGCCTTCAGATACTACTAAGTCACCACCACAACCCGCTAAAGATACTGCAGTTGCAATCAAACTAACTTTGAATAAGTCAGATAATTTCATTGTTCACTCCGTTAAAGTATTTAATTATTTTGTTAGCGCTTTATAAAAACTCAAGTCACTTTAAAGCACTGAGTAATGCGCTAAGGTCACTTGAGTTATCAGCAGGGCTTACCTTACGGGAGCTATATGACACTGGAGTTACACTTTAATAAACATAACATGACAAAACTATATTATTAAAATTCAACAACTTAATTATAGAAACAATAAAAAAGCCGACTCAATTATTATTGAGTCGGCTTGCGTAGTGCGATTATGAAATAGGTATTACACACCAAAAATTTTGGCGTTTGGTTGTTTTAAATTTAAAGCAGCGCAGTTTTTAGGGTTTCTGCATGCACTTTTTCACGCTTTACATACTTGATCCACTGTTGTGCTAAACGTTGAGATTTTTTGTGTTTTTCAGCTTGTTCAAACGCTAATATAGACGCATCAAAATTTTGTAGGTTGTACTGCGCCATCCCTAAAGCAACAAATGCATTTGATTCAAAATCAAGGCCGCCTTTATCAAGGGCTTTACGAGCTGAATCAGCAGCATCGTCGTATTGCTCTATGTTTACGTAAACTTCAGCTAAACGTTGGTCATATTTACCATGCTCTGATAAATCAGCCGCCTTTACAAAATAAGTAATCGACTTTTCATCTTCTTTTGCTTGGATCATTGCTTCAGCGACAAACGCATAGTTTTTAGCTGATTGTTCGGCAATGCCTTTTTCAATTGCTTTACTCATTACTTGTGCCGCTTTATATGCAAGCCCATTGTATAAATAAACTTGTGCAAGTTGGCGTAAATCAGCTCTAGAAGTTAAAAAACCTTGTTGGTATGCTGCCTCGATGATGGCTAATTGTTTTTTCTCTTGCCCGGTTTCACCATACATACCTGAAAGTTGTACCCAATACTCTGGTTTGTCGTAAAGTTTAACCATACGTTCAAGTACTTCAACAACCTTATTGGTTTGATTTAATGAGTAAAACATTGCGCGTTGCAGCACAAGCCAGTTTTCTTTTGGCGTTTTGCCTTCGTCATCACTTAATGAGATAACTTTCGTTATATAGTTAAGCCCTTGCTTATAGTCTTTTAATTGATAATACGTTTGGGCGCGAAGTAAGTAATACCCTTCAGGGATTGGCTGAGTGTTAATTTCATCCCAACTATCTAAAAACGCAATAACCTTGTCGTAATCACTGTTTGCCATAGCCAATTGCGCCAAGCTAAAAGTGGTACTTAAACGTAATGTTTCAGGGATACCCTCTTCTGCTACTACTTTTTCGAAAGAAGCAATCGCTTTTGGTAAGTCGTTCTGATTGTAGTAAATAAACCCATAAAAATTATGCATCATGGCTATTTCGTATGAGTTCATACTTGAAGAACGTTCATTAATGCTATCTAGCGCTTCAAGTCCCGCTTTAATATCTCCGTCGTCTGCCAGTTTTTGTGCACGCGCTAATTGGCTGTACACTTTTTCACGTAGTGCAGGTACGCGTTTAGTTTTTTGCTGCTGCGCCGCTTGCGCACTTATAATAGATACGCCAGGTAACAACGTTAGTGCACTCGGTGTAACAATACTCATGCCTATCGCAGTGGTACAAAGTAGTGTTACTTTTAAAAATTGAGCTGTAGTTAGTAATTTCATAATCGCCTCACAGACTTTAAAAATTGGCTGTTATCCGCCAATTTGAAAAGATATTTTGTTCTGAACACCCGCCACTTCAACAGCTTCACCATTGACAACACGAGGTTTGTATTTAAATTTAAGGGCTGCATCCATTGCAGCTCGGTCAAATAACGACTCAGGCTCAGCTTTTAATACTTGAGGGTCGCGAACTGTGCCTTGCTTTGTAACAGTAAATTCAACAATTACATACCCTTCAATGCCACGTGATAAAGCACGACGCGGATAAACCGGAGCAACTTTTACAATAGGTAAGTATTCGCCATCACTGGTTTCCAGTGCTAAGCCACCCGCCAAATTAACATCGGCATCAACATTTGCGCCAAAATCAAAATTATTGGCGTTGGCATTGGCATCACTACTTTGCATTCGTGGCGACTCCATGGGTGGTGGTGGCTCTTTTGGCGTAGGTGGCTTTTGTGGTTTACGCTCTTTCTTTTGAACACTTTCTTCTTTTTTCAAACGAACAAAATCAAGTACATTACCTTTTGCAGGCTCACTCATAGCCCCTTCGCCGCCGGTTATAAGCGCTTGCATGCCCAAAAACAGCATAAACGTGACTACACCGGCTACTATTAATGCTACTAAATAACGCATTACTTACCCTTACGCTTCTTGAGCCGCAATTGAAACATCAAACACACCTGCAGCGCGTGCGGCATCCATTACTTTAATTAACGTATCGGTAGTCGCTTTTTTATCAGCTTGAATTACAACACTACCTTGTGGGTTTTCAGCTTTTAAGCGTTCAATATTCGCTTGCACAGCGCGAACATCTATTTGGCGTTTGTTAATCCAAATTTCACCTTTGTCTGAAATAGCAACTAAAATGTTGGCTCTTTCTTTTTTAACCGCAGTTGCAGCTTCTGGGCGGTTAACGTCAATGCCTGCTTCTTTTACAAACGATGCCGTTACAATAAAGAAAATAAGCATAATAAATACAACATCTAACATAGGCGTCATGTTTATTTCTTCTGCTTCGTCTTCTTGCATTAAGTTACCTAAAGGGGCTCTCATTTTTTATTCTCCTAATATGAGCGGGATTTATTTTGCCGCCCATAAAATTTATTTAGTGATCTAGCAACATGCTGTCTTCAAGTAGTTCTACTTCGCGTTTGGCTTTACGTTGTAAGTAGGTTGAGGCAAATACCCCAGATAACGCCCCGACCATGCCCGCCATTGTCGGAATTGTCGCTTTAGATACGCCTGACGCCATTGAACGTGCACTCCCTGTACCTGTAATAGCCATTACATCAAACACTTCTATCATGCCCGTTACTGTGCCAAGTAAGCCCAGCAGCGGACATAAAGCCACCATTACATTTATAAGCGCAAGGTTTGCATTCAAGCGCATACTTGCTCGCGAAATCATAGCCTGTCGTATTTGTTCCGCGTTCCAGCTATTGCGTTCGGTACGCGTTGACCATGTGCCTTTAACGCTGCTTTTATATCCACGAAAACCATTAAAAAAATATATAAATCGCTCGAGTATCAATAACCACATCGCGAAGATTAACACTCCAATGACCAAGAGGACTTGGCCACCGGTGTCGAGAAAATCACGGATAGCATTGATTGAGTCAATCAATAGCACCATGGTTTATTCTCCCTTCTCGCTTCGCTCTGCAATAATACCTGCGCTTTGCTCTTGTAAAATAAGCAATAAGCCTTTTGAACGTGTATTTAGTAATGTATAAATAAACACAGTTGGGATTGCGACAACTAAGCCAAGTACGGTCGTAACTAGTGCCTGAGAAATACCACCAGCCATTAGTTTAGGGTCGCCCGTACCAAATAATGTAATAGCTTGGAATGTGTTGATCATGCCCGTGACGGTACCTAGTAAGCCAAGCAGGGGGGCTACCACTGAGATGATTTTAATCAGCGTTAAGTTACGGGTAATTTTTGGCATTTCACGTAAAATTGCTTCACTTAATTTAAGCTCAAGCGTGTCGTACGCTACATTTGGGTAGTCGTCTTTTACTTTCATTACACGACCTAATGGGTTGTCGTCGCGAGCAACCGAATCCTTTAGCTGACGACGGATTTTTCCGCCAACAAGCAACAATGAAATAAAACGCTCAATAGCAATTAATAAAGCCAATAAGCCAACACCTAAAATAACATAACCAACTGCACCACCTTGGTGTACTTGTTCTGATGTATCAGGTGCTTGAACAAGTAAGCCTAAAATAGAACCGCCAGTTGGGTCTAATGCAAACGGTACAACACCGCTTTTGGCATTTTGTAAAACAGCAGCCGTAGAGGTATAACGAGATACTGGCTGACGAGTAAGCGCACTCAGTGTATTTGTCCCAGGGCTGTACTCTAAATATTGCCCCTCAGAAATTAAGTTAAACGCACCAACGCGTACAACTTCTTGCTCTGCTTTATTACCACCCTCTATAATAACGGTTGTATTAAAGCGACTTACTTTTCCTTGTTCAGTCATTTCACGTTGTAGCTCAAACCAAACTTTTTCAATATCTTCAATTGACGCTAGTTTAGACGTTGAACCCATTTTTTGAGCTAACTCATCCATAAAGTCACTACGACCCGGTAATTGAGCGGATACAACCGACGTTGCAAATTTATTGCTAGAGTCTCCAGCTACCTGCTGTAGAACACCAAATAATTCTTTAAGTGACCCCATACGTTTTGACAAGGTATCGGTTAAGTTAGCAAGTTTAACTTCATTTTCTTCAAATTGTGTTTCAAGTCGCTCTGATTCAACAAGCATTTGATTACGTTTAGCTTGTGTGTTTTTAAGCATTTGCACTTGTTCACTTTGACGAGACGCGAACTCTTGTTCACGTTGTTTGTTTTGCTCGCTTTGTGCAGACTTACCGCTCTCTAATGCTTTTAATAATGAATCTAGATCCATTGTTTCTGCCGCAGTGCTAACACCTGCAAAGCTAATGCTTGTTGCAAACAGCGCCACTTTTGTTATTTGAGTAAACAATTTCATTTTTAACCTCTTATTCTGCTGCATGTACTGGCAGAGTTAGCATGTCTGGGGCAAGTTGTTTACGCGCTATGCGTAAACCTTTATTTATTTGACTTATTGTTGAATCAGGTAAAGCTTCAAACGATTTGGTCTCTGTGTTGTAGCTACCAGCGTGTTTACCATCACGCGTTAGGTAAATCAGCTCTAATCGGCCAATGCGTAAAAAATCAACTTCACGCTCTTTACCGTTTACATCTAGCAATGCAGTGTAAGCTTCAATAGTGCGCCCGTAATCGACCTCTACCTGGTAAGCTTCAAGTACACGACGAAATTTTTCACTAGACGTAATGTCGGCACGGTCCATCATGGCTTTAAGTGATGCTAAACGCTTTGCGCGTTCGTCTTGTAAAAAAGGAATGTCTAATGATACAAATTGCTCAAGACCGGTGATCATTCGCATCATAAGCGGGGTAATTTGGCGCTCAATAATAGAAACCTGATCCATTGATAGGTTAAGCGATTCCATTTCTTCAATCTGATTATTAAGTTGTTTGGTTAACTGCGCGTTGTATACAGCTAAACCATCAATTTCTTTATTGAGTGTTTTAAACTGCTGTAAACGACCTTGCATTGAATCTGCAATCTTGTCTATTTTTGTTTGTGATTGCGCAGCTGATATATTTATTTCACTGCTTTTATCAATAACCTTGTCTAAATCGTTAGCGTGTACTGCTGCACTTGCGGCCACAATACCAGCTAAGATTAATGGTTTAACGCCTTTCATCGCATACACCTTTACTCGTTAATTAGCGGATTTGCTAGGTTGTATTTCAAACCAATAAACAGAGATTTATTGGTTTGAATAATTCAATGAAAGGAAGTTTATAGATAAAAGATGACAAGGATGTTGCGCAAAAAAGTCGCTTTTATGACAGCTGTCATAATTTGGTATTAAAGAGGTTTTGTAAATTAAAAATAAATAAACTAGCAGGCTGTTGAAGAGCGATTAATCAATAATGCTACTAATTTTGTCATAGGTACTTTGCCAATCTGTGTAATCAACCGCAATGGGGTAGTAGCTGTTGTTATGAATTAACACTAAAGAAGGAAAACCGTTAATAGGCAACGTTTTTATAAAATTAAGCTCGTCACTTAATTCATTATTTAATGATAATGACGCTAACTCATCTGCAAACGCAGTCTTTTCAAAACCGATTCCTTCAGCTAGTTCTACTAGCGTGATTTCATCTGATGGATTTTGCGCATTTAAATAGTAAGCATGCTGAATTGCTTCTATCATTTGTGCTTCTTTATTGGTTTTACGCGCGATAAGAGCTGCTCTACAAGCCGGATAAGTAGAACGACGAGGCTCGCAATTACGCCAAAAGTCATAATTAAACTCTGTGCCTAACTGCTTTTGTATTTTATGCCACGTTTCTTCAAGCATTGCTTTCATTGCTTTTTCCATGGGTTGCTGGCTATCGGGTGCTAAACCACCCACTTTATATTCAACAATAATCTTGTGCTCAAGCTGTTCTTTTAATTTTAGCCACGTAGGCGCATAGCCCCAACACCAGCTACACATTGGATCGTGTATATAAATTAACTTACTTTGAAACATAACAACTCCTAAGTAAAAGCTGAGACAACTTTATTTCGACCCGTTTCCTTTGCTTTATAAAGGCATCGATCGGCTTGTTTTAGCGCATCATTGTAGTCTGCTAGCTTATTAACTTGTGCTACACCTATGCTGCAGGTAAGTGCTACGTTTTTGCTGTCAACATTCAAAAGCGTTGTATTGGCGACACTTTCTCTAAAACTATTAGCAACTTTTTCAGCGGTTTCGATTGTTTCTTTAGGTAATATCACCACAAACTCTTCCCCACCATAACGCGCTTTTATTGAATCACGGCTAAATTGTGACTCTAACATTTTAGTAAATTCAATTAATACCGTATCACCACTGTCATGGCCATAGTTATCATTAATAGATTTAAAATGGTCTAAGTCCAAAAGTAAAATTGAGAACGGTAAATAATTATCCGGATTATCGCTAACCAGTTTAAAAAAATGAGATGTAACAAAGCGTCTGTTAGCAGCTCCTGTTAACTGATCGGTATACGCATCCTTTTTTTGTGCCAATGTGATTTCAGCAATAGACGCGTGACTTTTTTGCCTAAAAAATTCACCAATAAACGAAAACGTAAATACCAAACTAAACGAAGCCATAAAGCGTGATTTTTCAACAATGCCGTAATCGACTTGTCCAAAATTAGGACCATATAAAAGCGCTATACAGCAAAGGATCAGACTAAAACTTAGCCAAAACCCCAATCTTACTCCTAACGTTGCAAAAGTAACAACTGGGTAAAACATAAGCCAGTAAAGCGCCGTGTTTTCTTTCCCTCCCGTATATATCAGCGCAATACACATAATAAATATGATCGACATGGTCGTTATAGATACAACCTCTAGTTTACCTGTTTTAAAAAAGTAAACGGTACAGGCAATAATCGTCATATTAGCAACGAGCAAAGCGACACTGAGAATAGGTGCATACACATCATAATTAGCTAAAAGTAAAAAACCTAACACAACAATTGCGAAAGCTATCATTGCAAATAACGAAAATGCTTGACGCTGTCTGTCAGAATTGTAAACGCTATCTATGTTAATTAAATTGCGCCAGCTCGACTTACTCAAGGTTTCCTTTTCCATATTTATACTTTGAACTTTTTAACCATTTGTTCTAAATCACCGAATTGTTGCCTCAGTTTTGTGCATTCGTTTAGCGTATTATTTAGGTTGGTTTTACTTTGAATCGACAACTCGCTGATGGTTTGTATATCCGCATCAAGTGATTTAACAACTTGATTTTGCTCTTCTGTAGCGCCAGCAACAACATGATTGGCAGCGCTTATTTGTTTTATATCCTCTATTACTTGCTGCATTAATTCACCAACAGCATCCGCTTCTGACACGCTTTTTTCGCTGCCTTGCAAGCTTGTTTTCATTAACTCAACCGCCAAAGTTGACCCTTTTTGCAATTCTATAACTGTTTCTTCTATCTCTTGCGTTGATTCTTTGGTGCGATGAGCTAATTGTCGAACTTCATCTGCCACTACTGCAAAACCTCGACCTGCTTCACCTGCGCGAGCTGCTTCAATAGCCGCATTCAATGCAAGTAAGTTGGTTTGTTCACTCACGCCTTTAATCACTTCTAAAACATTACCAATGCTTTCTGTATGTGCATTTAAGCTATTAATAGTTTGTTGAGCTTGCTCTATATTGGCAGACAGTTCGTGAATCCCAGCAACGTTGTTACTTAATATTTCTTGATTTTGTGTCGAGTGTTGATTTGCATCTTTTGCAAGTGTTGATGCGTCAGACGCACTATTGAATATATCTGATGTCATCCCTGTAAATTGATTAATTGCAGCTGCAACGCTATCTGTTCGCATACTTTGATCGTCATACATAGCAAGTGATGAATGCGTTTGCGTTAGGAGGCTTGCTATAACACCATCAAGAAGGACAGTTGTATCTTTAACTTGCTCTATTGAAGATTGAATTTTTTCGATAAACACATTAAATGAATGACTTAACTCACCAAACTCATCGTCATTTTCTATTTCTAAACGACGTGTTAAATCGCCCTCTCCTTGAGAAATATCTTTAATAGCATCATTTAACCGATTCATTGGGCGCATTAAGTAACGAAGCAAAAATTGCATTAAAATTACAATGACTATCGTACCTACAATTAAATATATAAATGCTGTTTTACCAAAACTGGATACACTCTCAAATGCTTTGTGTTGATCTATAACAACCCCTAAATACCAATTTACATTTTCGATTCCACGGATTTTATTAAACGAAACCAATTTAGTTTCGCCTGCAATTTTATATTCAACAAACTCGCTACTCAGAGGTGGCTTAGTGCCAAAAAGCGCTGAAATATTTTTTAAATTAAAGCTGCTTTGCTGGTGGCTTAATATTTGACCGTTGTCATCGAGCAAAAAGCCGTAGCCTAACCCTAAGAAGTCAATGTCGTTAATAATGTCTGTGACCGTTTGCATGTCTATATCAGCGCCTGCAACCCCAACAAAGCGATCATTGTGGTTTATAGGCACAACGGCAGATATAGTTAGCTCATTGGTTGTTACGTCTATATAAGGAGTTGTAAAAGCGGTGTTGGTTTTATTTTCAACCAATTTATACCAGGGGCGCGACGTCGCATCAAAATCAGGAGGTAAAACTACTGTTTGGTCGTTTAAAATAAAATTACCGTTTGATTGGCCTATATAAGTATTTTTAAAGTCACCTGCTAATTCAGCCGTATTTAATTGAGAAAGCGTCAATGTGTTTGAATCAGATGGTTTGTGCGTTTGGGCAAACGCATTGACGATTGATAGTTTGGCATTTAGCCAGCTTGCAATGTTTTGCGACACTGACTCTGAGTTTTGTTGAAGCACCAAAGCAAGTTGCGTTTGTGTTTGGTTTTTTAAAGTGGTGTAGTTATTTACGGTAAATAAGCCTAACACCAAAACAAGTACTACTGACGCTGCTATTGTAACTTTTGTTGTGAACTTAAGTGCCCCAAACATAAATGCCCTTTATTTTTTAATTTTTAGCAGTTTAGTTTTAGCAAATATTGGGAGGATTGTCTTAGCAATTTTCGCTTTTTACGAAAATACCACTTAAAAACAATAAAAAAGGATTAGGTAAACTTGATTGTAAATTTTAAGTAATTAATTTTAGATAAGAACTCATTTTGGAATGTTCCAGTTAAAAGGAGGATTAATAATGACTGAATACGTATTCAGTCATTATTATACAGCCTGCTCTTTACCACTTTTTAGCTAAACGAACCACATTTAAACCATACCAAGCGATGAATACATAACATAGCATAGGAACAAAAAAGCTATCTTGAATGTTTACAGTATCAGCAATATATCCTTGTAATAATGGAACCAAAGCTCCACCTACGATAGCCAAACATAACCAACCAGAGCCTTTACTTGTTAGCGCGCCTAATTTTTCAATTGCGACAGAAAAAATAGTCGGAAACATAATTGAATTAAATAGACCAATTGCCAGTACTGAATATAAAGCCACGTCACCTTGTGTAAAGATAGTGATTAATAACAAAGCAATAACACTTATCGCATTAAAAGCAATAGCCTTAGAGGGCGCAATTTTCTGTAATAAAGCAGAGCCAATAAAACGCCCTACCATAGCGCCACCCCAGTAATAACTAATTAGTGCAGCGGCTGCATGCTCTTCAAGCCCGGCGATGTGTGCTTCACCAAAATAGTTAACTAAAAAACTACCAATGGCCACTTCGCCACCTACATAACAAAAAATAGCAATAACCCCCATAGTTAAATGCGGTGCTTGCATTAATGAGCGCGTTTCGGTATCAGTGCTGTCATCTTTGTGGGCTTCTATTTCTGGTAACTTAATAAATGCAAACACAATAGCAATGAGTAAAAGTGCCGCTGCTAGCATTAAGTAAGGTACTTTTACTGATTCTGCAGATGCAGCAGATGCTGCTAATGTGCCTGCCGTTCCGAAAAATAGAATCCCTCCTACATAAGGCCCTACAGTAGTGCCCAGTGCATTAAGTGCTTGTGCTAAATTTAATCGTGAAGAGGCTGTTTTGTCAGGACCAAGAGCCGCAACGTATGGGTTAGCAGACACCTGTAACACCGTTATACCTGCAGCAAGTACAAACAATGCACCTAAAAACAACCAATATTCATGAACCACTACGGCAGGGTAAAAAAGCATACAACCAATAGAGGCAACAATGAGCCCCGTTAATATTCCTTTTTTATAGCCTAGTTGTTTAACTAAAATACCTGCAGGGATAGATACAATGAAATAGGCACCAAAAAAGCAAAACTGCACCAACATTGCTTCAAAATATGTGAGATCAAATACACCTTTTAATCTAGGAATAAGCACGTCGTTTAAAACGGTTATAAATCCCCATAAAAAGAATAAGGTAGTCATGGCAGTCAAAGGAAACAGATAATTATTTTTTTGCTGTTCATTCACGCCATAGGGTTGATTAGTGTTCAGTGTGCTCATTTTTATTTTCACTCCATTAACAAGTTAAACTGATTCTACATTGTTAATAAGTTTTTTTATCACACCAAAATAAGAACGTTCCAATTCAATTCAAAC
Source organism: Pseudoalteromonas sp. CR1 (assembly GCF_019392235.1). Lineage (NCBI taxonomy): Bacteria > Pseudomonadati > Pseudomonadota > Gammaproteobacteria > Alteromonadales > Pseudoalteromonadaceae > Pseudoalteromonas > Pseudoalteromonas sp. CR1. Next base: position 148,692 of record NZ_JAHXRM010000005.1, on the reverse strand, counting down.
TTGTGCTCGGACACTCAGCTGAAATTACATCAATTAATCGCTTAGTTTCGCCGCTATTGTTAAAGTGATATAAAGCCTGGTTAATGTCTTCAAGTACTTCAAGCCAGTTGGGTGTTTGCTTACTAATTGCAAAATACAATGGGTTATAACGAAGTGGCTTGCCATCTTGCTCTATAAAATTGAGCAACTTTGATTTAGCATTGTCATTCAATGTTGAGTATTTAACTGAATACGCCAATACAACTGGATCGCCAATAATAAGATCCACACGTTCTGCAACGAGTAGCTGCACTAGTTGTAGGTCATCTACAGCACTTATAATACTAAATTCATTGTTATCCATCATTGCATCAAACTCAGGGGTATTTTGATACCCTCTAACAACGCCTATTTTTGCACCTTTTAACGAATTTAAGTTACCTGTAAAAATACCCGGTGAGTTTTTACGCTTTAAAAAAGCAATATTCCCACCTTTAAATGTATTTGAAATACCTAATAACTCTCGTCTGGTTCTATTTTCAACAAAGTCAGAGTGGGCTGTGTCTTCTATAAAATATTCAGGCATTAAAATATCGGCTTTCCCTATTTCAACATTTCGTACAGCTCTCGCCCAAGGTAAAAACTCGATATAAACGTCATAACCTCGGCTATTTAGTAAAGCAACAGCAAAATGATAAACCCAACCTTTATTGCAAAGGCTATCGCTTATGTAAGGCGGCCAGTTCAAAGTAGCAATATGCAAAGTACGCTTATTGTTAGGTGATTTATATAATACTCCTGACTTATAACGCTGACCCTCAACAGTGGTAAGTGTGCTTTTGTTAAGATAACTCACTGATGTACTTGCAGTACTAAAACAACTAACTAACGCTAATAAAATAATAACAATATGCATATTAAAATTATCATAAATTTATTTAGTTAAGTGTAGTTCACATACGAGCAGTGAAATAAAATTTAATTAAAAGGACTCTAAGTAAGCGTTAAAAGGGGAATGTATACAAAGTTTAAACGCCAATTAATAAGGTTTATTGGCGTTTAAAGGAAGATATTAAGCTGGTTTTACCCATTTCATTTTGTTGTTAGTATCGCGCGAGCTTATTATGGTGTCATCGCTACTTTTAACGCCACCTAATTTAGCAAGCCTATCATAAAGCACGACATTACAGGTTGCTGCAAGGTTCATACAGCCAATGGTCGGTATATACACGACTTCGTCGCACCACTTTAGTACGTCTTTTGAAACTGAGCCATCTTCAGGGCCAAATACATAAAATGCATTTTCTGGGTGCTCAAACTCGGGTAAAGGAGTCGCCCCCTCAATGAGCTCAATAACAACGACAGTAGCTCCTTGCGGTTTACATTGTTCCAAACAATCCGTAGGTGTTAAGGGAATACGCTCAACCACATTTTTAGTGTCGGTATGAAACTTTTTTGCGTTAAGATAACGATTACCCGTAAAGTAAACCTGATTTGCATCGTAACACCCTGCAGCTCGCAAAACGCCGCCAACGTTGGTGGGGCTTTTTGGGTTTATTAAGCCAATACTTGCTTGTAACTTACTCATTAATCGCAATCCTTTGTTGGCCATTCTGCAATATATAAATCAAAGTCATCTAATTTTACATCACAGTCTTTCACTGTTTTGTCTTTCACTGAAATACCGAGTTCGTGCATGAAAGCTTTATCGCCGTTGTTCACTAGCGGATGCCACGATGCAAGGCCTCGTCCTTCGTGTAAACGTCGGTAACTGCAGCTTTGCGGCATAAAAAATATATCTTTAAGGTTTTCTTTAGTAAGTTTTACACAAGAGGGTACCAAAGTTTGTCGGTTTTCGTATTCACTACACCCACAAGTATTGTTATCAAGATACTGGCACACAATATTAGTGAAAATAAGCTGCTCACCTTCACGTAGCTGATCGGTTGGGGCAAAATCATCTTCGTCTTCACTATCTATAAATGTATTTAAACAACACTTACCACAGCCATCACAAATAGCTTCCCATTCACTTTGGCTCATTTCGCTCAGGCTTTTTTTAAGCCAAAATTGTGTATTTGCTAACTGTTGATCAAACATAGTGTACTCACGCCCCTTTTAGAGCGCGCATTCTACCGTAATGCATTAAATGGCGCAAAGCCAATACCTTAAAACGATACTCGCTTTGCGCGTAGTTTATTGCTGCGACTGCACCCAACGTTTAACTTTTTTCTCTAAAATAGGCATGGGTAATGCGCCATCTATTAATATTTGCGTATGGAACGCCTTAATGTCAAACCGGTTTCCTAACTCTTTTTTACAATAATCGCGAAGTTCTTTAATTTTAAACTCCCCTAATTTGTACGAGAGAGCTTGCCCGGGCCACGCAATATAACGCTCAACCTCTGCAACAACATCACTTTTAGCCATTGAAGAGTTGGCAAGCATATATTGTATACCTTGCTCGCGTGTCCATCCTTTTGCATGAAAACCGGTGTCGAGTACTAAGCGCATAGCTCGTAATTGCTCGTCGGCTAAACGCCCGTACCACATATACGGGTCGGTAAATAAACCAAGCTCTTTTCCTAAGCTTTCAGCGTAAAGCGCCCACCCTTCAGCAAAAACCGTATACCCTCCAAATTTACGAAAATCAGGTAAGCCGTCAATTTCTTGTTGAAGAGCAATTTGAAAGTGATGACCCGGCGCCGCTTCATGGATAGAGAGTGTTTCAAGCAAAAACTTAGGCTGTGCTTTTAAATTAAATGTATTAATATAAAAAATACCTGGGCGAGAACCGTCTGGGGCTGGAGCAGCATAAGAAGCACCTGCCGCAGATTGCGCACGGTACGCTTCAACGGGTTTAACAACGTAAGGGGCTTTAGGCGCAACATCAAATAACAGCGGTACTTTAGCATCTATTTTTTTCTTAACGTTTTCGTACGCTTCAACAAGCTCTTCAGCGGTATTAAAGTAAAACTCATCAGAATCACGTAAATGAGTAAAAAATGCAGGTAAATCGCCATCAAAGCCGACTGTTTGTTTTACCTGTTTCATTTCACTTAAAATACGAGATACTTCACTTAAACCTATATCATGAATTTCATCGGCAGACAGGCTAAGTGTTGTGTTTTTCTTTATTTGATATTCGTACCAAGCTTTACCATTGGTAAAATCGCTGTAGCCTACTGAAGCACGACTATTAGGAATATAGTCATTAATTAAAAATGTGTGCATGCTTTGATAAGCGGGGACTAATTGCGTCATGATCAAATCACGGTATTGGGCTGTTATTTCTTGTTTTTGCTCTGCTGTAAACGAGTCTGGTAAATTCTTGATAGGCCCCCAAAACAGTGAGTCTTCAGCCTTATTGACAACATGCGCACTAAATTGTGGCGCTAATTTTTTTGCAAGTGGCAAAGGTAAAACAATATTTTGTTTTATACCTTCAGCCATAGAAAGCTCAACACTTTTAAGCCACTTAACAAACCCACCACTACGTTTTATGAAATTAGCGTAATCGTTCATAGTTTTGAAAGGTTGTGCACTTTGGCCAGAGCCAAAGCCCGCAAAAATATTATGCGCACCCGACATTTGATTTATCGGCAAAAGATAACTAGGAAACTGCATTCCTTCTAAATTAAGTGCTAAGTCGCGCTTTAAAATTTCATAACTTAATAGCGCTTGCCCTGTTAACTGCTCAGAATCAATGTAGCCAAGGCGTTGTTGATACTTTTTATAAAAAGCCGCTTTTTTACCACGGTTTAAAACTGAGATCTCAGGCGTGAATACATCATTAAATTCATTTTTTCCGCTGTATGTAGCACGAATTGGTGCAAACGTGAGTGACTCTTCATAATATTGGTTAACTAGCACATCAAGTTGTTGCTCAGCAGATAGCTCTGACACCACAGCATTTATAGATGAAGAAACCGGTTTACTATTACTTTGTTGAGGCGCAGTGTTGCTACACCCCGTTAAAGCACCCATCACTGATGCAGCCACAAGTGCTAATTTTAATAATTTCATGTTAATCCTTTTAAAAAATACAAACCGATTATGAGCTTTAAATTAATCTAAATAAAGTAGTAACTTAGTCGTTATTTTATTGCACTTTTACTTAAGCTTGGTAAAGTCAAAATAACTTTAATGTCATATAAAAGAATTAAAAAATGAAAAAGCACCTGTTATCAGCCTCAGTCGCCATGTTATGTTTGAGTAGTTTACCCACTCAAGCAGTTACCTACATTTCTGCAAAGGCCATGTTAGATGTAGAAAATGGCACACTTATTCAATCCCCTCTTATTACTGTTGATAACGGCGTAATCACCTCGATAGAACGCAACAAAAAGCCGCTAGTTGGCAAAAGTGATGAACATATAAATCTACCGCAGTTAACATTAGTGCCAGGCTTAATGGATATGCATGTGCATTTAACAAGTGATCCTACTGTTTCACGTAGTGAGCGGTTAGGTCAGTCAATCCCACGCATGGCCGTAAAATCGGCCTATTTTGCTAAAAAAACCCTCGAAGCCGGGTTTACCACTGTGAGAAATGTTGGCGCAGATGGTTATAGTGTTATTGCGGTGCGTGACGGTATTAATGCAGGTGATATTATAGGCCCGAGAATTTGGGCTGCAGGTCCATCTCTTGGTATAACAGGCGGGCATTGTGACAATAACCGCTTACCGCCTGAGTTAAAATATACCTCAACCGGCGTAGCCGATGGGCCATGGGCCGTTAGAACAAAAGTGCGTGAAAATATAAAGTATGGAGCCAATGCTATAAAGTTTTGCGCAACAGGCGGTGTATTTTCAAAGGGCACAAAAGTAGGTGTACAACAATACTCACTTGAAGAAATGAAGGCCATTGTTGAAGAAGCACATATGCGCGACCTTCCTGTTGCTGCTCATGCACATGGTACAAGTGGGATTAAAACAGCCATTATTGCCGGTGTTGACAGCGTAGAACATGCAAGCTTTTTAGACGATGAAGCCATTGCCTTGGCTAAAAAGCATGGGACTTGGCTTTCAATGGACATATACAACACAGAATATACATTAAGCTTTGGCGAACAAAATGGTGTAGACGAAGAAAACTTAAATAAAGAACGTCAAGTTTCAAAAAAACAAAGAGATAGCTTTAGCAGAGCAGTTAAAGCCGGTGTAAATATGGTCTTTGGAACCGATGCGGCCATCTACCCACATGGTGATAATGCAAAGCAATTTTCACGTATGGTTGAATTTGGCATGACTGAACTGCAAGCCATTCAATCAGCAACTATAAACAGTGCCAAGCTTTTAAAAATGCAAAATACGCTCGGGCAAATAAAAACCGGATTTGCCGCGGATATTATTGCAGTTGAAGGAAATCCATTAAAAAACATTTCTACATTAGAGCAAATTCCTTTCGTTATGAAAGCGGGTATTGTTTATAAAGCTGAAAAATAAAATTTAACCAAAGGCTGGTCATTAAGATCAGCCTTATTTGGTATTAAACACATCGTTTACATTTCAGCAGACTACTTAATGAATATTTAGTAGGTCATAAAAACTCGATATTAAAAAAATGAACGCTAAATTTTACATCTAAGCTAAAAACCAGTTCCTATCGCTTGTACCTTTATTTTTCAAAATAACAATTACCTAAGTTTTACCTTGATGCAAAACAAACTCTATTTTTACCCATTTCCTTCGCTACATATAGCTGTTTATCAGCTTCTTTTATTAATGAATTTAAATCTATATTGCGTTCACTAGAGAACTCAACGGCTCCCATTGAAAATGTTATGTTAGATAAGTCACCTAATTTAACCTTAGATAATTTATCAGAAAGCCGATTAAATAAATTCTTTGCCTCTTCCATTGATGTAGCGGGCAAAATAAATAGCCACTCTTCTCCCCCCCAGCGCCCAAACTGATCATTTGCTCTCATATTATCAGATGCAATATTGGCAAAAGTTTTCAATACAAGATCACCTACATCATGTCCATAGATGTCATTAACCGATTTAAAATCATCTAAATCAGCCAGTAATATAGTTAAGTTGTGACCTTTGCGTTGAGCCATAGCTAACTCTTGGGCTGCTTTAAGAGTAATTGCGCGTCTATTCCACGCGCCGGTGAGGGAATCAATCATTGCAAGTTTTTGCAATTCAATTTTAGACTTTCGGCCTCGGTAAATAATAATCGAAAATAAAAATAACGCTACAGACAATGTAATGACAAACAATATTAAAATATAATTTTTTTGCTTTTCATTTTCTGTTTCTAATTCTATTAGTTGAAGAGATTGTTTTAACATTTTGCTCGCCGCCTTTTGTTCTTCAACTTTATATTCTAAAAGGAGTTGATCTAATTTTTTTTGTGTTTTATCGTCTTTAGCAATTAAATTAAGGTAATACTCATCTTTATACTTCAGGGCATCTTCATAACGCTCTTGTGACGAACTAAGCTCAAAAAGCCACCCGTATAACTGTTTTTTCTGGAAGCTATCTAATGAGTCAGCATAATCATAAATTAGTTTTTTGATCATGGACTCAGCTTTTGAAGCTTCTCCATAATCTATTAACAATTCTATATACAACATAGAGCCGTCTATAACCGTTCGAGTAACACCAAATTCTGACAGTATTTGGATTGCTCCCTCTAAAACAGTTAAGTTTTTCTGCTTTTCTTCAACTTCTAAGTATCCCCAAAATAGCATTACTTCTGCTTTGGTCACGCAAGGGTCCACAGAATCAAGCATGTTCATCCATTTATCTTTTTTTCTTTTATACTCGACTGCACTATCGGTATTCGAATCAGGAAATGCTTCACCACCTCTTCTAAAGTTCACGTATAATTTTAATTCAGGGTCGCCAATTTCATTTGCTTTAATTTCAGCTTTATCAAAATAATCATTTTTTTCTTTTTCTATACTCGACTTGGCATTATTAAAATAACCCCCTATCAAAGAAAGCACTCTTACTTCTATGGGGTTTTTCGGCTCACTTATAAAATAGGAATTGTATTCACTTAATAATGAAACTGCTTTGTCTGATTTTGTATCCCAAAACCAGCTTTGAGCCAATACATATAAATGCCATACAAAATGAGAATTACTTTTATCCAAAATCTTTGAAGCAGTAATTTTATCCCTGAGCAGTTCTATTTTACTTCTATCATTTTCTGCATCAGCGATTGTCAGCTCACTAAACAAAAGGTGGATTTCAATATCGTTGTCTGCACAATGGAGCTTTAAATATTCATTTATTGATTTCAACTTTTTAACATTTAAAGCCTCAATTGAAGTATATAAATTAGAAATAACAGAATCATAATTTTCACAACGATTATCTTGCGAATTGACATAGGGAGAGGTGAAAGCCACAACTAAGAGGCTGAAGATAATTGAGAGTTTAAAATTCATTGTGACTTACTGATTATTACGTTAAATGACGGATTTTGATTAAGGTTAACAGAAAGATTTAAAGTTACTACAAATAGTCATAAAAATTTATAAAGTCTAAAAACAACTCAGTAAGTATTAGCCGTATCACGTTTTAAGCTCATTCTTTTTATGTGAATTCGTTTATATTCAGTCATATTAGTTACTTGATTAAATAACCAGCAAACGGTTCCATATATTATAGATTTATTGAACTTTTAGTTTATTTTGCAAATAATAATCATTACTATTGCCGCACTTTATTAAATGCGAATGATTATCATAATGAAAAGTTTCAATTACTCATTACTCACCCTCGCTTGTTTAAATGCGCAAGCCGTTTTAGCACAAGCCACTGCAAATCAAGATATCGAACATATAAGTGTTTATCAAAAACAAAACCAAGTTGTTATGAGCTCAGGGCTTGCAACTAAGTCAGATATGTCGTTAATGGAAACCCCAGCACCTGTCGTTATTATTGACCGTGAACTGATTGAATCCCAAGGTGTAGATAGCCTGCAAGAGCTTGTACGTAATGTAAGTGGATTAACCCAAGCAGGTAATAACTACGGGATTGGCGATAACTTAGTTATTCGAGGTCTAGATGCTAATTATACTTACGATGGGATGTATGGCGGAGCAGGCCTTGGTAACACCTTTAATCCAACGCGCTCATTAACCAATGTTGAGTCGGTCGAGGTGTTAAAGGGTCCAGCAACAGGCTTGTATGGTATTGGCAGCGCTGGTGGTGTAATTAACTTAATTGAAAAAAAACCTGAATTTGAAGAAAAGCATAAAGTAGCCATAGAGCTTGGTCAGTGGGATAGCTATTCACTTGCCTTTGATAGCACCAATGCAATTACCAATGACTTAGCATACCGCGTGATGGCTAAAACAGCATCAAGTGATGGTTTTCGTGATTTAAAAGAAGACCGAGACGAAATATATACATCACTTAAATACATTTTGAGTGATCAACAAGACGTTATGGTTTCTGCTGCATACATTAAAGACTCAATAGCGGTGGACTCTATTGGTCACCCTATTCGAATTTATAATGCAGACTCTGCTAATGGTTTAACAGCCTCACAAGTAACAGGATCTGATTTAGTTAACGATCCTACGGGTAGTGGTTTACAGCTTAGTGAATCTCAGCGCAATGAACTGGCAAACTCATTGTCAGATAACGACGGATTAACACCTTATCAATTTGGAACTAACGGAATTATTTCGCCAATGGCTGATGATAACGAAGGTGAAGAGTTGCGCTTTAAGCTTACGCATAATTACTTTATTACTGACGACTTATTTTTAAATCAACAGTTACAATACCGTAATTACACATCAAGTTTCGCACGTCAAACGGGGGCTTATAACTATGTTTATTGGAATCGTCGTGGTGTTATTAATCAAGATCCACGTTCACCGTTAGTCGTTGACGATGTGCTTTACCCTTTTGCTGCTCGTCGCCAAGAATACCGCCAAGTTGAGGCTGATGAAAAGTCATGGCAGTACTTTTTAGATTTGCGCTACGACTTTATGTTGGGTGATATTGATAACGAACTTTTGGTTAATGCTAATTATGAAGATCGCGATATTCGTTTTAAACAATATTCTATATGGGATAAAGATTACGTTATTACAGATACAAACAACGAAGTAACATATCAAGGTTCCCTACCCTATATATTTGATATACGAGATCCCAATTGGCCAACAGGTAATTTTTACGATTACGATCCTCTTAAAACCAGTGACTACAATAAAAAAGTAAAGGCCTGGGGTTTGGGCCTCCAACATGTTGCCTATATTAATGAGCAATTAACAACACGCGTAGGTGTTGCTTATAACAGCATTAAACAAAGTTATGAACATTTTGGTGTAGATGAGCGTTATAGCGCAAGTCGAGCAGAACCAACACCAGAGGCTGACACTTCAGACAGTGGTTTAACGTATAATTTAGGCGCAACATATCAACCCACTGAAGACTTTTCTATATTTGTTAATCACGCTAAAGGCCGCACTGCATATAGTGTATTAGGGTCCATTGCTGGTAACGAAGCGGATAGAGAAGACTCAGAATCAATGAGCAATGACTTAGGATTTAGATATAAAGCGTTTGACGACCAACTACTTGCCTCTTTCGTTGTTTTTGAAAGTGCGCGAACCAACCTAGAATACAGCAATCCACTTTATGAAGCGGGCGTTTCGGCACCAGATGTAGTTAAAAGCTTTTATGATGGGGAAGAAAAAACAAAAGGAGTTGAGCTTGATTTAAATGCGCATTTAAATGAGCAATGGAAAGTAAATATAAATGGTGTTTATCAAGATGCAAGAAACCAACTAAACCCTAATATAAACAATCACGCTACACGTAAAAAAGGGGTTCCTTATATAACTGCCAGTACGTGGGTAACTTATTACGCAACTGTTTTTAGTTTGCCTGAAACGCTAAATATAAGTGCAGGTGTAACTTATGTTGATGATAGGAGTACCAACTCATCAAGTTTTGGTATTCCTGATGGCCATGTACCAAGTTACACGGTTCATGATGCGGCTGTTTCATACACAACAAACAAATGGCATATGCAACTTAACTTAAACAATATATTCAATAAGCAATATTATTCTAAAGCGATGTTTTTAGGTGGTATGCCGGGTGAAGAACGTAACGCTAAGCTAAGCTTTAGCTATACACTGTAGTTTGCTCATGTATAAGCGCTTGTATTTGTGAGCGCTTTTTAATCATAACGGATAGATTAGCCAAGGACATTAGTTAAGTTTAAGGTTTTACCTTAAGCTGTATTTTAATGAGTCTAATTCCTTGCTATCACTAACCAACATGCTAGCATTTAGTTTCTGAAATTACTGAAAGTTAATGATATGACTTTATCTGAGAAAAATTTTACCTTTGTAATGCATTGCGGCGAAATGGGAAGCCGCTGGGGTTTTAACCGTACTATTGGTCAAATGTGTGGATTACTTATTATCACTAAAAACCCAATGACCGCGAATGAAATTGCCGATTCACTGAGTATTTCACGAGGCAATGTGAGTATGGGCATTAAAGAGCTTCAGTCTTGGCAATTAATTAAAGTTCAGCACATTCCTGGTGACCGTAAAGAGTATTATGCACCCGCAGGCGATATTTGGGATATGGCAAATCGTGTATTTGAAGAGCGTAAAAAACGTGAAATCGATCCAACACTTAGCCTATTGCGCGACAACTTATTAGACGAAGCAAGTAATGAAGAAGAAATCTATGCACAAAAACAAATGGGTGAAATTCACAACTTACTTGAAACAGTGACTAAATGGTCTTCTGAATTACAACGTTTAACTCCTGAGCAACTCAATAAACTAATGAAACTCGGTTCTGGCATTGGCAAGGTAATAGACCTAAAAGATAAGATTTTTAAAAAAGAATAAAGCCGCACTGTGCGGCTTTATTATTAATTAAATATTATATTTTTGGATAGCCAATTCGATCAGATAAATAACCGACACTCGTTGCAAAATAATACGAGCGGTTCCAATGCATTAACACTTTATAGTTATCGTAGGCTAAAAACATACGGCCGTTAATATCATCAGGCATCACTAACGCAGCACGCACGTTTACATTAGGTAAAGCACTGCCGTCGACTTTTCTCAACCCTAGTGCCTGCCAATCAGCAAGTGAACGCTCTGAATCATCCCAATATTCAAGCCATTGCTTACGCGTTTTGGTACCACGTACTAAGATATATTTGTTATCGAATCCATCTGGAAGTTTGACTTGACGGCCCCAAGTTAATGAATCGTTCCAGCCCTCTTGCTTTAAATAATTAGCAATAGAAGCAAACGCATCTTCTTTAGTCGTCCAAATATCTTTACGACCATCGTTGTTATAGTCAACGGCGAAAGCATTAAAAGACGTAGGCATAAATTGAGTTTGCCCCATTGCGCCAGCCCAAGAGCCTTTAAATTTATCTAAGGTAATATGGCCCGATTTTAAAATGTCTAAAGCTGCCCATAATTGGCGTTTATAAAGAGCTTCACGGCGGCCATCAAAAGCAAGCGTCACTAATGATGAAATAACATTGTGCCCCCCTTGAATGGTGCCAAAGTTACTTTCAAGCCCCCACAAAGCCACTATAAAACGCGCTTGTACGCCAAATTCTTTAGCTACTTGCTCAAGAATGTCTTTATTTTCCGCATACAGTTTACGAGCACGGTCAATTTTCCATTGCGGAACACGTTTTGGTAAATAGGTTTCAAGTGTTTCTTTAACTTCAGGCTGGTTTTTGTCAGCCGATACTACTTTTTCTTTGTAGGTCGCTGTTGCAAACGCACTATCAATTAACGATGTTTCGTAGCCTTTTGCGATTGCTTCTTTTTTTAAGTTTGTTAAGTAATCTTTAAATTCGGCTTGTGTTTTTGCAACCACTGACGAACTTAAACATAAACCACATAATACAATTGCCAGTTTTTTAATCACGATCGGCTCCATTTTGTTTTCTTAATTCAGTAAGCAAATTATCTTCCGGTGGTGGAAGCTGTAAATAGTAACCTTGATCGGTTAATGCACCCTTAACAGTCTCTAAATCAGCACCACCTAGGTGTTCACGTTTAGCCAAATTAATAATCATCACATAGTGGGGTTTGCCAAACATAGCCATTAGAGGTTCTGGAACTTTGCTAAAATCATCTCTTTTTTCAACAAATAAGAAGGTATCCGCTTTTTTCTTACTTTTATACACCGCAGTTAACATTATGACCCTATAAATTCTTGCACAACAATGCCGCACACTATACCATGAGAGTAATAATAAGTTAGAAAATTTAGATTAGAAATTTCGATAAACGCCTTATCCAGCCTGTGTTTATCTAATTACAATTTCTTATCATACAATTCAATTGAGCGTGTATGTCGGACCAAATTTTTGAGTTAAAAGGGAATCTTTTTACGTTATCAGTTTTACATCTTTATAGTGCTGATATTAACCTTTTAGCAGAGCAACTCTACGTAAAAATAGCCCAAGCTCCCCGTTTTTTTGAGGGAGCGCCTATTGTTGTTAATTTAGAAGAAGTAAAAAGCAGTTCTTTGGACTTTGTTCATTTAAAGTCACTTATAGAGCGAATGAGCTTTAACGCAGTGGGTGTATGTAATGGCTCTGAAGAGCAACATACAAGCGCAAAAAAAGCTGGCTTCTCAGTTTTAAATTACTCGCAAGACGTAAAAGCAGAGCCCGTTGAAAAACAACCAAACACATCAATTGTTGAAAAAAACATTATACTTCCTGCACAAATAATTAACGGCACGGTGCGCTCAGGTCAACAGGTTTATGCAAAAGACCGCGATCTTATTGTACTAGGCGCTGTTAGTCATGGTGCAGAAGTAATAGCAGATGGCAACGTACATATTTACGGGACCCTTCGCGGTCGCGCTATAGCGGGCGCAAAAGGATTAGAAAACGCACATATATTTTGCCAAAAGCTAGAAGCGGAACTTGTTTCCATAAATGGCAACTACTGGATCAGTGACTCTCTACAAGGTGAGTTTTGGGGCAGTGCTGTGCAAATACAACAAAAAAATGAATCATTAGAAATTTCAGCTTTGGTTAAAGGATAAATCTCATGGCAAAAGTAATTGTCGTTACCTCGGGTAAAGGTGGTGTTGGTAAAACAACATCAAGCGCCGCAATAGGCACAGGCTTAGCATTAAAAGGCTACAAAACGGTTATTATCGATTTTGACATCGGTTTACGTAACCTTGATTTAATTATGGGGTGTGAGCGCCGTGTTGTTTATGACTTTGTTAACGTTATAAATGGTGAAGCAAACTTAAACCAAGCACTTATTAAAGATAAGCGTGTAGAAAAGTTATTTTTGCTTCCAGCATCGCAAACTCGTGATAAAGACGCACTAACTCGCGATGGTGTAGAACGCGTTTTAAACGAGCTTAAAGAAGATTTTGATTATATTGTATGTGACTCGCCAGCGGGTATTGAAGCAGGTGCGATGATGGCAATGTACTTTGCTGATGAAGCGATTGTAACCACCAATCCAGAAGTCTCATCTGTACGAGATTCTGACCGTATATTAGGTATTTTGCATAGCAAATCTAAACGCGCTGAAGAAGGCCTAGAAAACATCAAAGAGCACCTGCTATTAACACGCTACAACCCTGAGCGTGTAGCTAGAGGTGAAATGCTTTCTGTAGAAGACGTACAAGACATATTAGCAATCGATTTGCTCGGTGTTATTCCTGAGTCACAAGCAGTATTAAGTGCATCAAATTCAGGCCAACCGGTCATATTAGATGGTGAATCAGATGCTGGCCAAGCATATGCTGATGCCATAAACCGCTTACTTGGTGAAACCGTCGATTTTCGCTTCTTAGATGTAGAGAAGAAAGGCATTTTTAAACGGATTTTTGGAGGCTAATGTGTCGTTACTTGACTATTTCCGCTCAGAAAAGAAAAACAGTGCGTCTCTTGCAAAAGAGCGATTGCAAATAATTGTCGCACACGAACGTTCGCAGCGTGGAACACCTGAATACCTACCACAATTAAAACAAGATATTTTGGATGTAATTCGAAAATATGTGAACGTTAATAGTGATGCAGTTCAGGTACAATTTGATCAAAATGAAGACGATTTAGCTGTATTAGAGCTAAACGTTACTTTACCTGACGAAGAGAAAAAATAAATGAAGAATGGGCGCACTAAGCGCCCTCTTTATAAATAATAACAACTGAGAGGTTAACCCTTTAGGTATCCCACTCTTTTAGCGCGTCTTTAATAAAGTTATAACGCCAAGAACTCATTAAGTCTGGCTTTATATGCGCCTTTTTTTGCTCTTCTGTTAGCTTCCAGTTCCAGCTAATTAGCTGATTTACTTGCTTTTTAGATGCCATAACATCTTCAGGAATAGCGTTAGCTTTAGCAACTTTGGTTATTTTTTGCTTAATATCTTTTGCTGTTTGTTTGTAATTAGTAAAATCAATTAACCGTTTTAATGCTTGCGGGTGCTCGTCAACAGCAATTGCCTTCGCTTTTTCTATACACTTTAAAATCTCAACGCCTGAGCGATTAACTTCAATCGACTCCACGCCCGGTATTTGACGTAATGCATTTAAACTAGAAGGCCCACGCTTAGCAATTTCAGTCATGTTATGTTCTTTCAACACAAAGTTAAGAGCTAAATTTTTGCGAATTGCTTTATTACGGCGCCAAACGGCTAACTCTTTTAACACTGCTAGTTCGTGTGGCTTTAATTGCCACGCATTTTTTATATCTTTATAGAGCAATTCATCTGGTGTTTGAAACGCGCGTTTATTAGCAATTAATTCGCTCTCATCCAAAACAATTTCAAAAAAGCCGGCTTTTTTAATACGCTCTATGATCAATTCAAAACACGGTAATAAATGAAATGTATCAGCGGCGGCGTAATCTAGCTGCTTAGTGGTTAACGGGCGCTGTAGCCAATTAGTACGTGATTCGCTTTTATCTATTTCAATACCAAGTAATGTTTTAACCATAAGGGCAAAGCCCATACAATTACCTTCACCCAATAATTGCAAAGCAAATTGAGTATCAAATAAAGGAGCAGGAACAAACCCAGCATATTTTTGAAATACTTCAATATCTTCAGAAGGTGAATGCAATACTTTTAAAACTGCTGGATCTTTTAATACCTGCCAAAAATCAAATAACGATAATTCAGCTAAGGGATCAATAAGTGCTAGGTGCTCACCGTCAAAAACCTGAATGAGTGCAACTTCTGGATACAAAGTACGACGACGCATAAACTCAGTATCAATAGCTAAAATAGGCTTACTTTGGATCTGCTCAACAAAAGTATTGAGCTGAACTTGTGTTTGAATTAATTGGTATTGCACTTAGTCTCCTACAATAAAAAAGCCGGCTAATGCCGGCTTTTTTATAGTTTTCTAATCTTTCAAGGCTCGTCTGAGTATTTTACCTACGTTAGTTTTAGGTAACTCATCCCTAAACTCAACGAGTTTTGGAACCTTGTAATTAGTTAAATTATCACGACAATGGTTTATTATATCTTTTTCAGTTAAAGAAGGGTCTTTTTTAACAACAAAAACTTTAACTTGTTCACCACTTACATCGTGAGGAATGCCAACCGCTGCTACTTCAAGCACTCCGTCGTGCATTGCAACAACTTCTTCGATCTCATTTGGGAAAACATTAAAGCCAGATACTATAATCATGTCTTTTTTTCGGTCTACAATGTAAAAGAAACCTTCATCATCATATGTTGCAATATCGCCTGTAGCAAACCAACCGTCTTTTAAACATTCAGCAGTTGCATCTGGGCGCTTGTAGTAACCAAGCATAACCTGGGGACCTTTAACACATAACTCACCAGGCTCACCTTTAGCTGCCTCTTCTCCATTTTCAAGAATTAGCTTAATATCAGTATTGGGTGCAGGTAAACCAATTGAGCCATTGTAAGACTGTAAGTCGTACGGACTAATTGTTACAAGCGGTGCACACTCAGTAAGGCCGTAGCCTTCCATTAGTTTTGAACCCGTCACTTTTTGCCACTTTTCGGCAACAGGACGTTGTACTGCCATACCACCGCCAAGTGACATTTTGAGGTGACTAAAGTCAAGCTCATCAAAACCTGGGGTATTTAATAAACCATTAAATAATGTGTTTACACCAGTGATTGCTGTAAATTTAGTTTGGCTTAACTCTTTAACGAAACCCGGCATGTCACGCGGGTTAGTGATCAATAAGTTCAAACCACCATATTTCATAAACGTTAAGCAGTTAGCTGTAAGTGCAAAAATATGGTAAAGCGGCAGTGCCGTAACAACAACTTCAGTACCACGGTCTAACACTTTATCTAAACAGCCAGAAACCTGCTCAAGGTTGCCAACCATATTACCATGGCTCAGCATAGCACCTTTAGATACACCGGTAGTACCGCCTGTGTATTGTAAAAAAGCTAAGTCAGATAAATTCAATTCAGGGCGTGTGTACGCATTTTCGTCAGCATTCAATAAATCTGAAAATTTAATGGTGTTCGGTAAGTTGTATTTAGGCACCATTTTCTTAACGTGCTTAACAACAAAGTTAACAATGTGCTTTTTAAGACCACCCACCATGTCACCAACTTGAGTAACAACGATGTGTTTTACGTCTGTTTTAGCAAGTGACTTTTCAAGCGTATCTGCAAAATTTGCAAGGATAAATATGGCGCTTGTATCTGAGTCTTTTAATTGATGTTCTAATTCGCGAACAGTGTAAAGAGGATTAACATTAACAACCACACAACCGGCGCGTAAAATACCTAAAATAGAAATAGGTGTTTGTAACAAGTTAGGCATCATTACGGCAACTTTTTCGCCCTTTTTGAGACCCAAATCATTTTGGATATACGAGGCGACTTTTTTAGTTGCTGTATCAATTTCGTCATATGACAAAGTTTTACCCATGTTTGTAAATGCAGGTAAATCTTTGTAATCAGAAAAACTTTTTTCGAACACTTCGAGTAACGAGTTGTAATGCTCAGGATCGATTGTTTCAGGCATACCCTCTGGGTAGCGCTTAAGCCAGATTTTTTCCACTCTTAGCCCCTGTTTATAATTATATTTTTATTAACCTTAATCTAAGTAAGGCACTTTAACAATTGAGCAAATACTCTAATGCAAGGATAATCCCACATTTAACGTCAATATACAATTAACGTGCACCACTTTGCACCATAAATGCTTGAATGTGTTCATAACATTCTTTGCTACTTTGCATATGGCAATGGTGTCCGCCTTCTACATTAATTACACTCAAGTGGTTGTAATAATTAATATACTTTTCTAAATTTTGTTTTACAAATGGGTAACCTTGGTTACCTAAAATTAATTGGCATGGTGCATGTAATTCTTTTATTGCACCAATACATTGCACTTCATCAAACCTAAAACCTGAATGATTTTTGAGCTTGGGATCGGTTGTTAATGTAAAACCGCTGGGAAGTGCTTTTATGTTTCGCTGCATTAAAAGCGAAATTAGTTCATTATTTAAATCAGTTGTTTTAGCACGTGCCTCATAAATATGCGCTTTACTTTGGTAAACTCGCGCTTTTTTATTATGCGTTCTAGTACGATTGAGAACTGCATTTTTCAGTTGCTCAGTGACTTGCTCGCTAGGTGTTGTCACACAGCCAATACCCTCAATAAAACTAACTGTTCTTACCCTATCACTAAAACAACTTGCAAAAAGGCCAGCGACCATAGCCCCCATAGAATGCCCAACAAGGTGAACTTTATTTACACCAATAGCTTCAATAAATTGATAAACATCGTCAATATAATCAACAAAATAATAATGTGCATCATCACTTCGCCACGATGTTAATCCATGTCCTGAAAAATCAATACAGTACCATGTTTGTTCAGGAGTGTGCCCATTAAGCATAGGAGTAAAACTATTGCAGTTGTCTAACCAACCGTGAAGCGCTACAACAACCTCTTCTCCGGAACCTATTTTTAAGCCATGAATATTTAAATTACGTGTTTGAATATTAAATGGCTGCACATATGCTCCTTCTTATTTTATAAATATATAACATACAAGTTGTCAGACCACTAAATAGTTTACCTAAATGTTTATTATTTTAGTAGTCAAAAGCACAAGTGCAAACAACATTATGAATAAAAACCTTTTTATTCATAATGTTAATTTTATAAAGTGCCCTATTTACTCAGTGCTAATAAACTTTACTCATTGAGAGTTCAATATAGGCGTTGATGTATCCATACGTTAGACTATAACGCATCAAAACAATGTTTAATCGCACTAATCAGTGATTTGTCCCAATCTATTAATTTATTTATCATAGTTAAGGTATACAATAATTTAGCTATTAATAAAGTACATTCATAAGGTACGAAAAAAATGAAAAAACAGATAAGTATGCTGGCACTAATGTGTACAGCGTCTGGTGCAATGGCCGAAACCGCACCTAAAAATGTAATTTATATGATTGGCGATGGCATGGGGCCCGCCTACACAACGGCTTATCGTTATTTTAAAGATGACCCAACAACAAAAAATGTTGAGCAAACCATTTTTGATACCATGCTCACAGGGATGGCACGCACTTATCCTGACGATCACACAGTTGTAACCGATAGCGCCGCAAGTGCAACAGCATTGAGCAGCGGACATAAAAGCTATAATGGCGCAATTGCAGTCGATACCGATAAAAAGCCGCTTAAAACAATGCTAGAAATTGCCAAAGAACGTAACATGACCACAGCTTTAGTAGCTACATCACAAATAAACCATGCAACACCAGCAAGCTTTGCAGCTCATAATGAATCACGTAATAATTACGATGATATTGCTGATGACTATATAGATAATAAAATTGTAGGTAAGTTACCTGTTGATTTAATGCTAGGCGGCGGGACTCAATACTTTATACGTGATGACAGAAATTTGGTAGACGAATTTAAAGCTGCTGGTTACCAATATGGCGATAGCATTCAAAACCTTGATCAAATTACGCAAATTCCTGCCATTGGTTTATATGCCGCTAAAGGCTTACCTTTTGCGTTAGACAAAAACCCAACAAGGTTAACGCAGCTTACCTCCAAGGCACTCAACTTATTAGACAATCAAAACAAAAATGGCTTTTTTGTGATGATTGAAGGCAGTCAAATTGATTGGTGTGGGCACGCAAACGATATTGCCTGTGCTATGGCTGAAATGGATGATTTTGCATCTGCTATTGAAAAAGCAAAAGCATATGTTGATAAAAATAAAGACACCCTACTTGTTATAACTGCTGATCACTCCACTGGGGGGTTAACATTAGGTGCACATGGCCAATACAAGTGGGAAGCTAATGTTGTTCATGGTGTAAAAGCAACAGCAGGTAAAATTACTCAACAGTTACTCGACTCTGATGATCTAAAATTGGTGTGGAATAAATATACTAATATCGAATTTACCCCTGAAAATAAAATAAAGCTTGAACAAGCTAAATCTATGGGTGACAAAGCACTTAACTTAGCCGTTAAAAGTATTATAAGTGATACAAGCTTCACAGGATGGACAACAGGTGGACATACCGCAGTAGATGTTCAAGTTTTTGCTTATGGCAAAGGGAGTGAGCAATTTATTGGTTCTCAAAACAACACCGACATCGCAGATAAGTTAATCAATTTCATTAAACACTAAACAGTTAGTAAAACAAAAAACCCGAACATTGTTCGGGTTTTTTATTATTGGAGATTAACTACGTTCAAGCGTAAATATCTACCCCAATTAAGTTTTGGACTTCTGCTCTGCGTTCTAAGTTTGCAAATTCAGTATAAGTAGAAATTGCTTTACTATTTTTTGCAGTCGGTTGGTCGTAAATTGTTTGGCTGTAGTCGTTACTCTTGGCGGTACTTTTAAACAATTGGTTAGCAAGCTCAACGCCCTCTTTACTGCTTTTTACATAATCAGTATTTGTTTTTTGAACAGAACCCTGTTCAACCAAACCTTGTGGTTTTGCAGTCACTCCCTTCGCAGGGATTATTCTGCCTGGAATATCACCTGTAAAAAAACCTGAGCCTATAGGCAGCGTCATCACGCTTCTCCACCCTTGAACATATCTAAAATTATGATTTAAAAATAGCCAATTTGCAAATTAACCTAACACGGCATTACTCGCGCCCCGGTAACTTTTTCCATGTTACAGTATCACGAACATACTTTGGTTGGGCATCACTTGCTCGAACGCCCTTGCCTGCAATAAATGCTGCATCAACAAAGGCAAGCATATAGCGTGCATCTGGTAATGTTATATCTGTATTAATCGTAATGTTTTCAAAGTTTGACAATGCATCAGGGTAAGTTTTAAAGCCAGTGCCTACTGCAACTGATGCCTCATTGGTTGTTATATACTCACTAGTTAATAGAGCAGGCTTAATAACGCACTCGTTATTAACTAATTCCATTAAACCATTATGTAATTTGTATTGTGCAAAGTAAATTTCACCCATGCGCGCATCTATGCTAGGAAAAACAAGTGTGTTGTTGTTTTGCTCATAGGCTTGCTGTGCCATAACTGCCAGTGTAGAAACCCCTACAAGAGGTAAATTAGTTGAATACGCTAACCCTTGAGCTATGGCCACACTTATTCTTACGCCAGTAAAGCTGCCGGGGCCTTGCCCAAAACCAATAACATCCAGTTCTTTTAATTTACAGTTTGCTTTGGTCAATAACTCATCAATCAAAGGTAGAATTTTTTGACTGTGCTGCTGTGGGCACTCTTCAAAATGATGAAATGTCTCTCCCTTATAATGTAAAACAAGTGATAGTGCTTCTGTTGAAGCATCAAGGGCAAGAATATTACTTTTGATCATTTTATTACTCTAATTAATTTGTTGTAAAAATGTATTAGCGACTTCTAAGCTTCGCGTACGACGCATTGCAGGCAAGCTTTTTAAGAACACTTGGCCATATTGTCGAGTCACTAATCGGTTATCACATATAACAAGTACGCCTTTGTCTTTGCTGTCGCGTATTAAACGCCCTACACCTTGCTTTAATGCAATAACTGCTTGCGGTAATTGAATGTGTGCAAATGGATCTTTGCCCTGCATTTGGCAATCCTGCATTTTAGCTTGTAGCAAGGGGTCGTCAGGTGCTGCAAAAGGCAATTTATCAATAATAACACAGCTAAGCGTACTGCCTCTCACATCCACCCCTTCCCAAAATGATGCCGTACCTAATAAAACGGCATTACCATGTCGGGTAAATTTTTCTAAAATAATTCGCTTAGACATTTGCCCTTGCATGTAAACGGGGTAGTCAATTTGTGTTGTAAGCCCCTCAGCGACTAAATGCATCATACGGTAACTTGTAAAAAGCACAAAACAGCGCCCTTGTGCTGACTTTATAAGCTCAAGGGTTAATTTAACAATAGCATGAGGCATATTATCAGCATGTGATTCTGGTAAGTACCTGGGTAAACACAATAATGCTTGATTTGGGTAGTCGAACGGACTGTCGACCATCATGCTTTGCTCTGGCTTTAAGCCTAAGCTGGCATTAAAGTGGGTAAGCTTATTGTCGACCGACAGCGTCGCTGAGGTAAACACAAACGCAGCACCGGTATCTTTCATCATTTGCGCAAATTTTACAGACACATTGAGTGGTGTGATATTTATAGTTAAAAAGCGTCGTGTTGTCTCATACCAATAACTAAAACCAGTTTGTGCGGTATCAAAAACCCGTTCTAACTGCCCTTTAAATGCTAAAGCCCGTTCGAATGGATGTTCTATTTTATCGCTTCTGTCTAAGCACAGTTTTAGCACTTGATAAACAAAGTCCAAATCGCTGATAACGCGATGCAGTGCTGCACATATTTGCTTATCACTCAGCTTTTCTCGCCAATCTCCTCGGCTACCATCTACACCAAACTGTAAACGTAAGTCGGCAACACTGGTTTCTAATTTATTTAAGCTTTTACCGAGTTGTAACATGTCAGGAATTTCAGCTCTGTATATAGCGCGTAAATCAGTAATTAAGTCCACCAGCTTTTTAGTACTCACACTTTCACCAAAGTAGTCGCTGGCAATTTCACTTAGTTGGTGGGCCTCATCAAAAATATAGGCGTCGGCTGTGGGCATCAATTCGGCAAAGCCACTTTCTTTAACTGCCATGTCTGCAAAAAATAAATGGTGATTAATAACAACTACATCCGCCTCTGCAGCAGTTAAACGCGCTTTACGTATGTAACACTCTTGAAAGTCTGGGCATTCTTTGCCTAAACAATTATCGGCAGTTGAATTCACATAAGGTAAAACTTTGGCGTCGTCTTCTATACCAATACAATCAGCTAAATCGCCTGATTGTGTTTCGCTTGCAAATTTTGCAACCATAGCCAGATGATGCATTACATCGGGATCGTCTGTTGGTACATGCGCAACATGTTGATTTAAACGGTATGTGCATAAGTAGTTAGCACGCCCTTTTAGCAATGCCGTTTTTTTTGTCGCACTGAGTGCTTTAACCAATTGAGGTAAATCACGATGATACAACTGCTCTTGAAGTGCTTTAGAGCCGGTAGAAATAATTGTTCTACCTTTAGATTTTAGGGCTGGCGCTAAATAAGCGAATGTTTTACCTGTTCCTGTCCCCGCCTCAACAACGAGTTGTGAACTGTTTTTTAATGCTTGAGCAACTGCGACAGCCATATCAATTTGTGGTTGGCGTGGAGTATAGCCATCAAAAGATAACGACAAAGGGCCGGTTGCACTAAACAGTTGTTTGATAACAGCAATCACTTTTCAAAATAATAATAGTGTGATTTTACGTAAGGCTTTAACCAAGGGCAAGCAAATACAAGCCTATGCAAGGTATAAAACTAGTCTAGGTTTTGAACATAATTGAATAACATTGTCTGTTAATCTTTCCTATTCAAAATCAGGTTATGCTTTACCCAAACAAATGAGCGTATGTTTGAGCCCTTTTCGTTTATGTATTATTAAATATTGTTGAAATTAAGATTTAAATGTGGGTAATAAAACTCACAGTTTTGGTTAATAAACGCTGTTGGCATTGCAGCATAGTGACCATGATCTTTTAAATATTCCATATGCTTTTTACCATCAGTGGTAAATTGATGGAATAAAGAGTGATTTAATCCGTCAAATTCTAGCGGTTTTATATTAACTAAGTCGCATAGTTCCTTGTTAAAGGCTGGGGTTGATTTAACCCATTTCCCTTCAATAAACTGTTCTACATAGGCATGCATTGTAAATACCTCATTTTTTAGTAACTCATCTAATTTAGGGGTACTTAAATGATTACGCACATCAGCTAAGCCCAATCGCGAAGGAATGTTACAAGCCCGACTTAATGCTATTTGTAATGATGCTTTGGGAATACAGTATGCTGCTTTGTTGTCTAAGCAATAATCGCTGCTGAGTGACTTTGCACCATCTAAAAGTGTAAAGGGATCATATTTAATTCCGTCTCTTACAAGGTAATAAATTGAAACGGCCTTAGCGCGTTCACCGCTGCCTTTTACCATTTTTAACCAGCTGCTTATTTCATGATGATTTTGATTAAAAAAAGTATCATTTTGTAAGTACTGCTTCAAACCTGCCACCTTAATAAATATATTTATTGTAATTGCTTATATTTAAACTATATCTTTCAATAGTAAAAAACATTTTAAAACAACAACTTTAAAGATAAGTTAGTCTTTAAAGTATGTTTTAATGTTACTTCTACAAAAATTAAAATAATATGTCTGCACAGGTATTTATAACAGTCCGATTAGGCCAAATGAAATTATGAAGAATATAGCAATTATTGCCTACGAAGGCTGCTGGGCCGTTAGCGTATTTTTAGCAAAAGATTTTTTTACTATTGTTTCTCTACTCGACTCGCATTACTCATTGCCTCAAAGTTATAACATAGAAATAATAACGACCGATGGTGCACCTATAACAAGCTCGAGTAATTCACTGGTTGTTGCCGATAATTCGCTTTCTGACAAATCCTATGATTTGGTGATTATTCCGCCTATAGAAGGCTCTAAATTAAAAAATATGCCATTGGGCACTGACCTAATTATTGAGTGGCTAAAACCAAAAATACATAGTAATACGTCTATTCTTAGTTTAAGTACTGGCTCATATTTTTTAGCAGCAACAGGTAAATTAAACAAAACGGTGATAGCTACTCACTGGAGTTTAGTTAAACCACTCAGTGGATTATTTCCTGATTGTGAATTTATTAGTCATAAATCGTATTTAAAAATGGGGAATATCTATACAACAGGCTCTTTTGAGGCGGGTATTAGCGTGCTTTTAGGTGTTGTTGCTAAAGACAAAGGCGATCGCTTCTCTCAACAATGCGCTACTCATTTGCTTATTTCTGACTCTGGTAAGTTAAATCTTATTTTGCCTCAATTTAATAATCATAAAGACGAAAAAATTAATGAGATACAAGATTGGATTCATAACCATTCAAGTGGGTTAATCACCATAAATGAGCTGGCAAAACAATTTAATTTTAGTGAACGCAATTTAAAAAGACGATTTACGCAAGCAACAGGAATATCAATCAATAAATATGTGCAAGAAGTACGAATAGATAAAGCCAAAAAGCAGTTATTAGCAACAGATAAAACAGTGAACGAAATATCAGAGGAAGTAGGATATGAAAACAGTAGTTTTTTCTCTCGGTTATTTAAAAAAAGTACAGGGTTAACCCCTGCAAAGTGGCGTAAGAATGATTGAGTTACTTAGTTTAAATGATAATCTAAGCCCATGTATCTAAGTGTTCTATCCCATCATCGTCTTGGGTAACACTGTTTTTTTTGACTTGTGGCTTGGTTTGATCTTCTATGACACTGAGTTTTTTCTTCTTTTGTAATTCACGTTTTTTTTTGTTTTCACGTTCTATTTTTTCGCTAGCAGCACTGCTTTGCACACCCGCGATATAAAATGCACCTTTTGACTCAAGTGACAATCGGGTAATTCTACCCAAGTAAGGTATCATCATATCCATACATACATCCTTAAAGGCAATCGCTTAGTTGTGAGCAAAAATCAAACAATTGATATAATACAAACTTATGTCGTTATATCCATAGTATCGGCAGTTATAACTTATGCTTTAATTAAGCTAAAAAAAACTTGCTATAAGCATAGATAATATGTTTTTATAGCTTTGAAAATTATTGAAACAGATTAAAGCTTAACGCTCACTAAACAGCGCTAAGCAAAATAGGATTATTAAAATGCGCTTAAACCTGACAACAGTACATCATCACCACCATTCACCGGAATAACCTGTCAGGTCTTTCGCTGAGAGGTTATTCCTAAAAGGAACCTCTGGCGATTCAAAACATATTGATTCATTTTCGCCCTGAGGTTCCCCTCGGGGTTTTTAGTTTTTAAATTAAAGGAAAATGAATAATGAGTAACACAAATCGTCTACGTATCGCCATCCAAAAAGGCGGTCGCCTGTCTAAAGATTGTCAAGATTTACTAAAGCAACTAGGTGTTAAATTAAACCTACGTGAGCAACGCTTAATTGCACACTCAACTAATATGCCAATTGACGTACTACGTGTGCGCGATGACGATATTCCGGGCTTGGTAATGGACGGTGTATGTGATTTAGGTATTGTTGGCGAAAACGTACTAGTAGAAGTACAAGCAGAACGTGAACGCCAAGGTGTACCAAGCGAAGTTAGCAAACTAGCTAAACTAGATTTTGGTTACTGCCGCCTTGCACTTGCATGGCCACAAGAGCTTGGCCCACGTGATAAGAGCTGGTTTGAAGGTAAGCGTATTGCTACAACCTACCCAGAAATTTTAACGCAGTGGTTAAAGCGCGAAGGCATTAATGCAAGCACTGTAATGCTTACAGGGTCAGTAGAAGTAGCCCCTCGTGCCGGTCTTTCTGATGCAATTTGTGATTTAGTATCTACTGGTGCAACACTTGAAGCGAACGGTTTGATGCAAGGTGAAACAATTTTAGAATCAAACGCCTGTTTAATTCAAAATAAAGACCTTCAAGATGAAGACAAACTAGCGCTAATCAATAAGCTTATGCCGCGCCTTCGTGGTGTTAAACAAGCTAAAGAAAGCAAATACATTATGCTACACGCGCCAAAAACTAAACTTGATGAAATTTGCGAAATTTTACCAGGCTCAGGCCAACCTACCCTACTAGCACTTGCTGGTAATGAAGAGTACGTAGCGCTTCACATGGTAAGCAGCGAAACATTATTTTGGGAAACAATGGAGCAGCTTAAAGCCCTAGGCGCTAACTCTATTTTAGTAATGCCAATTGAAAAAATGATGGAGTAAGTACCATGCTTCGTTGGAATGAGGAATCTTCACAAGTACAAGCAGCGGCGCTAATGCGCCCTGCGGTTTCTGCCAGCGCAAAGGTTGAAGCAATATGCCAAACAATTATGAGCGATGTTAAAGAGCAAGGCGATAAAGCCTTACTTGATATGGCTAAAAAGTTTGATAATAGAGCTAACCCTCGTTTACGTGTACCGCTTGATGAAATAAATGCATCAGAGCAAGCACTAAGCGCAGAGCTTAAATACGCAATTGACACCGCTTATGCAAACGTTAAACGTTTTCACGAAGCGCAATTGCCTAAAGATATTAAGTTATCAACCCAACCTGGTGTTGTATGTGAACTGAAATATCAAGCCATCGAAGCTGTGGGTATTTATGTACCAGGTGGCAGTGCTCCACTGCCATCATCGGTTATTATGCAAGGTGTACTTGCACAATTAAGTGGTGCTAAAACTGTCGTACTTGCAACCCCTGTGCAAGGTAATGAAAGCATTAACCCTGCGATATTATATGCAGCTAAGTTATGTGGCATTACAACTTTAATTGAAAGTGGTGGCGCAGGCGCAATAGCCGCAATGGCCTACGGCACTGAATCAGTGCCTAAAGTGAACAAAATTTTTGGCCCAGGTAATAGCTTTGTAACGATGGCAAAACAGCTTGTTGCGCAAACAATTCCTGGTATGGCAATCGATATGCCAGCAGGCCCGTCTGAAGTATTAGTAATAGCAGATGAGCGAGCAAATCCTGAATTTATAGCAGCAGATTTACTCTCACAAGCTGAGCACGGCGCTGACTCGCAAGTTATTTTATTGTGTAACAGCGAAAGTATCATTGAGCAAACGCAAAAGGCCCTTACTCGCCAACTTGCAAACTTAAGCCGAAAAGAGACAGCCGAGCAAGCACTGGCTAATTCATCACTTATTTTAGTAGACTCTGTTGAACAAGCATTTGACGTATCAGCGCAATACGGCCCTGAGCACTTAATTTTGCAATTAGCAGATTCAACACCTTATTTAGATAAAGTAAAAAATGCAGGCTCAGTATTTGTAGGCGACTACACGCCAGAGTCAGCGGGCGATTATGCATCGGGTACTAACCACGTTTTACCTACCTACGGTTACAGTGCAACTTACTCGAGTTTAAACTTGCTTGATTTTTTCCGTACGTACACAGTGCAAACTATTAGTAAAAGTGGCTTAACACAGCTGTCAAAAGCTATTTTACCACTTGCAGATGCAGAAGGCCTTGATGCACACGCAAATGCGGTTTCAATTCGTTTAGAGGCAATTAAAAATGAGCAATGAGAGCGCACAAGCGACAAGCTTATTACCACAAAATATTGCAGCACTTGCTGCCTATAGCTCTGCTAAAAGTGAAAAGCTATCAGGGACAACGTGGTTAAATGCCAACGAAAGCCCTTATGCTAAAAACCTTGAACTGAGTATTGAAGATTTAAATCGCTACCCAGATCCCCAACCGCAACTAGTGATTGACCGCTACGCTGCTTATACAGATCTTGAAAGCGAAAACGTATTAATGACGCGCGGCGCCGATGAAGGCATTGAGCTTTTAGTTCGCACTTATTGTGAACCAGCTAAAGACAGCATTGCGTTATTTTTACCAACATACGGTATGTACAAAGTTACGGCTGATACTCATAACGTTGCCATTAATAGCCTAACGCAAGCGCTATTACTTGATGGTAGTGTAGATGAAATAGTAAAGGCTGCGGGCAACTCGAAACTGGTGTTTATTTGTAATCCAAATAACCCAACAGGTAGCCTAACACCGCTTAATAAAGTAAAAGCAATTGCAACAGCGCTTGCGGGAAAAGCACTCGTCATTGTTGATGAAGCCTATATTGAATTTTGCCCAGAGCAAAGCGCCACAGCACTTATAAACGAATTTAGTAATGTAGTGGTACTACGCACATTATCTAAAGCGTTTGCACTTGCAGGCCTTAGAACGGGTTTTACACTTGCACAAGAAAGTGTACTTGCGCCAATTCGTAAAGTGATTGCGCCGTATCCGGTATCGGGTGTGGTGGCAAGTATTGCAGCTCAGGCAATTGCACCTGATGCAATTACATCAATGCGCCGCCAAGTGACTATTTTAAATAGCTTAAAAGCTAAACTTGTACAGTGGTTAAACGCCTCCCCCGCTGCATTAAAAATCCTCACTGGTGAAGGTAACTTTGTTACCTTAAAATTAGCCAACAAAAACTACTTTAAAGTAGCCCTTGAGCAAGGTTTAGTAATGCGCGCGTTTACCCTATACGGTGAAGACGATTGGCTACGAATTTCAATTGGTAGTGAACAAGAGCTCGAACAAGTTAAAATTTGGTTAGATGGCTTACAAACGCCGACTACCACAACACCATTAGCAGGAAACGAAGTATCATGAGTAACCCCTATTTATTTATTGACCGCGACGGCACCATAATTGAAGAGCCAATTACCGACAAACAGGTAGACAGCCTAGAAAAACTTGCCTTTTTACCAGGTGTAATTCCGGCTTTATTACAATTACAAGCCGCCGGTTACCGTTTAGTAATGGTATCGAATCAAGATGGCTTAGGCACAGACAGCTTCCCGACTGCTGACTTTGATATAGCACAAGATAAAATGATGGATATTATGCAAAGCCAAGGCATTAGCTTTGACGAGGTATTAATTTGTCCACACTTTGACGAGCAAAACTGTGATTGCCGTAAACCTAAAACAGGTTTATTAACTGAGCTTATGCGCTCTGGCAAAGTTGATTTAGCACGTTCATATGTAATTGGCGATCGCCAAACAGATATTGGCCTTGCACAAAATTTATGTTGTGAAGGCATTTTGTACGATGGCAGCTGGCCTGCCATTGTTACCAAGCTAACCACAGCCAACCGCGAAGGCCGTGTTACGCGTAACACCAAAGAAACCCAAATTGATGTAGCCATAAACCTAGATCAAACTAAAAATGGCAGCATAGATACTGGCCTTGGCTTTTTTGATCACATGCTTGATCAAATTCGCACGCACGCCAACATTGGTTTAAACATTAAAGCCAAAGGCGATTTACACATAGACGAGCACCACCTTGTTGAAGACATTGGCATTGCCCTAGGTGTTGCGCTTAAGCAAGCGCTTGGTACTAAATCGCAAATAGCGCGCTATGGTTTTGCACTGCCAATGGATGAATGTAAAGCAGAGGCACAAATTGATTTATCGGGCCGTGCATCATTTGTATTAAACGCTAACTTTAGCCGCGAAAAAGCAGGCGATTTAGACGTACAAATGGTTGAGCACTTTTTCAAAAGCTTAAGCGATAATGCTGCTATTAGCCTTATTTTATCGGTGAGCGACGGTAACTGTCATCACCAAGTAGAAGGCTTATTTAAAGCGTTTTCACGTGCCCTTCGTATGGCAGTAGCACAAGACACGACCCAACAAACAGCCAGCTCTAAGGGATGTTTATGATTGCCATAATAAATACAGGTTGTGCCAATATAAATTCAGTACGTTTTGCCTTTGAACGCTTAGGGCAAACGCCGACAGTCATTACCTCGCCAGAGCAATTAAAAGGCTTTGAGCGGGCAATATTACCTGGCGTTGGCCATGCATCTGTTGCCATGAAACGCCTAGTAGATAACGGCTGGCAACAAGCTATAAACGAATACCAGCGCCCACTGATGGGAATTTGTTTAGGTATGCAGTTACTGTGCGAAAGCACAGAAGAAGGTAACGTACAGTGCTTAGGTAAAATACCTGGGCAAGTAAAAGCCCTCGATGTTGGCAGTTTAACGTCGCCGCACATGGGTTGGAATAACTTAAGTATTAATAAAGAGCATGCACTTACTAAAGGGCTAACACAAGACGAGCAAGTGTACTTTGTACATAGCTTTGCGCACACTGTAAACGACGCAACACTTGTAAGTGGCGAGTACGGCCAAACCTTTTCAGCTATTGTTGCTAAAGACAACTACGCTGGCATGCAATTTCACCCTGAGCGCAGTGCAAAAGTAGGCACCCGTTTATTACAAAATTTTGTTGATTGGCAGTTATAAACTGCCCATTAACTAACAATAAAGAGATTATTTGTGATTATTCCAGCATTAGACGTATTACAAAATCAAATTGTTCGTTTATACCAAGGTAAATACGACACCGCTCAGTTTTACCCTTTTGAGCTTGGTGCACGTTTAAAAGAATACGCCGACAGCGGCGCAGGTAAGCTACACCTTGTAGATTTAGAGGGCGCACGCGATCCAAGTAAAAAGCAGTGGCAACATATTCAAGCCGCAACTAAAGCGCTTAACGTACCGTACCAAGTGGGCGGCGGTATTCGCTCAGAGCAAGATGTAAGTGATTGGCTAAAAGCCGGCGCTAACCAAGTTGTTATTGGCTCAATGGCGGTAGAAAAACGTGAGCAAGTAAAAGCCTGGATTGAACAATTTGGCGCAGAGCACTTTGTTATTGCCCTTGATGTAAATAAAACAGCCACTGGCTGGGCACCTGCTACGCACGGTTGGTTAAGTGAATCTGAGTTTGGTTTACTTGAGCTTGTTGATTTTTATGTAAGCTTGGGCGTTATTGACTTTTTATGTACGGACATCAGTAAAGATGGCACCATGACAGGCCCATCGTTTGAATTGTATGAAGATTTAACTCGTCACAACAGCACCATTAAAGTACAAGCTTCTGGTGGCGTAAGTTCACTTGATGACATTAAAAAACTTAAAGAGCTTGGCGTAGGCGGCGTTATTTTAGGTAAGTCACTGCTTGATGGCGCATTTAGTGTTGAGGAGGCGTTGGCATGTTATCAAAACGCATAATTCCGTGTTTAGATGTTAAAGACGGCCAAGTAGTAAAAGGCGTTAAATTTAAAGGCCATGAAGTTGTTGGTGATATTTTAACAATGGCAAAAGCATACAGCGATGCTGGTGCTGATGAACTGGTTTTTTACGAGATCAGCGCAAGTGTTGAAAAACGCTTACTTGATGTTAACTGGGTAGAGAGCATTGCCCGCCACATTGATATTCCATTTTGTGTGGCTGGCGGTATTAAATCGGTAGCCGATGCAGCACGGGTTTTAGAGCGTGGTGCCGATAAAATAAGTATCAACAGCCCTGCTATTGCACGCCCTGAACTCATAAAAGAGCTACACGATGAATTTGGTAAGCAATGTGTTGTTGTAGGTATTGACAGCTTTTACGATGAAGTAACCGGCGAATACTTAGTGTATCAATTAACCGGCGATCCTAATGCATCAAGCCGCACCCGTTATAAAACCGAAGAATGGGTTAAACGCGTACAAGACTTAGGTGCAGGCGAAATCGTTTTAAATTGTATGAACCAAGATGGTGTTCGCAACGGTTACGACAACGAGCAACTAAGTAAAATGCGTGCATTATGTAATATCCCACTTATCGCCTCTGGCGGTGCAGGCAGCATGCAAGACTTTGTAGACGTATTTAAACAAAGCGAAGTAGATGGCGCATTAGCAGCCAGTGTTTTTCACAAAAATGTGATTAACATTGGCGAACTAAAACAATTTTTAACCGATAACCAAGTGGCAGCAAGATTATGCAATTAACACAACAAAACCAAACTCAAGTTGATTTTGCTAAAAGCGAAATGATCCCTGCTATTGTTCAAGATGCTCGCTCTGGTGTTATTTTAATGCAAGGCTTTATGAACAGCGAAGCACTAAAGGTAACGCTTGAAAGCAACAAAGTAACCTTTTATTCGCGTTCTAAATCGCGCTTATGGACTAAAGGCGAGTCATCAGCAAACTACTTAAATGTGGTGTCGGTTCATACCGATTGTGACTACGACTCAATTTTAGTACTGACAAACCCTGAGGGCCCAACGTGCCACTTAGGCACACAAAGCTGCTTTGGCGATGATGCTAAACCAAGCTTAAGCTTTTTAGCACAATTAGAAGATGTCATTGTTGAGCGTAAAAATGATGACCCATCAAAAAGCTACACCGCTTCATTGTTTGCTAAAGACTTAAGCCGTAGTTGTCAAAAAGTAGGTGAAGAAGGCGTAGAAGTTGCCCTTGCCGCAATGAAACACGATAACGATGAGCTTACCAACGAATCGGCCGATTTGTTGTATCACCTTGTTGTACTATTACAACGCCAAGGGTTAGAACTCACTGATGTAGTTGCTTGCCTACAAGGTCGTCATAAGTAAATACAACGATTACTGTGTGCGCCATTATGTGGCGTACATCGTTATAACAAGCCATAATTTTTCTTTTTTAATTCAGACTCTCAATAGCATTTATTCTCTACCTTAAGTATCCTTGGTAGCAATTACAAAAGGATAGCGCACTATGAAAACTTATCTAACGCTTATACTCACGGGCCTTATTTTATCTGGCTGTAGCAGTTTAACCAGCGAACAAAAAGCCAAATTAGACAGCTTAACGCCCTGTGAAAAAATGGATGGCTTAATAACCGAATTCGATAATCGCTTTGATGCATTAAAAGACACCAAAGTACAAAACTCATATTTAGATGTGTGGACTGCAAAGTACAATGTATTTGGCGATAACTGCCAAGTGACTAGTTTTAACAATAAAACTGTGACCTATCAATGCCAAGAAAGCTACAAAGATCAACAACAAGCGGTAGCTATGCATCAACAAGCAGTTGAACTCACTCGCCAATGTTTAACTAAAACAAACAACTGGTTAGAAACACAAAAAGAGTCAGAAACGTCGCTGCATACCACCTTTGTACTTGATGATAAGTCGCCGGTTATTTCTGTTTATACCAGTAAGACGTTATCAAAAATTAAAACTTGGTCGACCTATTTAGAAGTAGGAAAGCCCGTCGCCACTAAATAATAACGAGAGAATGTATGCGCCAAACACCCAGTAAACAATCCACTCATTTAAAAACAGACTGTATCGGTGAATGTTATAGAATGAATGGCTACTGCACTGGGTGCGGGCGCACTAGCGACGAAATATTCGACTGGATTATTTTAACTGACGAACAAAAGCAAGCAATATTGGCCTCCCCCCGCGAAGACGCAAACAAAGACTAGCATAAATTTATCAACTGTTAGGGCGCATTACGTTGTGATGGGTCTCGTTTAAAATCTTTGCTTAATTGCTTAGGATCTAACGCTTCACGTTGTTTGCTGGAGCCCTCAGCCCACCACATTAATTGATTAAAGGTGCGCGAAAAATAGCTATCCCACGATGTTTGCTCAGGCATCATGGGGGAAACGGGTGGTGCTAGGCTATTAAATACTTGATTTAATTGAGTACCACATTTACCTACTGTTGACTTATTATCTTAATGGCCTTGGTCAATTACAAATTGAGCCACTTATATTTAAAGTTAGTGTGCCACTACAATTTGAAGACTTACGTAAAAGATCGAAAATACAAGAATTTTTTTGCTTAATCTATTTCATAAACTATTATTAAGAAAACACCAGCCCAGAATATTTACGGTTTAAAAAAGAAACATAATTTAAAAACGTTAATCTTTAGCATATTTCACTAACAATATTAAATTACGTTTTTAATCACTCTTTGCCTTTATAAATTATAGTTTAGACATTGAGTAAATTAGTTTTATATTTTAAAAGGAACATAAAATGTCTAAAGAAAATGTCGCAATTAGTCGTAGGCACATAATAGGTGAAGTTCCTATGATAGCGTGTGAAATTGCAGAAAAATGTCTATACACTGGATTTTTTGGATCTATTGACTCTGGCAGAATGGCACAAATTACAGAGTCATTGACACTTCGATGTGAAAAAGAAACTTATAGCGTAGCCATTGTTGACCTCAGTAATGTTGATGCGATTGACACTGCTGTGGCCACACATTTGGTTCGATTAGGAAAAGTGCTTGAACTTATAGGCGTGAAAATTGTTTTTTGTGGGATAAAAGGGAATATAGCACGAACTATGGTTACTGCTGGCGTGGAATTTGACCAATTTGATACGGTTAAAGATTTAAAATCTGCATTGACTTTTTTCTATAGCTCATCTGGCCTAGAGTTAGTAAATGTTATTGCTAAATAAAAATGGACATTGCTATCGAAGAGCCTGTTGATGCTTATTATGTTGCTCAAGAAGCACGCAAATTAGCTTTTGAATTGGGCTTTAATGAATTTGAAGCTGGTATGATAACAATCGCTGTTGCAGAAATTACTACAAATGTAGTTCGCTATGCTTTACCGGGCGTCGCTACTTTGACAGTTATAGAGCGAGGCAGAGGTATTCAAGTTACCATAAAAGACAATGGACCAGGCATTACAGATCTTGAAAAAGCTATGGTAGATGGATTTAGCACTCACTCAGAGCCAAGTATAGGTAAGGGTCTAGGGTCAGCTAAAAGGTGCGTTGAAGAATTTATAGTCAACAAAAATGATCCCAGTGGCCTTTCAATTACATTACGGCACTATCTAACAACTCCCGAAAATCAATTAGAGAAAGTATCGATATCCTTTCCTGCTATTGGGAACAGTGTCAACGGGGATAAATATTTTCTGAAACAATATCATAGCGATAAACTTTTTGTTTGTTTAATTGATGGATCGGGAAAAGGCATCAATGCATCGAATTCATCGCAGTGCGCACTCAATATAGTCAAAGAACATTATACTGATGATTTGAAGACCATTATTAGCCTATGCCACTCGAGCCTCAAAGACAATTATCCCTATCGCCCTGTGCAGATTGCATTATTACGTATCTCACCTGATTGGTTGGAATATTGTGTTGTTGGAGATTTAGGTATCAAAATTATTTCGGACTCTCAATTAGCATTTCCAGTAAATGACGGCAGTGTAGGTTTAACACTTCCTTCAAAAATCCACAATATAAGAGTTAACCGTCCTATGAACATGACTCTTTTTCTATATTCTGACGGAATAATACTGCCTCAAGATCTCAAAGAAATTAGAGAAGCTAGTTCTTTAGAACGTAGTGCATGTTTACTATTTAATGAAGCCGCTTTACCAGATGATGATGCGACATTAATTGTTATAAGAGATAAGATTTTATGACTATTCAATTTGATCAATTTACGACTCTACACGAGCAGCTGACAGGAATTATTTCTGCCATCCCATTTGGTGTTGTTGTGCTTTCAGATTCTCACGAAATTGAGATTATTAACGCCTCCGCTACCCAGTTTCTTGGCTTAACAAGTCAAAGTCCATCAGATGTTATAGATCAAAATTATAAAGATAGCTTTATGAATATTCCAGTTCTGGTTGACAAGTATGAGAATTTAATTGTGGCAGGTAAGCGAAGAAAGTTTGCGCTCCCTTGCGACAGCGAACAACATAACCTAAACATTTATGTTACCTGTCAGAAAATGCTAAAGGGTACGTTATTCATAATAGAAGACCGAACTGAAACAAAAGCATTAATTCATAAAACGTCACATGATCACTTAACGCAATTATTGAATCGTCAAAGTTTTGAAAAAATATTAGAAACAACATACCAAAAAAGTAATATAAACGACAACGCGGTCGTTGTATTTATAGATTTAGATAGATTTAAACTCATTAATGATATTGCAGGACATGCTTATGGTGATGAGGTTTTAAAACGAGTAGCAACTTCCCTTGTCAGCTGTGTAAGAGATTCGGATGATATTGCTCGAATTGGCGGGGATGAATTTGCATTGTTGATCAGAAATTGTTCCCTAAATCGCGCGAAGGACATAGTTCATGTAATACTGCAAAAAGTTGAAAATATTAACTTAATAAGCTCAGGGAAAGTACTTGGTGTTAGTTTATCCGCGGGAATAGCCCCTATTGACCCTAGCAAGTATGACAATGTTAGCCAAGTTATTAACGCTGCAGATACAGCTTGCCGATTAGCAAAAGGAGATAATGAAGAACGAATTCATATTATTGATAGTTACTATGGTGAATTTGAAAGTTATCTACAAGATACCAATCTTTTAAATACAATTAATTTTGCTATTGCTAACAATAGTTTTTATCTTGTTGCACAAGAAATATCACCTCTGGTTTGCAATTCGGAACACCAACATTATGAAATTCTGCTTAGGTTAAAATCTGAAGACGGTACAAATATTCCTCCTAACCTATTTATACCAGTTGCTGAGAGAGCTAGAATAATGGCAAAAATAGATCGTTGGGTAATCGCAGAAACCTTTTCAAAAATTAATTCAAAAGTTAATGTTTCAATTAATTTATCCGGTCAATCGCTCTCAGACATGACGTTAGCTGAATTCATAATATGTATGTCTCATAGATATCAGGTCAACCCTAAACAAGTTACGTTTGAAATTACAGAAACAGCAGTAATTTCAAACATTGAGAAAACTCAAAACTTTATTAGCTCGCTTAAAGAAAATGGATATACATTTTCATTAGATGATTTTGGAACAGGCCTTTCTTCTTACCAATACTTAAAAAGTCTTCGCGTTGATTATATAAAAATTGATGGTATGTTTGTAAAAGATATAAATGATGATAGTTTTTCTCATGCAATGGTATGCTCAATAAATGATTTTGCCCACAAGATAGGTTTAAAAACTGTTGCTGAATTCGCCTCTAGCAATGACATCGTGGAAGAACTCAAAAAAATGAAAGTAGATTTTGCCCAAGGTTTCTTTATCCATAAACCGCAACTTTTAGCAGAATTGATTAACGAAATACAGCTTAGGCCAAAAGGGTTCTATGAAGTTAGTTCTAATCCTAAAGCCAGTGCAAACAATGGATTGTAGAGGTAATACTTTTAAATTAGTTGACTACTACGTTTAGTGCTCAGAGTAATGCTCAAGCAAATATCGCTCACATGCTTTCGCTACCCTTTCCCCTAAACGC
This sequence comes from Pseudoalteromonas sp. CR1, assembly GCF_019392235.1. Taxonomy (NCBI): domain Bacteria; kingdom Pseudomonadati; phylum Pseudomonadota; class Gammaproteobacteria; order Alteromonadales; family Pseudoalteromonadaceae; genus Pseudoalteromonas; species Pseudoalteromonas sp. CR1. The sequence continues at coordinate 111,609 of NZ_JAHXRM010000005.1, read as the reverse complement.
GCAGGTTTAGGTGGGGTACTTTTTCTAACCGAACCGAGAAAAATTAAAAATTTCATGTATCGGCACTCCTTTTTAATTGCAAAAATAAATACCTCAAAAAAGTTTGAGGTATTTACTGTACGATTTAGGCCTTATCGAGCGCTTGGCTTACATCGGCAATAATATCGTCAATGTTTTCAATACCCACCGATAAACGAATTAAATCGCGGCTAACGCCAGCATTGGCCAGCTCTTCATCATTTAATTGGCGGTGAGTGGTAGATGCTGGGTGGCAAGCAAGCGATTTAGCATCGCCAATATTTACCAAACGTAAAATCATGTTTAGAGCATCAATAAACCGCGTACCGGCTTCAAGGCCACCGGCAATACCAAAACTTAAAATACCTGACGCTTTACCATTGGTAATTTTTTGGCTCATTTCGTTATACGGGCTTGATTTTAATCCCGCATAATTAACCCAAAGCACCTTAGGATGGCTCTCTAAATATTCAGCAATTTTTTGCGCGTTTTCGCAGTGGCGATCCATTCTTAGCCCCAACGTTTCAAGGCCAATTAAAATATCAGATGCGTTTTTAGGCGCAAGCGCCGCACCGGTATTTCTAAGTGGTACAACGCGGCAAGGACCAATAAACGCCGCCTCAGCAAATGCATCGGTATACACTACATTATGGTACGACGGATCAGGCTCATTCATCATCACAAAACGAGTCGCATTGGCTTTCCAGTCAAACTTGCCCGAATCAACAATCATACCGCCAATCGCGGTACCATGGCCGTTAATATATTTAGTGAGTGAGTGCACCACAATATCGGCACCTAACTCAAATGGCCGACATAAATACGGCGTAGCAACGGTATTATCAACAATAAGTGGCACACCTTTGCTATGAGCAATCTTAGCTAAACGCTCAATATCAACAATATTACCTGCAGGGTTACCAATAGATTCACAAAAATATCACGGGTATTGTCGTCAATGGCATCCTCGAATGCGCTAAAGTCATCAGCCTTAATCATACGCGCTTCAATACCTTGGCGTGGTAATGTATGGGCAAATAAATTATAAGTGCCGCCATACACTTGGCTGGTGCTTACAATATTAGTACCTACTTCACATAAACATTGAATCGCATAGGTAATCGCCGCCATACCCGAGGCTACAGCCAACGCACCAATGCCGCCTTCCATTGCCGCAATACGCTGCTCAAGTACCGCATTGGTCGGATTCATTATGCGGGTATAGATATTTCCAGGTACTTTTAAATCAAATAAATCGGCACCATGTTACGTGTTATCAAACGTGTGCGATGAGGTATTATAAACAGGCACTGCTGCTGATTTCGTGGATTCTTCAGACTCGTAACCATGGTGTAGTGCTAAAGACTCTAATTTCATAATTAATTCCTTTGGTAAATTATTAAAACACACCACTTAAGGGTAATTAAATGCACGTAAAAATACAAACCCACAAGAAAAGAATAGTATAATCGTTAAATCTATAAATTAAGATTAAACTAGTTAATTTGGTTTTGGAGTTCCTACCAGCTAATACTAGAGCATGAACTAAACTTGGCACTTCTTATTGTCTATTAAATTGTCACCTCAAAACATAGCAGACGCTGAATCCGACGTGCAGATATAACTCAACAGATTTAAGAGCGATAGCACAGTCAAAACGTTAAAATACGCGCTCATGCCGCAATATGTGGAAGTAATTAATTAAACGAAGTCTTAAATCGATTTATGTTTGAATTCGAAAACCGTATATAAAATGTTATTTAAACACGGTAGTTACATCGCACCCTTTAAAAGGTTTACTGCAAGTTAACTATAAAAACGTATCGAAAAATCAATGAGGTCTTGCTCAGGTATTGGTTTACTAAAATAATACCCTTGAGCAAAATCACAACCAAGTTCTTTTAATATTGTGAGTTGTTCTTGAGTTTCAACTCCTTCAGCAACCACTCTTAACCCTAAACCATGCGACATTGCAATTGTTGCCTCTACTAAGCTGTAGTCTTCATTGTTTTCAGTAATCCCCCCAATAAAACCACGATCTATTTTTAATACATTAAACGGGTATTGCCTTAAGTAGCTAAGTGATGAATAACCCGTCCCAAAATCATCCATGGATAGAATAACCCCTAAATTTGTGATGTTGGTTAAAGTGTCAGTAATGGTGGACTCTCCAGTCATCAACACTCCTTCTGTAATTTCAAGCTCAAGGTTTTTAGGCTCAATATTCGCATTTAATAACGATGTTTTAATAAAGTTAAACAGACTTAAATCTTTAAATTGACTTGGAGATAAATTTACAGCGATAGTAAAATCTTTATTTAACTTTTCTACGTTTTTCCATCGTTTGAGTAAGTGAAGTGATTCTTTAATAACAAACTCACCAATAGAAATAATTACGCCTGTTTTTTCTGCAATAGGGATAAACTCATCTGGTGCCACGCTACCGAGTACAGGGTTTAGCCACCGTAGTAATGCCTCTGCGCCTGTAATTTCATTGTTTTTAACATCAAATTGCGGTTGGTAATAAAGGATAAACTCCTTTCGCTGTAGAGCACCTCGCATTTGCTCTTCTATTGCTAGGCGTCGTTGAATAACGGTATTCATTTGACTGGTAAAAAACGAATATGTGTTGCGCCCCAGTGCTTTTGCCTGATACATCGCTGTATCTGCATTTCTCAGTAAATCAGAAGCCGTTTTGCCGTTATCTGGAAATATTGCCACACCAATACTAATTGTTAACATTAACTCACGGCCTTCAATTGTGAAGGGGTCTCTAAAATTTTGTAGAATCTTTTCAGCAATACCCACTGCATTTTGCTGAGTAGAAATTCCTTTAGACAGAATTATAAATTCATCTCCTCCTAGTCGACCAATTGTATCTGCTTTTCTCAAAGCGCTTTGCAGGCGGTTAGCTGTTTCAATCAAAACCTTATCGCCAGCCTCATGGCCAAGTGAATCATTTATTTTTTTAAAGTCGTCTAAATCTAAAAAAAATATCGCGGCTTTTTCATCATTGCGATCGGCTTCTACTGTTACCTGTGATAATCGATCGAGGGCTAGTAAGCGGTTTGGTAATTGTGTAAGGCTATCAAAATAAGCTTGTTTACGAATTAATTGTTCTGATTGGTGTTGTTCGGTTATATCTCGAATAATTATCATTATTTGGTCATACTTAGAGACTTTATTTATCCTTGCCTCAAAGTAGGCTAAGCCTTGGCGTACTGTAAGCTCATATTTAAATGTCACCATCTCTTCTTGTTCGATTGCTTTAGCGATATGTATTTCAAATTTTTTTGCAACACCCTTTGGTAAAATATCAAGCATACTATTACCAATAAACTTTTCAGGGGATACATAAAGGGTATTTTTGTTATTAGTATGGTAATCAATGATGATTCCATCATGATCCATTAAAAAGAGTAAATCAGGGATTGCTTCAAAGATTGTTTTCAGCATTTGCTCTTTAAAAGTAGCAATGGCTTGGGCCTTTTTTACATCCGACAAATCAATGTCTATACAATACATTTGCTTGACTTTAAATTCATTTTCAAACATTACGTGGCTTGAATAAACGTATATATCAGTTCCATTTTTATGCTTAAGTAGTATTTCTGCAGCGGGTATTGCTACGCCTTCATTTATCCACTTTGTATGAGCCTCAACTACCATGTCTTTCATCGGAGCGGGTACGATAAGGTCTTCTAACTTATTTCCAAATGCTTCCTCTGATTTAAACCCATAAAGTAATTCACTTCCCTTGTTCCAATACACAACTCGTCTTTGTTCATCATAACCTTGCACTGAAATTGAATTTACACTTTCAAATAGTTGGTGCAATGAATCGTTAGTAACAAACTGTTTAGATAATTGATTAACAACCGTGTTGGAACTCATATTGTGGTTATCTCCTATAAAATTTTCTCATTTTATAATAGAAGTTAATTGTTGAATTTCCATACACATATATTCAAAAGTAAGCTTAAGTGTATTATTCACTGTTAAAATAATAATAAAGGAGCCTTAGCTCCTTTATTAGTGTTGTTAAATTCTATTTAACATCATTTGGGTGTTCAACTCCCATCCATGCTTTGAAGCGTGCTTTTTGATCTGTAGTTGCTTGGGGATTTGCTGTTACCTTTTTGGGCTTATCAAACTTTTCAGTTAACACTAAGGTAAGGCTTTGCAGTGAATCACGACGAATAAAGTCAATGGTTACCTTATCTGACGGACTAAAGGTTTCAAGGGTCGACTTCAGATCTTTTCCTACATGATGCTTGTTTATAGCTACGATTTTATCGTTGGTCGTTAATCCCGCTTTCCACGCACTACCACCACGTTGAACATGTGTTAATGTTAAAAGCTGCCCGGTATTTTTAGCTACTGCATCTATGCTGGCAACAGCCTTAGCGTCTTTGGGTCGCTCAAAAACCAAACCTACTTTATTGAGTAATTCGTCAAAATCAATTTTTGCAGGTGAATCAACATACTCTTTCCACCAGTTTGAATAATCGAGACCCGTCAGGTTTTGTAAAATGCTTAGTACGTCTTTTTCATTAAAACCTAATGGTAACTTATGGTTGTTATAGAGTGCTTTATGCACATCCCGGTAACTGACTTTACCTGCTGTTTTTTCTAATAGGTTTATATCAAGGACCATTGAGAGCAATGAACCCTCTGAATAAATATTTGTACTGTAATTACGTCCGTGATCTCCACCTTGGTTAATCCACTTGTCAAAACTTGTTTCACTGGCACTTTGAACGTCTCTACCTGGTGTTTGTAAGTGTCGATTTATGGTTTTTGTCAATCCATTAAAAAACTCATCAATCGTCTCAATTTTTGAGCGTACTAACAAATGATCCTCAAAGTAACTTGTTGAACCTTCTGCTATCCAAAGTAATTTTGAATAATTCATATTAGTGTAATCGTAAGGTACCAACCCCTCTGGACGATATGCTTTTACATTCCAAGTATGAATAAATTCGTGGGCAGCGGTACTAATAAAGCCTAAATAATCTTCGCGGCTACCAAAACGGCCGCGTGGGCGTTGAATTATGGTCGAATTTAAATGCTCAGTTGCCCCCCCTGCGCCAGACGTTGCATGCACCATAAATACATAGCGTTCATACGGGTAGCTATCCCAAATTACATTACCTGTTGTGACTAGGTTTTTGAGATCACGCAGCATTAATTCAACGTCGTAGTTCCCCTCGCTCCAAATTACCAATTCGTACTCACGCCCATCAACGCTAAAGGAATGGAGTTGGTTAATACCTGTTTCAATAGGCGAGTCCACGAGTACATCGTAATTAGCTGCTATAAACGAGTGTGTTGAATTTAAATTAGCCATCCCAGAAACAGAACGCCACAGTTTAGGAACCTCTAATTTAACCGTTACAGGCTCTTGACGAAATGATTCGCTGAACATAAAAAAGCCAGAAGCATCTATAAAAGCATGGCTATCATCAATGTGGCGAGCACGCTTACCTAGTTCATTGGCGTAAACCTGATAACCTACACTTACTTCTGTGGGTGTATCAATATGGACACGCCATGTACTGTGATCAATTTTTTCCCACTTTAGAGGATTACCCTCTTTATCCGTTGGGTTAAAATAACGTACTCCATTGGCAAGATTAAGGACTTCATAACGGCCGGTGCGCCAAGAAGGTAATTTAATATCAAGATGAGCTTGTGCTGACTTAGGAAATTGAACGCGAACATCACCAAGATGATGCTGAGGCTCATCGATACTCAATGAGTAGTCAACATCAGCAAAAGCAGATGCCGATAATGCAGCACAAATTGATAAAACTAATAACTTTTTCATATAAACTCTATTTAAGACCTTGATTGCAGCCAAGGTTATCAAGCGAACATTTAAATGTGAATTAAAAGCGATAAACCCTCATGTATACGAGTTTGTACGCACAAGGCTAATAAAAATATAGAGTTTTTACCGAGATAACTACACTTAATATAAATTTGTTGTAGACTTAGAGTAACAAAATTACAAATCATGGTGGCTGCCTAGGTGTCAGAAAAATCTACTGCTACAGAGAGAAAACTAAAACAAGCAATTGGTGCGCGCATGGCACTGGAAGACGCGCGAAAACATCAAGTAGACACCCTCTCTATTTTTTCATCTAAATTATCCTTAGCGTGTAAGGGTCTTGACACAGAACTTGACAACAGACTTGCTAACTTTAGAAGTGCACTCAACAAAGGCGTTGGTTTTGATGATTTATCCCCTTTAATTGACGAAACAATAAAGCTGTTAAAAAAACAAGAGTCCATTCAACTTTCGCAACAACGTGACCTACAAGAAAGTGTTTTATCAGCGGGCAGACAACTCCAAAAAACCAAAGGCTTGCCAGAAGGCACACGCCGTTCATTAAGAAATTTACTCGATCACGAAATGAATAACGTTCATTCCACTCATGACTTTATTCCGTTACTGGAAAAATTAATTAGCTTTTATCACCATGCGCTAAACACAAAACTACGTGCAGATAGCAAGATTACTTGTGAAGCGACGCCTGCATTAGCACAAAAACTACTTGAACTCGCTAACGACTTAGTTCTTGAAGATGAAGCAACAATAGAAATTAAGCGTATTAAAAGCATCATATCTGAAAGCGATAATTTAGGCTCTTTGCTCGATACGGCCATAAACATAATTACTGTTGTCGTAAAAAATATAAATAAAGAACGCGAGTCAGCTCAAAGCTTTTTATCATCGCTTAACCAGACAATTGAAGAACTTCACAAATCAATAGTCGCTACAAGTAAACATTCGACGTCAATGGGGGCTGAGTTTGAGACCCTCAATAAAAATATTAAAAGTAAAATAGAAAACTTAAACGAAAAAACACAATCCGCTACTTCTATTTCATCTTTAAAAGAGCTTGTTGATAATGAACTAAAGTCGTTGACTCAAGACTTTATGGCAAAAGAAAAACTAGAACGCCAAGACAGGGAAATACTTGTATCCAGTTTTAATGAGATTAATGGCCGTATTGGTACGCTTGAAACAAAACTAACAAAATACAAAAAGCGCTTAAACGATCAACGCTTTAAAAGCCTACTAGACGGCTTAACAAAATTACCTAATAGAGCCGCTTTTGACGAACGCTATAACCACGAAATGCATTTATTTAATGTTCAGCAATCAAATGTTACGCTGGTCGTTATAGATGTTGATCATTTTAAATCAATAAACGACAGGTTTGGCCATACAGCTGGCGACATTACGTTGCAAGTGATCGCAAAAGCATTACAAAAGTCGATACGAAAATCTGATTTTATAGCGCGATATGGCGGTGAAGAATTTGTCTTATTAATGAGTGAAACCACTGTTGACAATGCAGTTGCACCGCTTGAAAAACTCAGAAAAGTTATTAAAAATATTCCGTTTAAATTTAAAGATAAGCAAATTGAAATAACTATCTCCGTAGGCGCTACGCAGTTAAAAAAAGGGGATACCCCAATTAAAGCTTTTGATAGAGCTGACGATGCTTTGTATGAAGCCAAAAATACTGGTAGAGACCGCCTTTGTATAAGTAAATAATGCCATACGGGTATAAATAATGTATGGCTCAGTAGTAATTTACATAAATAGCAAGGAGTACGCCCATGTTAATACAGTTAAACCCAACTGGTGTATTAGATTTACTATCTCAGTTAGAGGTTGATTTATTAGAACAATCCTCAACTAGCGAGCGTTATAAACTATTTAGAAATTGTGTATTAGCGGTACTCAATGTAGGCAGCCATACCGACGAAAGTTCGCAAATATACGACAAGTATAAAGACTTTGACATTCGCTTACTCAGCCGAGAGCGCGGAATAAAAATTGAGCTTGAAAACCCACCTCAAACTGCCTTTGTAGATGGTGAAATAATCACCGGTATACACGAACACATATTTTCAGTTATCCGCGATATTTTATTTATTTGTCAAAAGTACGAAAAAGATCTAAAAGAACAAAAAGCCATTACTCATATGGTGTTTGACATGCTTAGAAATGCGCATGCGCTTCGTGTAAATAGCGAGCCCAATATGGTGGTTTGTTGGGGCGGGCATTCAATAAACGAAATTGAGTATAAGTATACCAAACAAGTAGGTTATGAATTGGGCCTGCGTGGATTAAATATTTGTACTGGTTGCGGACCTGGTGCAATGAAAGGTCCAATGAAAGGCGCTACTATAGGCCATGCAAAACAACGTATTAAAAACAATCGTTATTTAGGACTAACAGAGCCCAGCATTATTGCAGCAGAACCCCCTAACCCAATAGTAAACGAACTCGTTATATTGCCAGATATAGAAAAACGGTTAGAAGCATTTATACGCACAGCCCATGCAATTATTATATTTCCAGGCGGTGCGGGCACTGCCGAAGAATTATTGTATTTATTAGGCATTTTATTGCATCCAGATAACGAAAAGCAGTGCTTACCCGTTATTTTAACCGGACCAAAACAAAGCAAAGATTACTTTGAAAAACTGTGCGAATTTATTGAAATGACGCTCGGAAAAGAAGCGCTAGACAAATTTGAAGTTATTATTGACGATCCCAGTTTAGTTGGACAAAAACTAAAATCTAAAATGGCTAATGTTCGCGAGTATAGAAAAAGTGAGGGCGATGCATACTATTTTAATTGGACGCTTAAAATTGATAACGATTTTCAGCAGCCCTTTGCACCTACACATGAAAACATGGCAAACCTAGATTTACACTTGGATCAACCAAAACAACAGCTTGCAGCAAACTTACGACGTGCGTTTTCGGGTATTGTTGCCGGTAATGTTAAAGATGAGGGAGTACGCGCTATTAAACAACATGGACCTTATACTCTCAGTGGTGAACCTGCATTAATGCAAGATATGGATGTACTTTTACAAGCCTTTGTTGACCAAGGCCGCATGAAATTACCTGGCAGTAAGTATACTCCGTGTTACAAAATAAAAGCATGAGTCATATAGTTTGAAACCCCATTTATTATTAATTGATGCGCTTAATTTAATTAGGCGCATTTATGCAGTTGATGTAAACCAAAAACACAACAACGAAGACCAATTAATACTTACGTGCAGTGAGCGTGTAGCGCAAGCATGCAAAAAATTGCTTCGCATAACGCAAGCAACGCATGCAATTGCAGTGTTTGACGGAGATAAAAGTTGGCGCTATCACTTTTATGAACATTACAAACACTCAAGAGCCCCGATGCCCGAAACACTAAAAGGTGCGTTACATCATTTTAAATCAGCAATTGAGGAAACCGGTATTATTGTGTTTGAACCAATAAATGATGAAGCTGATGATATTATTGCTACGCTTGCTTGCAAAGCCGCTGATAAAAAAATAATGAATACGATTGTATCTACTGACAAGGGATTTTTACCGTATTTAAACAATGAAATACAGATTTATGATTATTTTAAAAGGCAGTATTTAGATGAACCCACAATGGAAGAGCGCTTTGGTGTAGAAAAAAATAAACTCGTCGATTTTTGGGCACTTGCAGGCGATAAAACGAATGACATACCTGGTGTAAAAGGAGTTGGTATAAAATCAGCTCAGCAGCTTGTTAATAATTACACCTCTATAAATGAAGCATTGAGTGATGAATTACTAAACACAGCGCTACGCAAAAAACTTGAAGCCAATATGGACATGTTCGTTATATCTAAACAATTGGTTAGTTTAAGAACAGATATAAATTTAGGGTTTAGTTTAAAGCAGCTTAGGCTTAATTAGTCGCAAGTAAATAGCGTGTATTTATAACAAAACGTATACTAATACCCGTGGTAGCATTTAAGGTAAATAGTGTTGAAAAAGTTTATACGGTATTTAATTTTAGGGTTGGGGCTATACGCGCTCATTGCAACCTTAGTGATTGCTTTTTACAAAGACGATCCACAAGCAATGATTTGGCAAGATCGAGAATCATTTAATAAGCGCTACATTGAAAAGCTTTCGCTAGATTCTCAAACTACACTCAACACCGTACTTGATTACCTTGGTAGCCCAGACTTAACATTTGCCAAGCGCGATAATGAACAAGTATTACAAATTATTTTTTATCGCACACAGCATATTACGTCAGACGGTATAACAACGATGGATGAATGCACAGGCTTATTATTTAAAAATGGCCAGCTAATTTTATGGGGACCAAGTGCATACAGTAAATATCAGGAAGAAATTAGGTGAAGGCATAATGGATGAGCCCCTTGCAAATCGTTTAAAACAACTGCACGAAAATACGCAGCGTTTTTTAATTGGCTATAATAATAAAGACCATTGGCAAGCCTTATACCCTATGGCCTGTAAATTAGCCGAACAGTATAGAGTCTTATACGAACACTGCCCTAATGCACTACTATCCAAATTAACGTTATTTAATTCCCACTACAGCTATTCAACTAATTTAGTGATAAGCCAGTGTGTCATTACTGCAAGCTTATGTGCTAGCCAAAATTACGACAAAAAACTAACCGAACTTTACATAAACGCCGCACTTGTGGAGCATTTGTGTGTCTGCTCGCAACTAAACAAGCTAGCTGAACAATCTGAATTTAGTGCTAACGATAAAAAGATTTGGCAGCTGCGCCACCAATTTGCAGCAAAAATAATGTTAAGCTGTGGCAATAGCGCTGCACCGATTACACATATACTCGCAAAACTAAATAAATATAAGCAAGCTCTCGTAAATACACCAAAGATAATGCTTTACGATGGTGGAATTACGCTTGTTGCACTCGCTAATATAATAGCAATGAATATAACCCATACCCCTGCTAAAAAGCACATAAGCTTTTATCAGGCCTTGTCCGATTTATATTTACGCACGCCAAATATTTTTGCACAACATTTAATTAAATCTTACGTTGCCCACGTAGGGGCATTTTTGGCTGGTAGCCGAGTTGTGTATCAAGATCAAAATATGGTTTATCTAGCAACCGATAAACAAAACAGGCATATAATAGTTACCCCTGAAAATAAACAAAAATTAGCTTGGTTTAGAGTAAAAGCGACATTAAAAGACAACCCCAAACAATGGAAATGTGCAGATAAAAAGCTTCTATACAGTGTATGGAACAGTGAACATATTACTATTAACGAGCCAAGCAGTTTAGATAAACCAAGGCAACTAATTGAGTTAATTAGTCAAATTAAAGTTAACCAAGAATATAGTTTTAAAGGTTTGAATAAAATAATGGCTCATCACCCTGAGATTATTGCGCGAGTATGTGAAGCCGTTAAACCTTATAATAAAGAACATCAAGCAGCTAAAGATCTGCGCCATAGCTTGTCTATGGTTGGATACAATAATGCGCCTGCTATTATTCAGCGCGTCGTATTTGAGCAATTGGTTAATTCAACACCCCATCCACTACAAAAGTTTATATTAAATCGACTAGACTGTTTGGTAAAAATAATGGCTTTATTGGTAACACACAATAAGCAGTATCAATTTGAGCACATCACTTTACCTTTGTACGCATATACTCATTTTTTGTTAACCCAATGCAGTACTCGCTTAACACGAAAAATAGCTATCGATGAAGTGCCAAACAAAACGTTAAGCACTCCATTTAGTGCATTTTTTGGTGTAGCTAATATTAATAATGAGCATATTAAAGCATTGCTTTTGCAATTACTAAGCGATAACCCTTGGGCAAACATGTTGTTACAGGCAGAGCAAACAGCAAAAAAACAGCTAACAAATGAGCATAAGCTATGGGTTGCTTTAAAAGTGATTGCTCAACGGGTTTTCAAACCTGAGCTAAAATTAACCCCATGGCAACAGCAAACTCTGAGTGAGCAACTAAGACTAAATGGCTGGGATGATGAGCGACCTTTTTACGCCCAATTAGCGGGTTTACAAATATATAACAATATTTAGTTCGTTTATTACCACTATAAATAGAAATTATACCCATTATTTATTCTATAAACTGGCAAAATAAGTGGTTTATTGGTATAAATGCGCCCTTAAAATTTTCAATCATTCACATAAATGACCTAACAAGCAGTTACTCTTTTAGAGTAATTTTTTATGTGCACATCAAACTCTTTAAAGGAAACGTTAATGGCCAAACAAACCATCACAGTGATCAAAGGCGACGGCATCGGTCCGAGCATCATCGACTCAGCACTTGAAATACTAAAAGCCGCAGGATGCGATTTTGATTATGAATTTGTTGATGCTGGCCTAGCCGCTCTTGAGAAAACAGGTGAGTTACTTCCACAAGAGACGATCGATACCATTGCTAAAAACAAAATTACACTTAAGGGTCCATTAACTACCCCTGTAGGTGAAGGTTTTACGTCTATTAACGTAACACTGCGCAAGCAATTTGGGTTATACGCAAACGTTCGCCCTGTAAAATCATTTGTGGGCACTAAAGCCCGTTACGATGATATTGACATCATCACTATTCGTGAAAACACACAAGGCATGTACTCAGGTGCAGGCCAAGTAGTGAGTGAAGATGGCAATGAAGCTGAAGCAAAATCAGTAATAACACGTGAAGGCGCTGAAAAAATTGTAACATTTGCTTATGAACTTGCAGTGCGTGAAGGCCGTAAAAAAGTAACCGCTGTTCACAAAGCAAATATTTTAAAGTCTACGTCTGGCTTATTTTTAAAAGTTGCTCGTGAAGTAGCTGAGCGTTACCCACAAATTGAATCAACAGAAATGATTGTTGATGCAACCTGTATGAAGCTTGTAATGACACCTGAAGAGTTTGATGTAGTTGTTACTACAAACTTATTTGGTGACATTTTATCAGACCTATGTGCTGGCTTAGTGGGCGGTTTAGGTATGGCACCAGGTGCAAATATTGGCGAAGATGCTGCAATTTTTGAAGCTGTGCACGGTAGCGCGCCAGATATCGCAGGTAAAAACCTAGCAAATCCAACTTCTGTAATTTTAGCATCTATTCAAATGTTAGAGCACTTAAATATGGGTGACACAGCAGAGCGTATACGCAGCGCCGTTGCTGATGTAATCAAATCAGGTGACCGCACTACACGTGATTTAGGTGGCAGCCACGGAACAACTGATTTCACACAATCAGTGATTGACCGTCTGTAATTTAATAGGACGTTCAAAAAAGCCAGCATTTTTGCTGGCTTTTTTATGCCATTTAAGCGCGTTTAAATCTAATTGAAATTAACAACATAAAAATTAATAACCCGCCAAGCGCACCGCCACTAGAGCTTGAACCATTATTATTTTCTGGCTGCGCTACATTTACAGACAAGTTTTCACTGATAACCTCACCCGTATTTGTGTCTGTTATGGTTAAAGCCACAGAGTAACTGCCAGCACTTTGATACGTATGACGTGGGTTTTGAACTTGAGATAGGTCGCTGCCGTCACCAAAATCCCAACTGTAAGCATAATTTTTAAAGCCACCTATTGCATCTGCATTAAATTGAACCGTTAAGTTATTCGTTGAAAAAGTGGTATTAACTGCTAATGGAACATTAACGTTTACATTTACATTTTGAGATACCGACACCCCTTGGTCATCAGTCACGGTAAACGACACTAAATAATCACCCGAGTATAAATAGTTATGTGAAACGCTTTGTGATGCTAACGAACTGCCATCGCCTAAATTCCACTGGTAACTGTACGGCGCTAACCCTCCTTCAACGTCAGCTTGTGCTGTTAATAGCCCTTGTGTTGTTTCATAATCAATTGCAGTGATACTCAGGGGAGCAACAATGGTTACTGTCGTTGTTGCTGTCTGCTCATCATTGCCGTTACTGGCTGTAAATTTAACATCATAACGTCCGTAACCTTCAAAAACGTGCGAGGGGGATAATTCAGAACTTGTTTTTCCGTCACCAAAATCCCAAATAAACGTGTCAGATGGTGAAAGCGATAACCCTTCTACTTTAAAATTAGCTGTGAAATCTGAGAGTGAGTAACTAATACCATTTAATGGCTCATAATTTAATAATATTTCAATGCTTTCATTATTGCTTTCTTGGTTTGTGAGCGTAAAACCAAAACCAACTTGTGGTAATTTAACACCCGATTCAGCTTGTTCTGCAAAGCTGAAGTCCGTCTTATCGTTAAATGAACTAATAGCAGATAAGTCATTATCTCCTAGCCCAGCTCGTTGAGCATAAAGACTGAATGCGGCATCTCGTACCTGAATAGCTGTATTTGCTGGCGATTGCGTAGCTCCTTTATTGATAGCACGCTGATCTGCGTCAACAACCAATGCAAAACCACTGCCGGGATGCTCAGTTGTATTGTTATCAGTGTGCGACTCATCGCTGTACCACAGTAATAACCCCGGCGAGTAACCTTCTTTTTGCAATCCACTATCTATACCCGAATAGTCACGCAACTGCAGGTAGTAATATGATGGCCTAGCAAATACATAACTACCCACTTTTGAAAAGCCGGCTAAGGTGATAGTGCTTTGAGTTTCTGCGTTATTTTGCCAAATTAATGAACCACTTTGCTCAATGCGCATATCGTCAATAACAAAGCCATAATAGTGCGCATTAGCGTCTGTTAAGTATTGTACTTGCAACTCTATTGTTTGCCCTGCATAAGCAGATAAATCAAATTGGTGTATTAAATAACCGTTAGGAAGCTGCGCATCAGCATTTAAAAATGAATCGCCTGTAATATAAGGGCCAATATTGCCATAGTAAGGGTTTATAGATTGTGTATAGTTACCAGCAATAGGCATACCATTAACCTTTATTTGGACTAGATCGTAATCTTTCTCAATGCTGTAAAAGGCAACAAAGCTCAGCATAAGCGACTCAGTTGTACTTGGTAAATTAATGGTATTTACTAAGCTCGTATTAAGATTATCGCCAGTATTTGAATAATATTGAAAAACACCTTCTACCGGGGTTTTAAATTTTTCAAGTTTTGGTGGTAATGCAACCTTTATTTGGCTTTGTGAAATAGACGTACTTGCTGCATTATTTATCACTTGCACAGCATTGGTATTAATCTCATCCATATCAAGGCTAAGCTGGTTTACCCAATTACCTTGGTAGCGTGTTTGTAGATACTCTAGCGCATAAGGGCTGAACATGACCGGCTCGGACCCTCTGGGAGAGCCCGCCCACGTACCTGATGACATAACAGACCATGAAGCAACGGGTTCACCAACCGTATTAGACTGTAAATCATATTCATCCTTTAAACCTAAATCGTGTCCAAACTCATGAACAACAACACCAATGGCTGCATCGATAGGGTTTATTGTGTAACCAAATAACTTAATGTCACTACCAACAACTTCAGAGGGTTGGCTATTTTCGTCTAAAACATAAAAGCGGTGTGACCAAATAGCATCAGTGGCTAAATAACCACCGCCCGACTCTTCACCAATACTAGAATGAAAAATCATAACATGATCGATTATCCCATTTGGCTCATCGGTAATACCGTCACCGTCTATGTCATCAAGGTCGGTTAAATCATAGTCTGCTAAATTAATATTAAATTGGGCAACCGCTTTTTCCACAGCTTCTTGCACTAGGCTTGGAGCGTCTTTATCTCGGGTGGAGCCTAAACGTTCACCGTAAAATTTAGCATTATTATTTGCAGTTACCCACCCGTAAACTTGCCCTTCAAAATTTAAGCTGTTGCCCGAAGCAGCTGCATAATACTCAGCTGCAGACGAAAGAGTCTCTCCATTAGGACCTTCATATCCACTGAGATTAAACAACATCTGCTGGTAATGATCGGCTGAGTAATCGGCATAAAACATGTCTGTATCTTGAGGAGTTAACTGGTTTTCGTCGTGTTTTAAATCAGGAAAATCAATTAAAATAGTTAGCACTTTAACTGTATTTACTCGCTCATCAGGAACTAAGCCTGTTGAATAACTCGGTTGTTTTTTAAACAAGGCCTTATTTTGTAACGAGTTATACGATGATATGCCTGATGATTGACGAAACCCATTTTTTAACGGCAGTTGCAGTGGTGATTGATTACTGATGAATTCATTATAAGAAGCTTCTAACTCATCGGGAGTTAAACCCTCTTTTTTATTAAGCCAATACAAAATACGTTCTTTGTTAGTCACCCCTAAATCGTGCGGAGTCGGTGCTTTAGCAGTAGCGATAGTGCTAAAAAACATAGTAAAAAAAGTAAGTAACGCTATTTTGTTCACTGTGTGTTCCTCAAACAGATTGTTAGACACATCATACCTAATAACAATCATTTAAACAGGTTATAAACTAGCTTAAAGTATATGCTAGCAACCTATTTTTGCTTAAGCCTAAAACAACAGCAAGTAAATGAAAATAAACAAATTGCATATTATCTCCTTAAAACCTTTAAATACCATTCAAATAAAGCATTAAAAAGCCAAAAAGTCCCAGCAAATGAATTTAAAATGCAAAAATACACATTCAAGGTTGACATGCACACCTAAAACACTTAAAAATAGCCCTATACAAAATTTCGCATCAAAGCAGTGTTTTGCTGAGTAGAGTAAATAACTATGAAAACACAATTTAATCTTCTAGTCGTTCTCGTACTGGTCTTAGTAATAAGCCCAGCGGGGATGTATTAAAAGGTAATACTGCTTTTTAAAAACCCTCGCTTTAAGCGGGGGTTTTTTTATGCACAAAAAGCGCAGAGGAATGAGGATGAGCAAACAAGAGTATAATGGCTCTGAACTAGTCGTTCAGGCATTAAAAGAATTAAAAGTAAAATATATATTTGGCTACCCTGGTGGTTCGGTATTAGATTTATACGATGCACTTTTTCAACAAAATGACATTGAACACATTTTAGTTAGGCATGAGCAAGCGGCAACACACATGGCTGACGGTTATGCACGTGCTACCGGAGAAGTCGGTGTCGTTCTTGCTACCTCTGGCCCTGGTGCAACAAATTGTATTACGGGTATTGCAACCGCTTATATGGACTCCATTCCAATGGTTGTATTATCAGGACAAGTACCCACTAGTTTAATTGGTGACGACGCCTTCCAAGAAACAGACATCGTTGGCTGCTCTCGCCCAATTGTAAAACACAGTTTTAACTGCAGAAGCGCGCAAGAAATTCCAGTTATTTTGGCAAGAGCGTTTTATATTGCAAGCACTGGCCGCCCTGGCCCTGTTGTAGTTGAGCTACCAAAAGATATGCTAAATCCGACAATCAAATTTGAATACGACTTTCCTACAACAACTGAGCTTCGAACATATAGCCCAAATACAAAAGGCCACTCAAAACAAATTAGAAAAGCAGTGGCTGCTATTTTGGAAGCTAAAAAGCTAGTTATATACTCTGGTGGCGGGATTATTATTTCAAACACATCTGAGCAATTAACTCGATTAGTAGAATCATTAAATGCGCCCATAACTAACACCTTAATGGGGCTTGGTGGTATATCAGGAGTCCACCCTAATTTTATTGGTATGCTAGGGATGCACGGTACTCTAGAAGCAAACAAAGCGATGGCTAACGCCGACGTTATACTCGCACTGGGTGCCCGCTTTGATGATCGGGTGACAAATAATGTTAAAAAATTCTGCCCTAACGCCACTATTGTTCATGTTGATGTAGATCCAACCTCGATTTCTAAAACCATTAAAGCACACATCCCTGTTGTAGGCTGTTTAGACACGGTACTTAAACAACTACAAGATGGCATTGATAAAAGCACAATCCAAATAGATCGCAGTGCACAAGAGGATTGGTGGCGACAAATTATTAGCTGGCGTGAACAAAAATGTTTGGGATATAAACAACAACCATCTGAAAAAATTAAACCTCAAGCCGTTATTGAAGCCCTTTATAAAGCAACTGAAGGAGAAGCTTACATCAGTTCTGATGTTGGGCAACACCAAATGTTTGCAGCACAATATTACCCATTTAAGTACCCTCGCCAATGGATAAACTCTGGTGGCCTAGGCACTATGGGCTTTGGTTTACCTGCCGCTATGGGTGTTAAGCTTGCATTTCCTGATAAAGAGTCAGTATGTGTAACGGGTGATGGCTCTATTCAGATGAATATTCAAGAACTTTCTACGTGCTTACAGTACAACTTAGCGGTTAAAGTGGTTTCTCTCAATAACCGTTCATTAGGAATGGTTCGTCAATGGCAAGATATGGTGTATGGAGGACGTCATTCTTCCTCGTATATGGACTCGTTGCCTGACTTTATAAAATTAGTTGAAAGCTATGGTCACGTTGGCATTCAGGTAAACACGCTTGAAGAGCTCCAACCCGCTATTGATAAAGCAATGAGCATAACTGATCGTCTCGTATTTTTAGATATACTTGTAGACGAGAAAGAGCATGTATACCCAATGCAAATTAAATTAGGTGGCATTGACGAAATGTGGTTACGTAAAGGAGTAAAAGCATAATGCGTCGTATTTTATCGATATTATTAGAAAACGAACCCGGTGCACTATCTCGTATTGTAGGGTTATTTTCGCAACGGGCATACAACATTGATAGCCTAACAGTGGGTACCACTGACGATCAATCTTTGTCTCGTATTACGATAACAACAATGGGTGATGACCGAATTGTTGAACAAATTACCAAGCAAGTAAATAAGCTAGTTGATGTTCTAAAAATTATTGATTTAACTGAAATGAGCCACATTGAACGCGAACTACTTCTTGTAAAAGTATTTGCGCAAGATGAAACAACGCGTGCAGCGGTAACGCGTGTGGTCGATGTGTTTAAAGGTGATATTTTAGATATGGGGCGTCAGAGTTACAGCTTACAACTTGTAAGTAGCACAGATAAAATAGAATCATTTTTAGATACGTTACGCCATGAAACAGACATCATTGAAGTTGTGCGTTCAGGTGCAGTTGGAATTGGCAGAGGCGATAAAGCCTTAAAAGCCTAACTTTACTGATACGGAGCCGTTTAAATACGGCTTTTAGAATATAAAAAAAAAGGGCTAAATAGCCCTTTTTTCAATTAATTTGTAAAACCAATTATAGGTTTACTTGGTCTTTAAGACCTTTGCCTGCTTTAAAGCTTGGGATAGTTGCTGCTGCGATTTGGATCTCAGCACCCGTTTGAGGGTTACGGCCAGTGCGTGCTGCACGTTCTTTTACTGAGAAAGTACCAAAACCAACTAATGCTACTGAATCACCTTCTTTAAGTGCAGAAGTTACAGCACCAGTAAATGCGTCTAGCGCACGGGTAGCAGCGGCTTTAGAAATTTCCGCGTCAGTAGCAATTTTTTCAACTAATTGAGCTTTATTCATTGTTAGATTCCTATTCGTTATTATTTTGCCTTCGCAAAACCTATCTTTATGTATTTTTTAAAAGTTAGCAACAGCAAATTGCAATTTTTAGTTAAAATCTTATAAAACACATAAAATTATATTAATTTCCGCTAAAATACAGCATCTTGTGTTAACAAAGACTTAATTTTTGTACAATTTTGGTGCGTGTTCATCAACATGTAAAAACTATATTTTTTCGATAACTAAGGTCACTTCCCCGACCTCGACACCAAACTTAACAATAGATGTGCGGTTAATCAAGCGTGATTGTGTTACCAAATACATCCAGTCATCAAAATTAACATCTAAAGTACTCCCGTCATAAGGAAGCTCAACGTTATAATTCCAATGAAATACACTGCCATCACTCTTACCTTTTGCTACACCAAGAACGTCATCAGCAGTACCTGTAAGCGTGTTATCATCGTTAAGGGTTATTTTCCAAATGCGTTTTTGTGTTTCACCATCATCATACACAAAATCTTCTTCTATAACGCCCTGGTTGCCCTCCCACGTAGCGTTCATGTCAACCACTAACTTACGGGTTAATTCACCTTTAAAGTCTTGCACTACGCCGTAGGCTTTTAATTTTCCGCTAAAGAACGTTTTAAAGTCAAAATTGGGGGTTGTTTTACTGTAATGCTCAACGCTAGGTGCAGAGCAGCTAACTAAAAGGAGCGCAAGTACGCACACAAGAGTCATTTTTAACGCGTTATTAATAGTCATTTTAATTCCCTAATAGTTTTTTTCTTAAAGCCGGTTCAGACGTATTTTCAGCTAACCAAATAGCTAAAAAATCACTCGAAAAGGCAATATCATCAATAACACCTACTTTTTCATCGTTAAACAAAAAAGTACTTTTGCCTTGTTCGTCTGTAACCAAGGTTAAAGAGTCGCCTTTGCTTATGTTTGGCCAAAGCGATAAAAGCTGCTTATCGTATTTATTAACTAAATCTTCCTTACCAATTAACTCCCACTGCTCATTAGTTGCTTTTATAATTTCTTTGGCTTCAAAATCACGTAAGTAGATAAGCTTAAATTTGACAGGGTGTTCACCCAAAGCATAATCGCCAGAAGGAGTATATAAGGTGGCGTCGTATACATCCCAAAACAAATACTCCATTCTACCCTCACCCACTTTGCTAAATTCAGCATTAGCAAAAGCAGAAGTACTTAATAATAGGTACAGCAAAGTCGTATTAATGAGTGCTTTCAATATTAAAGTCCTTATTTAAATAAAAAATTAACTAGGTAAACCGGCCTCAAGTAGGAGGTATTATCGACTTTATTTTTTGATTTATAAGTACAATGAACGTAAAGGCTGCTGACCACATCGCACCGTAGGCTAACCAAAATTGCCAAAGGGGTAACCCTAAATCAATTACGTTAAATCGTGCCCCCGCCCAATAACTAGCAGGTGCAAAAACCAAACAAACAACAAAAACTTGCCAAAATTTTAAACGACTCAAAAAGTGCATCGATGTGTTTAATGATAGTAGTAGTGCGGCCCATAAAAAAACCAACCACAGAGGAAATGGATTGACCTTGAACGCAAGTAAGCCAAGCTCTACAGAAATATATTCGAGCAATAATGCAATTGGGAGTGCTTTCAGTAAGAGTAATGCGTCTTGTTTTTTATGTTTTGATAAATAAAACATTAAAACAATAACAATCGCACTAAATAAAAGTGATTTCCCTTCAAGCAGTAATGATAAAAACCACACTGCTTGAAACAAAATAAAATTAATAAGCGAGTGCAATTTCATCTACACTGCTACTAAAGCGAGGTTTACGCGCCATTAAATGTACGGTACTGGTTGCACGGGTTCTAAATGCACCTTCACAGTACGCAAAATAAAATAACCATAGCCTATAAAAGCGGTCATCAAATTTTGAGCGGTCTAGGTCTGGCCAACTCTTGATAAAGCGCTCACGCCAATCAGCTAACGTTCTTGCGTAATGCGTTCCAATATCACTAACAGTATGAATAACCATATCGGTGTTGTTCTTAATTTGCTCACTCATTTCGTTTAATGAGGGTAAACACCCACCTGGGAAAATATACTGCTGGATAAAATCTGAATTTTTAAGGTAGTGCTTATAACGCTGATCGCTAATAGTGATTGCCTGTATCAACATTGCGCCATCGTCTTTTAGCAAGGACCCACACTGCGTAAAGAAGCTAGGTAGATATTCGTGGCCCACCGCCTCAATCATTTCAATTGACACTAACTTGTCGTATTTGCCTGTCAGCAACCGATAGTCGAGTTTAAGGAGCGTTATTTTATTTTCTAAGCCTAGCTCTTTAACTTTTTGAGCGACATAATCGTATTGCTCATCAGATATCGTTGTAGTCGTTACTTGGCAGTCATAATGCGTTGCCGCAAAAATGGCAAATGCCCCCCAGCCTGTACCAATCTCTATTACTGAGTCACCGGCTTTCAATTCAACCTGTTCACAAATACGCTTTAGCTTGTGTTGCTGAGCATCTTCTAAACTGGCATCTTTTGAGGGATAAACAGCACACGAGTAAAGCATCTCCTTACTTAAAAACGACTCATATAAATCGTTACCTAAATCATAATGAGCAACTATGTTTTTCTTCGATCCCGACTGAGAATTTTTGTTTTTTAAATGAGTCAACCTGTTAGCAATATTACTGAAAAATGCAAATTTTCTTTCAAATTCATCCAGCTGCTTCTCATTTATCGCAAACAACTCAATTAGTCGGGTTAGATTGTCACAACTCCATTGACCTAAAATGTAAGATTCGCCTGCACCAACACTGCCAGACAACGCAAATGCCTTATACATTGCTTTGTCGTGGATTGTTACCGTTACTTTTAAGTCAGATGATGCATCTCCAAAAACAAGCTGCAGATCTTCATCAATCACGGTGATTTGCCCTGTTTCTATTGAAGAAAAGGCTTTAAATACTAATTTTTTATAAAGCCCTGTAAACCAGCCTGTGTTTTGTTCGCAATTTAAGCTAGACACTTTTTCCATTAGAACACCTATGTTATTTTTATTACTGCTTATATGTAATTTGTGACTTTTAAGAATGGCCTAAAAAAGGCACTCTTTTTATAAATAGCTTTAACGCTTGGTAATAAATACCTTTAAATATTGTCCACGTCATTGCTGGGAAACGCTTTAACAACTGACTCATTTCTTTTTCAGTCAGTTCTTTGCGGGTTAATCGAAGAGTGGCATCAAATAGCAACTCACCATCCCGCTTATTTTCAATATGAATCAAAGTTTTATCTTGCGTTAACCTGATTGTCCAATGATAGTGCATATCAAGATTCATAAAGGGTGATACGGAAAATACTTTTTTAAAGTTCACTTTTTTCTCTAGAGGTATCAAGTAGTAGTGTCGCTCATTCCATGGTGTATTACTAACCTCAGCGACCATGTACTTAAATTCACAGTCACTATTACCATAAAAAAAGAAGTTTACTGGGCTAAAGTAAATACCAAAGCAACGAAGCTGTCCAAGCATGTAAACATGGCTAAAAGTCTCTGTTACACCGAGCGATAATAACTGATGACTTGCACGTTCAATGATTGAAGCATCATTATTGTGGGGACTATTAACAAAATAGTCTGATTCATTAAACTTTAATGCTTTTAAACCAGACGTGCCTAACCATTTATGCTTATTATTCAATTGCTCTGGGTTATTGAGGTCAACCCACATCATATACAGTGGATTACTAAAATGATGAGTCTTAACAGCAAAACGGCGATGCTTAACATCGCCTAAATAAACAGCACTAGTCAAACTCAACCCCTAACTGCCTTGCCACATCTACACCGCTGCGCACACCATCTTCATGAAAGCCGTTGTACCAATAGGCACCACAAAAATAACTATTATTTTGGCCATCGATAGTTTGTTTAAGACCTTGCGCAGCAATGGATTCTTTGTTGAAAACAGGATGATGATAAGTGAACTCACGCAATATTTTGCTTTTATCTATCCCTTCAAGGTGGTTTAACGTAACGCAAAACTGAGTGTCTGATTGAATACCTTGCAATATATTCATCTGGTAGGTAACAACAGCTGCTTTATCGGTATTGTTATTTAATAAATAATTCCAACTAGCCCAAGCAGCTTTTCTGTCAGGTAGTAAATTTGTATCTGTGTGAAGCACTACTGAATTTTCAGTATAAGGAATTGCACCAAGTACAGATTTTTCTTGGCTTGTTGCATCACCAAGTAATTTAAGTGCTTGATCTGAGTGGCAAGCAAAGACCACCTTATCAAATATATGCTGCTCACCATTGGTAAGTTCAATGGTTACTTGGTCATTTGCACGAATTACCGATTTAATATCAGTGTTAAGCTTTATTTTATCAGCGAACCCTTTTATTAATGGGTTAATGTATTCGCGTGAACCGCCAGGCACAACATACCACTGAGGTCTATTTGTAATATCTAAAAGGCCATGATTAAAGAAAAATTTTACAAAAAACTCTACACCTACATTTTCCATTTCCTTAATACTAGTAGACCAAATAGCTGCGCCCATGGGTAGGATATAATGATACTTAAAAAAGTCATTAAACTGATTCTCATTAAGAAGCTGGCCCAATGTTTGAGATTGTTGGTATTCGCCTTTTTCGTGTATGGCTTTACATAGTTTGTTAAATTTAACTATGTCAGATAACAAGCGCCAAAATTTAGGCCTAAAAATATTTCTTCTTTGTGCAAACAAACTGGTGAAGGTATGGCCATTGTACTCAAAGCCTGTTGCCTCATTATGAACACTGAAACTCATTTGGGTTTCTTGCTTTTTTATGCCAATGCGAGCAAGTAGCTTTTCAAAGTAAGGGTAGGTTCGGTTATTAAAAACAATAAAGCCGGTATCCACTGCGTAATTAACGCCCTTAACAGCTACGTCAACTGTCGCAGTGTGCCCGCCAATATAATCGTTTTTTTCAAATAAAGTGACATCGTAGTGTTTGTGAAGCAAATGCCCACAGGTTAAACCTGATACACCAGTTCCAATTATTGCTATTTTTTTCAACGGGTTAATCCTTTTGCTATTTTAAGCCAGAGCGGCAAAGGCAATATCCGCAATGCTTTTAATATAAGCGTAAAGCGATACGGAAAATGTACTTCTTTACGTCGTTTGTTTATTCCTTTGATCATATAATCTGCCGCTTCTTCAGCGGTCACTGCCATAGGCATAGGAAAATCATTTTTTTCTGTTAGAGGTGTTTTAACAAATCCAGGATGAACTAACGTTACATCTATATCGGTCAAATCAACGGCAAGGCTTTTAGCTAAATAACTTACGCCCGCTTTAGACGCACCATAAGCCTCAGAGCGTGGTAACGGTAAGTATGTAACGCTTGAACTAACAATAACTAATTGACCGCCGCTTTTAACTTTGGGGAGCAACGCCTCTAGGCAAAAGCCTACCGACAGTAAATTGGCATTAATTACTCGTTCAAACAGGGCACTGTCAAAGTTTTTCGCATCGTCTATGTATTCACAATTGCCTGCATTTAGAATAACGCGGTCAAAGTGCGGGTACCCAATCGTTGCTTCTTTAATATCTTTTAGGCTTGTTGCATCAAACTTACAACTTTCAATATTTTTATGTTTTGAAAGCTCCGCTAATTTTTCTGTATTACGGCCACATGCAATAACAGTGTCACCCATTTGTGCATATTTAATTGCTAATTGCTCGCCAATACCTGACGTCGCGCCTGTTATTAAGGTAACCATAATTAACCCGCCCTTTTATCAATGTAATTAACCACACTGCCTAATATAGGGATGTGTTTGTAGAGCAGTTCGCCGACATTGAAGTAATCACGGTGCTTAATAATTTTTTCATTATCAAAAATTAATTTGCTATGCCCCTGCACAGATATGGTTTTGCCAGAGGCCAGCTTGGGATGTGAATAATGCATTGTCCAATAGACAAATGCATTGTTATTAATACCAAACGAATCTGTAATATCAAACTGACAGTGCTTAACGTTACTATATAAATTTGCAAAATAGTCTCGCAAACTTACTATGCCGTTAATTTCGTGCATTGGATCAATAAATTGAATGTTGTCGGCATAAATATCACTTAATAAATCCAAGTTAGAACTATTGAGTTGCTGGTAAATATCAACAAATTTATCTACTGGTAACTGGTTATCCATATCATACCTTAAATGCAGCGAGCGCACGTTCACGTGCAGCTTTGTGATCAACAATTGCTGGCCAATAACATTCACTTCCTTTGCCTGTTGCAGCTAAGTAAGTATGTGGGAAATGAATGTGTTTATCTGGCACATTTTCAAGCTCAGGCAAATACTTACGTATAAACTTACCTGTCGGATCAAATCGCTCACTTTGGGTAATAGGGTTAAAAATTCTAAAATACGGTTGCGCATCACAGCCTGTACTTGCAGCCCATTGCCAGCCACCATTATTTGAGGCTAAATCACCATCAATAAGGTGCTGCATAAAAAAGCGCTCACCCTCACGCCAGTCAATTAATAAGTGTTTGGTTAAAAAACTGGCTACTACCATTCGTAAACGGTTATGCATCCATCCAGTTTGCTTTAGTTGTAACATGGCTGCATCTACTAATGGGTAACCCGTACGCCCTTCGGTCCATGCTTTAAACTCTTTTTCGTTTTTACGCCATACAACCGGATTATATTTCTCGTTAAAGTTTTCGCCACGCGAAAGCTTCGGGTACTCTGCAATAAGGTGCCTGTAAAACTCTCGCCAAATTAGCTCGTTAACCCACGTAAATGTTTTACTTTTTGATGTGGTGAGTATGTCGGGGTAACGTTGCTGTATATTAATCAATAATTGTTTTGGGCTAACTATACCTAAAGCTAAATATGGGCTTAAACCTGATGTGCCTTTAACACTGGGGATGTCACGCTGGTCGTCATAGCTTGTTAACTTATCGCAAATAAAATTATCAACAACGGTTAAAAGTGTTTCATCATCAACGGGCCATTTATCCGAGCTACCATCGCTTTCAAGGTACTGGCTTTTTTCAATTTTTATAGGATTTTGCTCTAGTGGCCATCGCGCCAAGCTAAAGTGGGTGTCTTGATATTGCTTTAACCATGCGCGTTTAAATGGTGTGAATACTTTATACATTTCATTACTTTGGTTTTTAACGCTACCAACAGGCGCAATTAAATCCCCTTCATATAACGTAAAAGTAATAGAACGTTTGTCACACTTTGCTAGAACGGCCTTGTCGCGATTAACTTCGTTTAATTCGTATTCTGTATTAGCAATAATGTGCTCAATGTTGTTAGTTTCACAAAACGAAAGTAATTCAGTTTCACAGTCGTCGAAACTAGGGGCATTAATTACATGAAGCGTTATACCATAATTGGCAAGTTGGTCTTGTAAATAAGCAACACGTCGCTTAAGTAAATCAATTTGTATGGGCGCTGCTTGGTGCTGTTGCCACTGCTTTTCGCAAACAAAAAAAATGGCGTGTTTAGCGCCATTATTTAGCGCTTCTATTAACGCTTCATTCGAAAAAAGGCGCAAATCGCGCCTAAACCAAAATAATGTATTCATTAAATACCAAATCGTAGTTTTAAGTCATGAGGATAGGGATTAAAAAACACCTGTTTTTCTAGGTACTCTTTAGGGTGAACTTTTAGGTGGTGCTTAAGTAAAGTAAGAGGTACATAAAGCGGCACTAAACCAGAGCGATACTCGTCTATTGCTTCACGCAGTTCTTGTTTTTCAACCTTAGCTAAGTCTTTTTTAAAGTAACCTTGTAAGTGCATTAATGTGTTGCAATTATTACGGCGTGATGCAGGTTTTTTAAGCCCTGTCATTAAGCCTAAAATGTATTCATCAGCCAACGTATTTATGTCGTCACCTGTATAAGTTCCAAGCAATTTACCAAGTTCTCGATACGCTTGATAGTTGTGAGCCATTAATAAATACTTATGCTTGGCATGAAATTGAGTTAGGTGGTGAACACTTAGTGGCTCTTTTACAAGCTGCTGCCAGCTATTTAAAACATATACGCGCATTACAAAGTTTTCACGTAAGTGCATATCGTTCAATCTGCCATTTTCCTCGCAAGGTAACAGCGGATTATGCTTCATAATTTGTTCGGCAAAAAAACCAACGCCCTCTGAGGTGTTACCTGTACCAGCCTCATTGTATATTTTTATACGCTCCATGCCGCAACTTGGACTTTTGGCGCAAAATACAAAACCACTCAACTCTTTAGCCTGCTCAGTTGATACTTTTTTACCGTATTCAGTTAACTTCGGACCTACGTCGCCAGAGCCGTCAGGACGGCAAACTTTAATAGTGTCACCAACTCGAACTTGGCGAATTGTAGGTCGAGGTATTGGTAAGCCAACCGCAACCTCAGGACAAAAGCGTGTATATTCAACATGCTTTGCAAGTTCATCCATACAAAAGTTTGACCTTTTGTGACCTGTATCAAATCTAACTTTTTCGCCTGCTAAGCAGGCGCTTATACCTATTTTTATTGTAGTTTTTTGCATGTAATCTCTTAGTAGATTAAATTACCAATTGGATTTAGTAACTTACTTAGCCCTTTATTAAAATGTAGCGCACTGCTCACAACTGTAAAGCATAAACACCCATCTTTTGTTATTGGCGTGTGTTGGTGGCTGCCATCTTGCCAAATAAAGTCACCTGGTACGTAGTGCCCGTCTTCATCACAAAACTCACCGTCTAGTAACAGGGTTATTTCAAAACCTGTGTGAGTATGTTCAGGAATCTCACCGCCAGCGTCTATATGTAGCAAACTTGAGCGTAGCGCACCATCGTCTAGTGCAACGCGTGAGCGAGCTAATTTGCCAACTTGGGTAAATTTGCTGTGTGAAATACGCGACAATGCGCGAGGCAATTGGTAGTTATGCTCATTAACACTTACTTTAACAGGTTCTACCTCATACACTTCATCTATAGAATCATCAGCAGTGATTAGGTCAAGCACGTTCATATCAAATTCTTCAAGCAATTGAGATTGGTTATTAATCGGTTGCTCAAAAGATTCGGTGTCTTCACTAAACAACGCATCTGCATTGCTTGCTTCTATTTTTGCTACCTTTTCTTGGCAAACAGGACACATGTCTACATGTATCGAAACTGCAAGGCTCAAAGAGGCACTTAACGACGCTGAACAATACTCTGTAAGTAGTGTTTCACTCGGGTGATGTTTAATCATGCTGATCTCCCATTTCATTACGTAATTTCTGCAAGGCTAAACGTAATCGTGATTTTACCGTGCCTACTGGAATATTAAGTTGTTGAGCTAATTGCTCTTGCGACATATCTTGAAAATAAACCCCACGAACAACTTCGCGTTGTGCGATAGGCAATTTGTCAAGGTAGCGTTTAATTTGTTTATCTTCTAAATGATCAGTGTATTCATGATTTGTGTCTTCAGAATCGTTAATTAAAGGCCATATATCTTCGCTAATGTTTTCTTCTTTGTTACTTTTCATTTTGCGGAGCATATCAAACGAGGCATTACGCATTACTGTGTAAACCCACGTAGTCGCAGCACCTTTATCGCTATTATATAAATGCGCTTTACGCCAAACTGACGTTAATGTTTCTTGCACAAGCTCCATCGCTTGTGCTTCAACACCAAACTGCTTTATTCCAAAGCGCTTAATTTTTGGTGAAAAATATTCAAATAAATAGGCAAATGCTTTTTTATCGCGGTCTTGTGCAACCGAAAGTAATGCTTGCATAAGTTCAGAACTAGGCGTTTCTGGCATGGCAGTATACTTACCTGTATTAGGTTCACAACGAGTTGACTGTTGTTGACTTACCATAGTAATTAATCCCATTTTTGTTTTGGTATGAGTAGTACGTACAATAAATTGTATGGGATCACATTATTTAGGCAAATTCGTTATTAATCACAGTATGTAGGAAATTGAGTAAGTTATCAAAGTTAGTTTCGAACGCAAGTTGTTGTTTTTTCTCGATCGAAATAGGCAATAGCTCAAGCCAACGTGCGGCTATCCATGCTAGATTGTTAAAATTAGTTGTTTTATAAAGTAGGTTTAATTCAGGGTTGCCATAAAACACATTGCGCAACGCATCATGTAGCAAAAAATGCTCGGCAACAGCAGTGTTTGTTTCGTTATACCAATAAGGCGTTTTGCAGTCAGATATTAAACCATGACGGAGTTCTTCTTCGTCTTGGTAAACATCATTAATTTGAACACTTTTAGACGCAAAAACATCAATAAGCAGCACGTCATTGTCATCTTGGTCAAAATCGATTATGTCAACCAAACAGCCTTGGGCACTTATATTAAAAGGTGTGTCGTGCTCAAACGTGCATAGTACAAAGCCCGTGCTATTTTTTAATGCGGTTTTAACCATATTTAAATAACGAGGCTCAAAAATACGCAAACGCGTGTAACCTTCAGGTAAAATAAAAATGGGTAATGGGAAAATCGCACGTTTCATAAAGTCTACTTCTATCAATAACACTGCCTTTATTTACGTGCGTTTTTACTAAGTCGATCAGCTTTAACTAAATCGAATTAATTGCAATATACTTAACTGGTTAAATATTAAGCCACCCGCCCATGCTCTTTAATGCTTGTACAGATACATACGCAGTTATAATACTCACTACAGGTGCTAACATAAGTGCAAATAATCCAAGTTCGGTACTCATCGTCTTATTCCTTTAAGTTGCTTATTTTGCGTTTTTTACTGCTGGATTCGTACTTTCAGCTACTTCATTACTGACTAAGCCAGCAGGCTCAATTAACGATTCAAGTGTTAGTTTTGTATCAAAATAAAGGGTATCTTTTATAGATTTTTCAAGCTCTATGGTGGTTTGCTTAATGTAGCTTGTCACACTGCTTGTTAAAATATCAGTTACATCTAGGTCAACTTCTGTCGCGTTTACTTGCGAAGAACCTAATACTAATAAACTAGCCATAGCGATTTTAATTGAATGTTTCATAATGGTATTCCTTGTTGGTGTATTGTTTAGACGTAGTTATATACTCAAGGGTTGTGCCAAGATGAAAATAAAGTTTAAATTATTGATATATATAATTATTTTATAAGCTAGGTAATTTATAAAAATTCAGGAGAGGTTAATTTAACCACGTATATTTATTTTTTAGCCACTTTTTAGTTAAAATAAACAGTGGGTATGCTCAGTTTTATAGATTCGCAAAAGCATTAAATTAAAAATGGTCGGTCAATCACAAAGTCATTATTAAAAACACGCAACCATAAATAATGGTTTTGAAATAATAAGATCAGTGAATATAAAAAGACTAATAGGCTTAGGCTTACTTTTTACCTAAACGAAAGGCATCAACCATACTCAGCACCCAAATCACAATCATAAGTGGTAAGTATTTGTATTCTGCAAGTTTTGCACATGCTTGTGACGGCTCTTTTGCGGCACTAAATATAGAGGTAAGAGTCATAGGTATTTTCCCTGCCACAATTTCATTGGCTGTGCATTGTGCAACGGCAAAAATATCCTTCATAGTTAAAATTAATAATACCGAAAACACACCAGCAAATATTGCACCTATTAAATGTTTTTTTAACGAAAAGTGCCCAGCCCCTGGATAAATAATGGCTGTTAGTAATGCGGCTTTTAAATTTGCTTTCATGGTTTTTAACTTGAGTTATGTTGAAAATAGGCCAACACATAGTGAATTATTTTTGTTTAAAATCAAGAAAAAGGTTTAACTTGTACAGTGATTGAAAATTTCAGCGTACACTTGTACACTAAACGCTAATTAAATAGTGGTAGGAGCAGTAATGTCACTCGACGCCCCTTATTCTCGTAAAGAAGAACAGCTCAATGTTATAAGCCATGCTCTGGGTATTATTTTTGCCGTGTTTGTTATGTGGGATCTATTTAGTCAAGCTACAAATCCCAAAGCCTATATAAGTACTGCAATATACGGTAGTACCTTGTTTATACTCTTTTTATCATCAACCTTATACCACGCCAGCGTCCAACCACGTTTACGTGCCTTATATAAAAAGTGTGACCACTGCGCCATTTATTTACTTATTGCTGGCACCTACACTCCTTTTTTATTGCTCTCACTTTCAGGGGCTTGGTCATGGGGAACACTCACTTTTATATGGAGTGTTGCTATTGCGGGTGTTGCGTACAAAATACTTGTTAAAAATGGCAATAAAAAAATATCCCTTGCCACTTACCTACTCATGGGATGGTTTGCATTAGCAATTATTTACCCGCTGTATTCAAGCGTTAATATAAATGCACTTTACTGGCTATTAGCTGGCGGCGTATTTTATAGTGTAGGTACTGTGTTTTACAGCGCTAAAAGTACTCAATATAGCCATGCTATTTGGCACCTCTTTGTTATTGGTGGATGCGTAAGCCATTACATCGCTATTACCCGCTATGTGTATTAAGCAATAATACACATAGTCTTTTTTAAATATCACCTCATTACCTGCGTTTTTAGCTAATACCCTGGACATGTACTTATTAATAAAAACGATAACGAAATCTATCTCATGATCTAGAAATCTGTTTGCTATACTGAAAAATGGAATTCAAAACGCCGTTGATTTAGATGGACGCGGCTAATACCAACTCGCTTAATTAATTATTATTGTTTGTTGGTATCAACAACGCTAGGTGTTATTAACATTGTCATTATCTAAGACACGCTCAAAAATATTAAGCTTGTTTATCTATGCAAGACTCGTTTTGATCACTTTTTTAATATCAACACTTGCCGCCGTGTATTCAATTTACTTACTTGATCAATACATTTATCAGCAAAAGCAAATCTCTATAAGAGAAGTTTCAGGTAGTTACGTAAACCACATTAGAAATAACCTTAACCAAACGCTTTCTGCAGCCTATCCAATCGCAGCATTAATTCGCACACAAAAAGGCAAAACAGATGGTTTTGAAGAGCTTGCATCTGAAATGTTAGCGCTCTACCCCGGCCTTGCCGCCTTACAACTTCATAAAAACGGTATACTTACACACGTAGTACCACTTAAACGCAATGAAAGCGCTTTAGGCAATAATGTATTAGAAAATCCATTGCGAACTCAAGAGGCATTTTTAGCCAAACAAACCGGAAAATTAACCCTCGCAGGGCCGTTTGAGTTATTTCAAGGTGGAATGGGGGCTGCTGCTAGGCTACCTGTCTATCTAGATACGCAAGAGGGTAAAAAGTTTTGGGGTTTTGCTACAGCGCTTATTCGCTTTCCGGATATTCTGCAAAGCGTTAACTTGGAACAACTGCCACAGGCAGGTATTGGCTATGAGCTTTCAAAAATCATGCCCGATACAAATCATGTACAAATTATTGTTAGCTCAAAAAACCAAAAAATAAAAAATACTGTCAACTTTAATATACAAGTACCAAATGGGGTTTGGATATTTAAAACTTATCCTATCAATGGCTGGAAAGATAGTAGCATGCTGTTATTTGGTGTTGCTATTGCAGCCCTGTTCATCCTTTTAACCACAGTCACTTCTTATTTAGTGACTCGCTTAAGAGCCAGTCACCTAAAACTAGAAAAAAAAGTAACGCAACGTACTCAGGCACTACAAAATAATATTAAGGCACTTACTAATACCGAAAGGCGGCTTCATCTGAGTCAAAAAGTAGGTGGGATTGCGACTTGGGAATGGGATATAAAAACCAATGGAATCCGTTTTTCTGAACATGGTATTAGATTAATTAACGGCAGTGTTAAACAACTAGAAATGACTAAAAATGAATATCTGGCCATTATTTACCCTGCTGATCGTGCCGATGTCATAAGAAATATAGAAAAATGCATTGACGATGCAAAGGAATATAATATTGATCATCGTATTGTTAATAAACGCAGTGAAATTCGCTGGTTTAATACCAAAGGAACACTCGTTAGAGATAATCAAGGTATTGCAGTCACTATGTTGGGTGTATCAATCGATATTACTAAACGAAAGCTAATTGAGGAAAAGCTGCATTTATCTTCGCGCGTATTTAGAGATACTCACGAAGGCATTATTATTACTGATGCAAATCGACATATTGTTGATGTTAATCCTGCTTTTTGTCGAATAACCGGTTACAGCCATGATGAGGTAATAGGCCGCACCCCAGAGTTTTTAAACTCTGGTAAACAATTAGACTCTTTCTATAAAGATATATGGCTACAATTAAACAAGGTTGGTCATTGGCAAGGAGAGATTTGGAACTGCAAAAAAAATGGCGAGCTGTATGCAGAGCTACTAACTATTTCCGTGTTAACCGATGATAACAACGTTACTTTTTACTTGGGAATATTTACCGATATAACCCAAGCTAAACGTCAACAAGAGCAACTAAGCCGAATTGCACATTATGATTTATTAACTAACTTGCCAAACCGTGTGCTGCTAGCAGATAGGCTTAGCCAAACCATGTTGCAATGCCGTCGACATAACAATTCACTGGCTGTGGTGTTTCTGGATTTAGACGGATTTAAGCAGGTAAATGATTCACATGGGCATGATATTGGCGATAAGTTACTTGTTGCGATCTCTATCCGTTTAAAAGATGCACTGCGTGAAGAGGATAGTTTAGCCCGTATTGGTGGCGATGAATTTGTTGCCGTATTAACCAACTTAGAATCAATTGCCGATTGTGTCCCTGTGCTCGAGCGGCTATTAGCTGCAGCAGCTAAACCGGTTACGGTGAATGACATTGTCTTAAATGTTTCAGCCAGTATTGGGGTGACCGTATACCCTGAAGATAATTTTGATGCCGATCAATTAATGCGCCATGCCGATCATGCCATGTATATTGCCAAACAAATGGGCAAAAATCGTTATCATTTGTTCGATACGAGTCAAGGAGATACAGTTAAATTACAGCAAAAAGGCATTGCGCTCATTCGTGAGGCTTTAGCTAATAATTGGTTTGTGCTTTATTACCAGCCTAAGGTTGATATGCGAACCGGCGATATGATTGGCGTAGAGGCATTAATACGCCTGCAACACCCCGAGCGTGGCTTACTAAGCCCTATCGAGTTTTTACCAGCCATTGAAAATAATCAACTAATGATAGACCTTGGCGAGTGGGTTATTGATACCGCCTTGACTCAAATTAATCAATGGCAATCATTAACGCCAAGTTTAACTGTAAAAGTAAGCGTTAATGTTGCTGCAGTACAATTACAACAACCTGAATTTACCTCAAAGTTAACTGAATTACTATTGGCGCACCCACAAGTGAATGCAACCAGTTTAGAGCTAGAAGTACTAGAAACCAGTGCACTGAGCGATGTGACCCATGTATCTAAAACTATGCAGGATTGTAAAACTTTAGGGGTTGATTTTTCGTTGGATGATTTTGGTACCGGTTATTCATCACTGACTTATTTAAGACGTTTACCAGCAAGTTTAATAAAAATAGATCAAAGCTTTGTTAGAGATATGCTTGAAGACTCGAACGATTTAGCAATTGTAAAAGGCGTTATTGCACTGGCTAATTCGTTTAAACGAGGCGTTATAGCTGAAGGCGTAGAAACGCCTGAGCATGCAGCAACTCTTATGCTTCTTGGCTGTCATTTAGCACAAGGTTATGGTATTGCCAAACCCATGAAAGCTGAGGCTATTCCTATTTGGTTAAACGAATGGACTGCTAATGAAATTTGGGCTTT
The DNA here is from genome assembly GCF_019392235.1 of Pseudoalteromonas sp. CR1. Taxonomy (NCBI): domain Bacteria; kingdom Pseudomonadati; phylum Pseudomonadota; class Gammaproteobacteria; order Alteromonadales; family Pseudoalteromonadaceae; genus Pseudoalteromonas; species Pseudoalteromonas sp. CR1. Next base: position 76,648 of record NZ_JAHXRM010000005.1, on the reverse strand, counting down.
AACTAACTCACATAAATAGAGTATTAGTTGAGCTTTAGTTTACTACCAACGGTACTTGGCCATATTAATACGCTGGTTAATAACAATGCCTTCAGCAATTAATCTCTCTCGTTGAATGTGATACTGAGGACAGCTCTCAGCAAACGATATTTTACCTTGGCTATTAACCACTCGATGCCATGGAATCGTCGAACCTTTTGGCATCTCTTTTAATAAACGACCTACCAACCTAGCATTATTAGGATAACCTGCAAGCGCCGCTACTTGGCCGTAACTGGCAACACAACCTTTGGGTATACTCGCTATGATAGTATAAATTACAGTGTGTTTATCAATATCCATTTTTATTAGCGTAAACCTTACTCAGTTGTTTAAATTGGTCCCATACAGTGCGTGCCACTGGGCCATGATGAATGGCGTGTTGCCTAAACGCTCTTATTTGTGCGCTAAATTTATGCTCGCGGTCGGTAATAAGGATTTCTTGTAGTAAATCTGCTTTTATTTCAGGCGCGCAATGCTCTAAGCTCATCATGGCCCAACCAGCTCCTGAGAGTAAAAACGATTTTAAGGTCGCCACATCGTCTATTTTCATCATAGCGGAGCCTTTGGAATACGAAAGCCTTTCGCTGTCTATACTTAAATCGCTTTCAAACATGGCTAAGCAGGGGTAGTTTTGTAGTTGAGTATAAGTGAGCTGTTTGGGTAAAACCCCTTTTGCGCTTACTATTCCAATATCGAGCTTGCCTATGGGCAAACTTTCTAAATCGCCTGTGGCATGGAATAAATCAAACCATGGGCCAATGCCTAGCTCTGCTTGTCCATTGTTTACTTGCTCTAACGACGCAAATCGTTTTCCGCTGCTAATACAAAACTCGGTACTGGTAAACTGTTTAAAAGTATTACTTATTATTTGGTTGTAGCTTTGCTTATGACAAAGCTGCTCGTAACAAATTTTATATTGCGGTTCATTCCCTAATGAGAGCTCTTCTGCCAGTTTTGCAAGCTCATCGTTCGCATGCAGCAGCTGTTGGGCTTCACGATGGAAGATACGCCCTTTTTCAGTCAGCTGTAATCTATACTTAGTTCTGTCTAAAAGCTCAAACCCTATTTGCGATTCTAGGTTTTTAATAGCCAATGTTAACGCAGGCTGCGTTTTATGAAGCCTTTGAGCAGCCCCGCTTAAGCTTGCGCTTTGTACTATGGCATCTAAAATTACTAATTGATTCAGCTTCATATTGTGCCCAAAAACATCATAAATAAAACTTATTAAGTATGTAAGATTTAATGAATTTTATTTTATATGTTTGCAGCGTATTCTGCACTTAATTAATTTGCCAATATTGCAACGGAGAAGACATGAAACTCTTTCGTCTATGTTTCTTAACAACGACCTTACTTAGCTTAATAGCCTGTTCTGAGCCAGAACAACAAGTTAAAGAAGAGCCTATCCGCCCTGTTAAGCTTTTCACAATAGGCCACGACTCACAAATTAATATTCGTAGTTTTCCAGCTGAAGTGGTTGCAAACCAAGGCTCATACCTTGCATTTAGAGTAAACGGAGAACTTATAGAGTTTCCGGTTCTTGCCGGTGAACACGTTGAAAAAGGTGATTTATTAGCAAAATTAGACCCTGAAGATTTTCAACTGCAGTTTGATGAACGAAAGGCACGTTATGAGTTGGCAAAGTCGCAATTGAGCAGAATAGAACAGCTATTTGAGAAAAAAATCACCAGCCAATCTGAGTTAGACCAAGCTTTAGCTAATATGCAAATTGCTGAATCGGCCTTTAGAATTGCTGAAACCAACCTCGAATACAGCGAGTTGCGTGCGCCATTTGCCGGTACCGTTGCAAAGGTATTTGTAAAAAACTTTGAAAACATTCAGGCAAAGCAAAATATTTTGCGCCTAGAAACTCGCGATTTAATGGACGTAGAAATTCAAGTGCCTGAAAAAATAGTGGCGCGTTTTAAAAAGGGCACTGATTACCATCCAACGGTTAAATTTGATGGCTTTGAAGATAAAGAATACACCCTCGACATTAAAGAATGGGACACCCAAGCCGATCCTGCAACACTGACCTATAAAGTGGTATTTTCGCTACCCGTCCCTGATGACTTTAACTTACTAGCCGGTATGACTGGCCGTGTGTTAATTGATTTAAGTAAAGTAACTCGCTCGCAGGTTGCTTATACCATATTGCCAATTGAGTCGGTTTTTTCTGATCCCCAAAAAGCGATTAACAATAATGCCTATGTTTGGCTTTATGATGAAAATACCGGCCAAGTTTATAAGCAAGCTGTTGAAGTTGGCCAATTACACCATGATGGCATAGAAGTACTTAGCGGTATTAAAGAGGGCCAAATTGTGGTGTCTGCGGGTGTTCATTCAATAGAAGAAGGCATGAAAGTTCGCCCATGGAATAAAGAGCGAGGCTTATAATTATGAGCTTTGCACAACTTTCCATAGAAAAAAAAGTAATTAGTTGGATGTTTGCACTGCTGCTTTTAATTGGCGGAAGTGTATCTTATTTTGATTTAGGCCAACTAGAGGACCCTGAGTTTACTTTAAAGCAAGCTATGGTTATTACCATGTACCCAGGTGCTTCGCCGCAACAGGTTGAAGAAGAAGTTACGTTTCCTTTAGAAAATGCAATTCAACAATTACCGTATGTTGATCATGTCACGTCTATTTCGTCAAATGGCAAATCTCAAATAGCCGTAGAAATGAAGAGCACCTACCGAAAAGAGCAACTTCGTCAAATTTGGGATGAAATGCGTCGTAAAATTAATGACCTTTCGCCATCACTACCTAGTGGTGTTTATCCAAGCACCATTTTAGATGACTTTGGCGATGTATATGGTGTTTTATATTCTGTTGTGGGTGACGGCTACTCTTACGATGAACTAAAAGACTATACCGACTATTTAAAACGTGAATTGGTATTAGTAAAAGGGGTAAGCAAAGTAACCATTGCCGGTGAGCAACAGCCACAAGTAATGGTAGAAATATCTACCCGTAAATTAGCCCAACTTGGTATAGCCCCTAGCCATATATTTGCTTTATTACAGTCACAAAACACGGTATCTAACGCAGGTAAAATTAGAGTGGGCGACGAATCAATTCGTTTTCACCCTACCGGCGAATTTAAAGATGTTAAAGAGCTTGAAACCCTGCTGATTTCTAAACCAGGTGCCAGCGAGCTTATTTACTTAGGTGATGTTGCCGAGGTATTTAGAGAGTACGCTGAAGTACCTACTAATGTTATTAGATACAATTCTGAACAAGCACTATTAATTGGTGTGTCGTTTATGAATGGCGTTAATGTAGTTGATGTGGGTAAACGTATTGATGCTCATTTAGCAGAGCTTGAGTACCAGCGCCCCCATGGTATTGACGTTAATGCTGTTTATAACCAACCAAAAGAAGTAGAAACCTCCGTTGACGGCTTCATTGTAAGCTTGCTAGAGGCTATTGCAATCGTCATTGTTGTTTTGCTTATTTTTATGGGTCTTAAAAGTGGCATTTTAATTGGTGGTATTTTATTACTAACTGTTTTAGGCACCTTTATTTTTATGAAGCTGTTTGCCATAGATTTACAACGTATATCACTAGGTGCACTGATCATTGCGCTTGGTATGTTAGTAGATAACGCTATTGTGGTGACCGAAGGCATATTAATTAACTTAAAACGGGGTCAAACTAAACTTAAAGCCGCTGTTAATATTGTAGAGCAGACCAAGTGGCCATTATTGGGTGCGACCATCATAGGCATTACTGCGTTTGCGCCAATTGGTTTAAGTTCTGACGCAACGGGTGAGTTTGCCGGCAGCTTATTTTGGGTGTTATTCATATCGTTGTTACTCAGCTGGATAACCGCTATTACCTTAACGCCATTTTTTGCAAACCTTATGTTTTCAGAAAATGAGTTTAAAAAAGATAAAAATACCGGAGACGATTCAGATAACGACCCATACCAAGGATTTATTTTTACAGGCTATAAAACACTCTTAGATTTAGCAATGCATTACCGTAAATCAACTATGATCCTCATGGTTGTATTACTTTGCAGTGCAGTAGTGGGGTTTGGCTCGGTTAAGCAGTCGTTTTTCCCGGCCTCTAACACACCTATGTTTTACGTAGATTACTGGCAACAACAAGGTTCAGATATACGCGCAACAATAGACGGTATTAAAAAGCTTGAACACTATTTGCAAAAAGAAGAACTTGTAGAAGAAGTAACAAGCACGACAGGCCAAGGTGCGCCGCGCTTTATGCTAACTTATGCGCCTCAAAAGTCTTATTCGTCTTATGGACAACTTATCATAAGAGTAAAAGACCGCGAAGCTGTTGCAGTCGTCATGCAAAAAGTACGAGATTATTCACAAAACTCAGCGTTATCAGCCGAGCTAAAGATAAAACCAATGGAAATTGGTCCTTCAACTGATGCAAAAATAGAAGCTCGTTTTACCGGCCCAGATCCTGTTATTCTGAGAAAACTCGCTGCAGAGGCTGAAAAACTAATGTCGCAAGACGACGGCGCGTTTAATATCCGAAACGATTGGCGTGCACGTACTAAAATGATTCGCCCACAGTTTAACGAGCAAAAAGCGCGACGTTTAGGGATCAGTAAATCAGACCTGGATGATGTGCTGCTTACAAGCCTTTCGGGTAAACAAGTCGGTGTATATCGTGATGGAACCCAGCTTTTACCTATTATTGCTCGCTCACCTGCGAATGAGCGCCTAAATGTAGACAGCGTTCATGATTTACAAATATACAGCCCTGTTTTAGGTGTATTTGTGCCTGTAACGCAAGTAGTTGATGAGTTTATAGTTGAATGGGAAGATAGCCTAATAATGCGTCGCGATAGAAAGCGAACAATTACGATAATGGCCGATCAAAATGTATTAGGCGACGAAACAGCCGCTAAATTATTTGCCCGAGTACGAGGCCCCATTGAATCTATAGAGCTACCTCATGGCTACTCTTTAGAATGGGGCGGCGAATATGAATCATCTAGTAAGGCTCAAAAAGCAATATTCGGCTCTTTACCGCTAGGCTATTTAGCTATGTTTGCTATAACTGTTTTACTTTTTAATTCTTTAAAACAGCCTCTTGTAATTTGGGCTACGGTACCATTAGCAATTATAGGTGTAAGTGCCGGTTTATTAGCTATGAACGCACCGTTTAGTTTTATGGGCCTACTTGGGTTATTAAGTTTAAGCGGCATGCTAATTAAAAACGGTATAGTGTTAGTCGATCAAATAAACCTTGAGCTTCGCGATGGTAAATCGCCATATCAAGCAGTGTTCGAATCTGGCGTAAGCCGTGTGCGTCCTGTCGCAATGGCAGCAATAACCACAATACTGGGTATGATCCCATTACTGTTTGATGTGTTTTTTCAATCAATGGCGGTCACTATCATGTTTGGTTTAGGCTTTGCCACTATACTGACACTAATAGTAGTGCCTGTTTTATATACTATGATTTTTAGAATTGAATACGAACCAAGTAAATAACGACATATTAAGTATTTATCTAAATAAAAATGCCACAGCGTAAACTGTGGCATTTTTTATAACTTAAACAAATATAATGGTAATTGTTTAGCTTATTTTTTTAAACTTAGCTTTATGCGTGCGCCTGCTTTATTGCTAGATGCACTATTTGCTTTTGCCGTTTTTGGTTTACCGACATAGGTTGTAGAACGCTTTTGATAAGGTGCTTTAGCGCGATTATTTTTTTGCTCGCCCCCTGGCTCTTTTTGTTTATTACGGCGCGGGTTTTCACCCTGAAAGTCGCGCTTGGGCGACACCCCAACGTTTTTATCCGCAACCTTATTAGTATCTAAAGAATGCTCTTGAGTTTTTCCTGAGTCTGCAATCGAGTCGTTAATTTGCGCCATTTCAACATCTGATAAATGACGCCACTGCCCTACTTTTAAGCCTTTTAACGTTACATTCATTATGCGAGTGCGCTTTAAAGTAACAACCTCGTAACCTAAATACTCGCACATTCTACGAATTTGGCGATTTAATCCCTGGGTTAAAATAATCTTAAATTCTTTAGGGGCTGTTTGTGTAACCTTACACTTTTTGGTCACAGTATCTAAAATAGGAATGCCGTTGGCCATTTTAGATACAAATTGGCGATTAAGTGGTTTGTCTACAGTGACTATGTATTCTTTTTCGTGGTTATTACCCGCACGCAAAATTTTGTTAACAATATCGCCTTCGTTGGTTAAAAAGATTAATCCTTCAGAGGGTCTATCTAATCGCCCAATTGGAAATATACGATCGGGATAATTAACCGCTTTAACAATATTGCTTTGTATTTTTCGCTCGGTTGTACACGTTATACCAACTGGTTTATTGTAAGCAATATAAACGCGTTTAGGTGGCGTTTTTAATGGTTTTCCATCGACCAATACGACATCGGTTGCTGCAACCTTTACGCCCATTTCTGGCGAATTACCATTAACTGACACACGACCTTGCTCAATATATTTATCGGCTTCACGGCGTGAACAAAAACCTGTTTCACTAATAAATTTATTTAAACGTTTTAATTCGGTCATATCACTTAATGGTATTAATTTTTTAGGGTCGTTAGTGTATACCCAAACCACCTAAAAATGCGAGTTATGCCGCCGATTTAATGTCGGTTAATTTACGCCAAAGCACTTCAAGCGGCCCTTGTTTAAAATAACAACTGTAAAATAACGTAAATAATAACTGCGCAGCAACTAAGCTAGCGGCAACTAACCAGTAATCTATTCTATTAAAGCTAAGTATCCACTCTGGAAATAACACTCTATAAATAAGCAATTGCATAACGGTTTGGCTTATATATAGTGTGAATGCCATGCGACCCGCCTGCTGTATTAGTTTGCCAAACTGTGGGCTATTGCCACAAAACTTAACGATTACATGAATATAAAGCCCAGCCATAAACAGGGCGGCGAACATGTTAGAAATTTCTTGTAAACTAAAACCCAAGCCACCGGTAAGCGTTGATGTGTTTAATCTTATAATACAAGAAATAAGTACACCTACTGTACATATCTGCAACTGCTGAGTTGATAAACCTTTGCTAAAAACTCCCTCTTTGTACGCGTAAATACCTATTAGCATAATGCCAACGCACATCCACATCGTCATTAGCGGTACTGTTATTAGCATAAGAATATTTATATAAAGATTTTCATTAAAATAGTCACTGTAATGAGGGCTAAATAACTCGATAAACTTGGCAGAATCACGATAAGTCTGATCGTCAGGAATACTCAATAACACTAAAAATGTAACTACTGCTGAGAGAGCAGTAAACTCAAGCCCTCTTTGCAATAGCTTGGGGTTGTCGGTGTCTAAATATTTAATAATAAACCAGCCAGATACACCATAAACAAACAAAATATCACCAGCCCAAAGTAAAAAGCCGTGTATGAGGCCAAAAATTATTAGCCAATATAATCTGCTCTTTATTTGAACTGATGACTTATAGCGCTGCCATTGAATATATAAACCTGCGCCAAAAAGTAGACTAAACAGCGTTCTAAATCGGCCTTCTATAAACAGTATATTCATATATTGAATGAGGGTGTCGCTTACAGGGGGGGTGGTTAATGGCACGTAACCAAATTCCATAAAACCAAAAGCATAGCCATTCATAAACACTAAGCCAAGCACGGCAATGCCGCGAATAAAGTCCATATTATAATTTCGCATTAAAGCTGTTTTCCGTTAAATATTATTTTTATAGCTGTCGGCCCAGTCAACCGACATTTGGTAAAGCTCTGGTAGTATATCACTTTGTATATTTAAAAATATAACTGCTTGTTCGAGTGCCCACCAGCTGCCGGTTTCGTATGCTTTAACAACTTTTAAAATGTAATACAGTGTGTTTTTTTCTTCAAGCAGGGCTGCTTTTATATCATCTTGAAAAGGTAACTTTTCAACCAATAAGCTCATTGGTTCATCTAAAATAGCATCAAGGAGTGAAAACAAGCCGGTTAAAAAAGCCTCTCCTGACTGATGCTTGGCCACTTTTTTAGCAATCAATTCACAAAAACGGGCACGCACCACGCACACTTGCATTAGCTCTGCAGGCTTTTTACCGGCAGTGTGAGCTGTCACGATTAAACTAACAAACTTTTTTAAACGCTCCTGTCCTAAATAAACAAGCGCTTGCTTTAACGACGCAATTTTACTTTGTATTGGAAACACACCGCTATTAATTAAACGCAGTAATTTATAAGCTAATGCTGCATCAAGTTCAAACAATTGTGCTATTGCCGTTAGGTCTGGATTAGGTTTCATTATCTCAGCGTAAATAGCCACGACTAACCCGTAGTTATAATCGATGTCGTTATGCTTCATCATGGTGGGTTTTGCAAAAAAATAACCTTGAAAGTAATCAAAGCCCATACCAGCGGCAACTTCATATTCTTGTTGTGTTTCTATTTTTTCGGCCAGCAACTTAATTTGTTTGTGATCTTTAAGCTTTTTTATAATAGGGTGAATTTCGTCTAATGGGGTTATGGTTATATCAAATTTTATGAGTTTAACGAGCTTTAAAAAACGATCCCATTGCGGTTTATAAACAAAATCATCAAGGGCGAGATTAAAATTACTATGAAATAACTCTCGGCATAACTCGTAATTTGTATCGGTGGGCTCTATGCTCTCAAGCAGCTCTATTACAACGTCTTGGCATGGTAAAAAGGCACATAGGTCAAGCTCTAAAGATTCTGGCCCAATGTTGATAAGTGCTTTTTTACCTGAGGTGATATGGCGTGTACCCAAATTAAGCTGATTTTCCATAATAAGCCGCGCAGTTGCCTGTCCCTCGGCTATATCTGGAAAAAAGTTTTTAGGGCTGTCCCTAAAAAGCAGCTCATACGCAACTACTTTTTGACGCCGATTGAAAATTGCTTGCCTTGCAACAAATACAGACACTTTACCTACTTTATTTAAATCCATTAATACCAAGTTATTAATAGCGTAAATAATCTAAAATGTCACTTCGCTTAAGTTAAATTACATAAACTTTATCGGTACAAGGTTGAAATGTAATCACTTGCAACCTGCGACCACGAAAAGCGTACTGCTTTTGCATTAGATTTTATTTGCTGCCATTTTTTTGGATATTGTTTATAAAATGCTAGCGTTTCAGCTAGACATACGTGCAAACTATGTGTTTGCTCAAGTAATGTTGCGCCGTTAAAACTAAACCCATTTTCGTTGTGTTTTACTGTATCTTTTAATCCGCCAACGCTATGCACCAAACAAGGTTGACCTGCACGCATTGCCAGCATTTGGCTAATTCCACACGGTTCAAACGAACTAGGCATTAAAAATAAATCACCTAATTGATACATTAAGTCGCCTACTTTTTGTGCATAACCTTTTAAAAATAATAAGTTTTCGTTACGCGTCATAGCTTTTGTGAACACGGCTTCTAACACTTTATCGCCAGAGCCTAATATAATTAAACGCCCACCGTACTCATTAATACTATTACATACTGCGTCTATAGCAAGTTCACCATTTAAAGACTGGCACAATAGCAATACTTTTTGCTCTGTAAGTCTACCTACGCTAGTTACTAGTGGGCCGTTATGTGGGGTTGCTTTAAACTGTTTCAATCGTTGGTGTGCAATGTAGTGACCGCTTTCAAGCTGTTCGCTATTACCCATCCAACTAAATAAACTTTTTTCAGCCTCGCTGTACAGCTCATTAATATCTGCCTTTATTACTTCAGGCCCAGGGTATTCACAGCCATTCAAAATGCCGACGACTTTCCCTAGATTAGCTGCATTTTGGAGATCGTGCTCAAGCCCTTCACCACCAAAAAAGCCATCGTTATAATTACTTGGCTTAAGTACTTCTTGGCTATAGGTAGGCGACACTAAATGAATTTTATCTGCTAAATTAATAGCGCTTCGCATTGGGTTAAAACAATTTGTGTATCTTGGGTCACACAAGTGTTGGCCGTTATAACTTAGTGATGGAAACCAAGCCTCTAAGCTTGACTCATCGTGCTTAAAAGGTCTTATTCCTTGTAGTGCTAAATTGTGCACTGTGTAGGCTAAATGTATATCAATTAGTGGGCTGTAACGCGGTTCAAACTTTAAGAGAACAGCAACACATGCGCTATGCCAATCATGCAAATGCAACGTATTAGGGTGTTTTAGTAACCCTTGCAATAATGCTTCGCAAACCGCGGCATTAAATAGCGCAAATTTTGTTGCATCGGTTGCAAATGGCCTGCCCGGTGCATCATTACAATAAACACTACCCGATTCACTAAACATTGGGTGACTTATCACAATTTGGGTTATGTTATTTTTTGTTTGATCCACTTTAAACAAGGTCAATACATGAGATTGAGCATTGAAGGCTACCGTTACTTCACCTATGTAATGCCTATTTAATGGCTCAAAACCATAATCTGGGATCACCACATCTACCGATACGCCTTGCTTTGCAAGAGCCTTAGGTGCATCACGAACTACATCTGCTACACCCCCTACTTTAGCGCCAGGTAACGCATCGTTTTCTGCACCCACCATTAATACATGCATTAATTTACTGCTTCCTTTGTTTTAATAAGCTCGCCCGCTACAGGGCAAGCTTGTTTTTACCTAACTCTGTATTAAGCTAGTTTCTTATTTTCTTGTGTTTGACGTTCTAATTTTTTAGCAAGTTCACTAAGCATTTCTCGCGTAACAAGTACAATGCCTTTTTTTGATACCCTAAAGCCATTCTCTTCATCTGTTTTGCGATCAAAGCCTATTTCAAGCCCTGCTGGTATTTCACAACTTCTGTCTATTATTGCACGTTTAATTTTACAACCGCGGTTAATAATAGCACCCGGTAAAATAACCGATTGCTCAATTTCACAAAATGAACGCACATGCACGTTAGAAAACAACAATGATTTTCTTACTGCCGAACCCGATATAATACACCCACCAGACACAGTAGAATCAAGGGCCATTCCTCGTCTGTCGTCATCATCAAATATAAATTTAGCGGGAGGTAATTGCTCTTGGTATGTCCAAATTGGCCACGCTGGGTCGTATAGGTCAAGTTGAGGCTCTGGCATAACGAGCTCCATGTTAGCCTCCCAAAATGAGTCAAGTGTTCCTACATCGCGCCAATAAGGCTGACCTTCCTGTTGAGGGTCTCTAAATGGGAATGCAAAAACGTTATGCTCTTCAATAATCGCAGGGATTATATCATGCCCAAAATCGCGACCTGAGCCTTCATTTTCTGCATCTTTCTTGAGTTGCTCAAATAAGAACTCAGTATTAAATATGTAGTTACCCATGGATGCTAAACATGTACCCGGCTTGCCTGGCACTGAGCTTGGCATAGCTGGCTTTTCATCAAAACGGCAAACACGGCTTTCTTCATCTACCGTCATCACGCCAAAAGTATCTGCAGCTTCTTCAACGGGTACTTCAATACAACACACGGTCATATCGGCCCCTTTTTGCACATGCTCAGCAAGCAATGCACCGTAATCCATTCGATAAACGTGGTCGCCTGATAAAATCATTACATATTTAGGTAACTCATGACGAATAATATCCATATTTTGAAAAACAGCATCGGCAGTACCGCAATACCATTCATCACCATGGCGTTGTGATGCAGGTAATATTTCAACCGATTCACCCAATTCCTTTTTAAAGTGTCCCCAAGCTCGATTTACGTGGCGAATAAGTGAGTGAGATTTATATTGTGTTGCTATACCCACACGCCTAACACCCGAGTTAATACAGTTAGACAAAGGAAAATCAATAATTCTATGTTTACCACCAAAGTATACGGCTGGCTTTGCACGCCAATCGGTTAATTCGTGCAGGCGAGAACCACGACCACCAGCAAGTATTAACGCATACGTTTCTCTAGTTAGGCTACTTATGTAGCGATTTGCATAATTAGGCATACTTTTCTCTCCATTTATCTAACTTTTAGTGGCTTTACTGGTAGCTGTCGTTGAGTCAGTGTCACTAGTATTGAGTGGGGTTAAATGCCAAATGTCGTCACTGTATTGGCTTATGGTCCTATCACTTGAAAATATGCCACTGGCAGCGGTATTTAAAATACTCATTTGCGTCCAATAAGCTTGATCAGCATAGGCTTTATCTACTTGCTTTTGTGCAGATACGTAGCTTTCGAAATCGTGTGCAACAAGCCATGGATCGTGTGGGCTCTTAATTGCATTAATTACATCGTCAAATAGACAAGGTTCAAATAAATTAAAGTGTCCGCTTTCTAGCAAATGCATGACATTGGCTAAATCGCTATTTTGCTCAATTAGATGTGCTGGGTTATAACGCGATTTAATATCATCAATCTGATGCGCTTCAGCGCCAAATAAGAAGAAGTTATCAGCACCAACAGCATCTCTAATTTCAATATTGGCACCATCTAACGTGCCAATAGTTAATGCACCATTCATCATAAACTTCATATTGCCTGTGCCTGAAGCTTCTTTACCGGCTGTTGAGACTTGCTCAGACAAATCAGTAGCGGGACAAATAACTTCCATGGCTGTGACATTATAATTAGGTAAAAAAGCCACGCGTAAGTACGATGACGCTAGTGGGTCTTTATTGATCACATCTGCTACATTATTGATTAGCTTAATTATTTTTTTAGCCATGTAGTAACCCGGTGCAGCTTTACCACCGAGTAAAACACAACGAGGCACGAGTCCTTGCGTGTCGCCACGACGAATGCGGTCATATAAATGGATAACATGGAGGATATTTAGTAGCTGACGCTTGTACTCATGAATGCGCTTAACTTGAACGTCAAACATCATAGACACATCAAACTCTACACCACAGCGCTCTTTAACTAAATCAACTAAACGTTGTTTGTTTATTACTTTGGCATTTTGCCACTGTGTTTGAAATGATGTGTCATCATAAAAACGGCGTAACTGATTGATTTGAGCAAAGTCGCGTACCCAATCGCTGCCTATTTTCTCACTAATCAATTCACTCAAGGTTGGGTTACAATGGGCAAGCCAACGCCTCGGTGTCACCCCATTGGTTTTGTTATTAAACTTATTTGGCCAAAGTGCATAAAACTCTTTAAATAAACCGGCTTTTAATAGTTCTGTATGCAGTGCAGCAACACCATTAACTGAATAGCTACCCACAATGGCTAAATAAGCCATGCGAATTTGCGGTTCGCCACCTTCTTCTATCAGTGATAGCTCTCGCTGTTTATCAACATCACCAGGCCAATGCTGTGCAACGTCTGCTAAAAAACGTGCGTTTATCTCAAATACTATTTCTAAAATACGCGGTAACAATTTTGAAAATAATGAAACTGACCATTTCTCCAACGCTTCTGGTAATAACGTATGGTTTGTGTAGGCCATTGTTTTTGTGGTTATTTGCCATGCATCATCCCAGTCGAGCTCGTAATCATCAACTAAAACACGCATGAGTTCTGCAACTGCAATACTTGGATGGGTATCGTTTAATTGAAAAACATGATAATCAGCAAAATCAGTGAAGCTTTCACCATGATCATTCACCCACTGATCAACAATATCTTGAATACTTGCTGATGATAAAAAGTATTGTTGGCGTAGTCGTAGCTCTTTACCATTTTCACTGCTGTCGTTAGGGTAAAGTACCATGGTAATTTGTTCGGCTAAGTTTTTTTGTGCAACCGCTTCGGAGTAACTACCTGCATTAAATTCGGTTAGGTTAAATTCGTCAGTCGCTTCTGATTTCCATAAGCGTAGTGTATTTACTATATTATTTTTATAACCAGGAATGGGCACATCGTAAGGCACTGCTAACACATCATGGCTACTAACCCACTGGCGGTGCTCTCGACCCTGTTTATCGGTATAACTATTTACATAACCACCAAACTTAATACGCTTAGAATGCTCGGGGGCACTCAGCTCCCAAGGATGCCCTTCGCGTAGCCAATTATCGGGTTGCTCTATTTGATTACCGTCACTGATTGATTGGTTAAACATTCCGTATTCATAACGAATACCATAACCAACAACGGGTAGAGCTAAACTTGCGCAGCTATCTAAAAAACATGCCGCTAAGCGCCCTAAGCCACCGTTACCAAGACCCGCGTCGTGCTCTGCATCTTCAATTGTTTCAATTTTAGTGCAGTACTCTTGCAATGCCGATGAAACTTGATCTTCTAAATCAAGATTTAATACCGCATTGCCCAGTGCGCGCCCCATTAAAAATTCAAGTGAAAGGTAACTCGTTTTTCTGCTTTTTTGCTGTTTTATTTTTTTATTAGTTTCTCGGCACCGCGCAACCAAACGATCGCGGATCGTTAATGCTAATGCATGGTATAAATAAAGCTGCGATTCGCCGACTTTATCTCGACCTAGGGTGTAATAAAAATGGCGTGTTAAATCATCTTTTAAAGTGCTTTCGTCAATCACAGGGCCTTCTTGCCACCCTTTTACAACACATACTTGTTCAACTTGCTTAGCCATTAGCTACGTCCTCTAAGTTAGCACTAAAAACCCAACTACTCTGTGCAGAAATTTCAACGGTTGCATCTTGGTGAGTTATTAAAGATGCATTATTTACACTTGATAAAACCAATTGCCACGGTGCATTAATAGGTGATGCAGGTAGCTGGCAAAAAATACTTTTTTTACTGGCATTAAATACAATAAGTAACGCATGCTTATTTTGCTTATCAAGCAAGCTGTACATTAAAAATTGACGCGAATTTTCATGCCAATGCGAATCTGTCATGGTTTTTCCTGTTTCGGTAAACCATTTAACGGTAAAACGCTCATCTATGTCTTCTAAAAATACACTGTGTTTGAATGCGCTGTGCGCACGCCTAATTTTAAGTGCATCGTCTATAAATTGAGTTAATGAATGATTAAGTTGTGATTCTTTCCAAGCAAGCCAACTCGTACGATTATTTTGACAATATGCATTGTTATTGCCTCCTTGCGAGTGCCCTATTTCACTGCCAGCAGCAATCATAGGAACACCTTTAGAAAGAATTAATGTAAGCAAAAAGTTTTTTTGTTGTTGTAATCTTAATGCGGTTATTTTTTCATCATTGCTAAAACCTTCTACTCCGCAATTAAATGAGTAATTAGCACTGTGGCCATCTCTGTTATTCTCACCATTTGCTTCGTTGTGTTTATGCTCGTAACTCACTAAATCTGCCAGCGTAAATCCATCATGACTGGTTATGAAATTAATACTGTTTAATGGGCCACGTTGGCTGTGCTCAAATATATCAAACGATCCATGCAAGCGTTTAGCTACACTGGCTATAATGCCTTCCTCACTTTTCCAAAAACGACGAATTACATCTCGGTATTGGTCATTCCACTCTCGCCAAGGTGAAGGAAAAGCCCCAAGTTGATAACCGCCCGGGCCAATATCCCATGGTTCACTAATTAACTTTACCTTGTTTAAAACAGGGTCTTGAGCAATGGTTTGCAAAAACGTATGCGCTGAACTAAATCCTGATTTAGAGCGACCGAGTATTGTTGCTAAATCAAACCTAAAGCCATCAACACCCATTACTTCAACCCAATATCGCAAGCTATCGAGCACAAGCTGCAACGTTTTTGGGTGATCAATATTAATAGTATTGCCACACCCCGTATCGTTTATGTATACATTAGGTTGTGCTTCTGCTGTGCGGTAGTAAGCAAGGTTGTCTAACCCACGCAATGACAAAATAGGACCATCGTTGCCCGCTTCGGCTGTATGGTTATAAACAACATCTAAAATAACTTCGATATCTGCAGCATGAAGCTCCTTAACCATCTGTTTAAACTCGTTAATATCGTCGTTTACTAAATAGTCTTTATGAGGAGTAAAAAAGTTAAGCGTGTTATACCCCCAATAATTTTGTAGGCCTTTGCCTGTTAAAAATTGCTCGCTAATAAAAGCATGCACAGGGAGTAGCTCTATTGCTGTTACTCCAAAGCTTTTTAAATGTTCAATAAAAAACGGATGGCTCAATCCTAAAAACTTACCTTGCAAAGCTTTAGGTATTTGAGGGTGACGACACGTAGTCCCTTTTACATGACACTCATAAATGACTGTTTGCGACCACCTGTGATTCGGTTTTTTATGTTCATATGAAACAAGTGATGACACTTTTGATTTTGGTATATCAATGGCATTGTTAACCGTACTTTTGGTGCCTATCGGCATTTGTCCATAATGGCGCTCACTCCATGTAAACTCACCAAATAAATCTTTTGCGTAAGGGTCAATTAATAATTTATGTTCATTAAATAGCATCCCAGTATTTGGATTGTATTCACCCTCAACCCTAAACCCATACAGTGCCCCAGTATTAAGCGGTGCAATATGAACACTCCATATACCGCCTTCGTTTATATTCATAGCCACTTTAAGTATTTCAGAGTGGCCACTTTTATCAAATAAACACACATACGCTTGTGTCGCATTTGGCGCATACAATGAAAAATTAACACCATTTGCATGCAAGCTTGATCCGAGGGGCTCAACAAGGCCGTGAGTGACTTCAAATTGATTACTCATCTTGTACCTTTTGCAAATATATTGTGGTTAAGCCACCCATAGCAATCGTGATGCTTTGGTTAAAACCATGTTGAGGATTATCGTTAGTGACAACTGTATTTGATTGGTTATGCGATACTTTAATACCCGAACCAAAAAAATCGCTTTCATCGGTGTTCATGATTACTTTATAAACGCCTTTGCTCGGAACGCCCAAGGTATATTCTTGATATGACATAGGCGTAAAGTTTGCAATCACAACTATAAAGTCATGGGCATTTTTAGCATAACGTACAAAACTTAAAATGCTTTGCTCGTTATTATTGTTATCAATCCAATCAAAACCTGCGGCACTTGAATCAAGTTCATAAAGCGCGGGTTGATTTTTATAGACCTGATTTAACGTTTTTACTGTCTGCTTTATACCTTTATGACTTTCATGTTCTAGCAAATGCCAATCAATAGAATGATCATGCCCCCACTCAGCCCGTTGAGCTATTTCACCACCCATAAATAATAACTTTTTGCCTGGGTGTGCCCACATAAATGCATAATAAGCACGTAAATTTGCGAATTTTTGCCAATCATCGCCTGGCATTTTTTCAATTAGCGCGCCTTTCCCATGAACAACTTCGTCATGGCTAAGCGGTAAAATAAAGTTTTCACTAAATGCATACACCATCGAAAACGTAATTTCATGATGGTGATGTTGCTTATAAAGTGGATCACGCTGCATATATAATAAGCTGTCGTTCATCCACCCCATATTCCATTTATAGCCAAAACCTAAGCCATTATGCTCTACACTTTGTGTGACTCCCGGCCAAGCAGTCGACTCTTCTGCCACCATCATAATGCCAGGGTTGTTTTTATAACTGCGTAAATTAACTTGTTTGAGGCACTCAATGGCACCGAGGTTTTCGCGACCGCCATAACAATTAGGTATCCACTCTCCCTCTTTGCGGCTGTAATCTAAGTACAGCATTGACGCAACGGCATCAACCCTCAAACCATCTAAGCCAAATTGATGAAGCCAATACATTGCATTAGAAATTAAAAAGCTCTTAACTTCTGGGCGATCATAATTATAAATATACGTGTTCCAATCTGGATGAAAGCCTTGGCGCATGTCGGCATGTTCGTACAAGTGTGTACCATCAAATCGATGTAAACCATGGGGATCGCTTGGAAAATGCCCCGGAACCCAATCAAGTAAAATACCTACGTTGTATTTATGGCATTGCTCTACAAAATACTTAAAGCTGTTGTAATCACCAAAACGACTGGTCGGCGCGAATAATCCGACTGGCTGATATCCCCATGAACCGTCAAACGGATATTCACTTATGGGCATAAGCTGCAAGTGGGTAAAGTTCATTTCAAGCGCGTAGCCTACGAGTTTGTCGGCAAGCTCGATATAACTCAAATAACGATTATCTTCACCACGCTGCCACGACGCTAAGTGCACCTCATAAATACTGATTGGTGCGTCTATATGATTGCGCTTTTGCCTATTGCTGATTGCTTGTTCACTTAGAGTTATTGCTTCTGGTTTGAACTGCAGAACACTTGCGGTACCTGGTGCCTGTTGCATTTTAAAAGCATAAGGGTCTGCTTTCTCTATTACCTCACCACTTTGCGCTGTGATAGCAAATTTGTAGCACATGTCTGCTTTGAGTCCGGGAACAAATAATTCCCAAACACCACTGGCAGGATGAAAACGCATGAAATGCCGGTTTGCTTGCCAAAAATTGAACTCGCCAATAACAGAAACACTGGCGGCATTAGGTGCCCATAAACAAAAGCGAACGCCATCTACATCTTGCTGGTTAGTGAAATGTGCACCAAAGTGCAAGTATGCATGCTCTAAGCTGCCTTCGTTAAATAAGTACATGGCATCAGTATCAAGCTCACTTTTAAAACTATACTCATCAAAAAACGTACTCGAAGTGTCGCTATATTGGGCAGTACATAAATAAGGCGAGTCAGGTAACTGGCTTATATAGGCTATAAATAAGTCACTTTGCTTATATCGTTGTGTTTCGACTAATTTGTTATTTATTGTTAGAGAAGCGCTTTGTGCATCGGGTAAATATAAACGCACCTCTGCATTTGATTCATTTACTTTATGTGCACCTAAAAAGCTAAATGGGTCTTTAAATCGTCCCGTGCTAAGCGCATTAACTTGCGCATCGTAGTCAGCGTTTTGAGCTTTAGATAATACCGAACTATTTGAAGCTGTACTGCTCATTTAACCTTTCCTTATTGAATCGATTGCAGCTAAAAGCGTGGCGTTGTTTGCAAAAATTTCTTCACATGTATGTGTTAATACACGTCGCCAATTTGGATACTCTTTGTCTGTACCAGGAATATTCACCGGGTATTGCTGTTCATCTAAATCATCTATTTGTAAAGCAAACAACCGAGAGTCTGAGCCAGCTAAGCACTGACTAAGTGCACCATAAACCGACTTAGCATCGCTGTGTATGGTTAATTTAAGCCCAGCGGAAGCATTAATAAAACGCAGCAACCGTATTTGTTCATCAGCTCTTTGGTCGGTTAATTGCGTTGATTGTGCGTTGTCAAGTAATTGGTATTTTAGCTTTATAGCTATGTCATCGTGCTGCCACCAGCCTGTAAATGGAGGTACATCGTGGTTTGCAATCATTAATAAACACTGAGCGGGTAATTTGTGTACCGGTAAAAAGTCACCGTCGTTATGCTTTTCAAAATAAAATAAACTGTTTGAAAAAATACCACTGCATGACAAAGCATGCTTTACCTCTGGTGGAACAATGCCTAAATCTTCGCCTATAACTATACTTTGATTAATATGCGACTCTATTTTCAAAATAGCCAGCAAATGTTCAAAGGGGTAATAAATATAGCAACCATCTTGCTGGTCATTATTTTCAAAACACCACCATAAACGACGAATAGCCATAACATGGTCGATTCTTAACCCGCCTACATTCTGCATATTTTCACGAATTAATGAACGGTAAAACGAGTAGTTATCATGTGCTAAACTTTGCGGGTTTAAAGCCGGCAACCCCCAATTTTGACCACCTTCAGCCCAAGGGTCAGGTGGTGCGCCCACACTGGCATTATCAGCAAATAATGATTGTTGTGATTTGAACTCAACACCGTCGCCGGCGCACCCAACAGCTAAATCATTAATCAAACCTATTTTCATACCCCCCTGCACACAACGCGCTTGACATAAACCAAGTTGTAAATGCGCTTGCCACTGAAGGTAATAGTCGAAAAGAGGATTTTTTGATTCTAAAGTTTGTAACGTTGGCTGATGTTTGTCGCAAAAAGCATTAAATGCGTCACGGCGTAGTTTGCTGGCTGTTAATTCGAAGTGGTTATACAGTGCCTTAAACAATTTGTATTTAACGCAACTAACATTCTCGTAATTAATAAACTGTTTACTGTTATTTAGAAGTAAAGTAGCTTCATTACTTTGCATAATTTTTGTGATTTCAGCATTATTTTTACTGTCTTCACATAAACCAATCGATATATATAAAGGGTTTAGTAAAGCACGACTATTAGGGCTGTATGGGCTTGCACGCTCAGGCATGTCGCAGAACAACAAATGCAGAGGGTTGAGCAAAATGTAATCCATATTATGCTCACTGCATAAATCTACAAGCGTAAGTAAGTCTGAAAAGTCTCCAATTCCTAATCTTTCATTGTTTTTAAGCGTATATAACTGAATCGACAAACCCGTTTTTTTTGTATCTTCAACCTGAAAAACACGCTCAGGTACAGACCAAATTTCGGTGCTTGAATGGTGTTCGCCTACATTAATACTCGCTTGGTAATACCCTGCAGGCATGACTGGTATAGGAAGCGCAATTTCAATGTAACGGGCACCATTGAAGTGGTATTCACCTGTGACTGTTAAATTAGTAAGGTCAGTAAACTCACACTGTATACCCAGTTGTGCAACACTTACTGATGCAGTTTGGCCAAGTTGTCTGTCATCTATTTTAACTTTTAAATAACAGTCTGTTTGTTCAACTAAGCTTACATTTGGCAACAATTGCATCCAAGGCAGTACATCAAGCTTGTAATTTAATTGAGCTATTTTGTTATGATCGTAAGTATTGATTCCGCAGCATTGCAAGGCACGCTTACGGGTATCTTCACTAAAAAATATTTGCTCGCCTGTGTACTTGGTAAATTCATAACCAATGCCATGTAAGTAAAACAACTGCGAAAGTTCATTCATTTACAGGCCTTAATTGATACGTTGGGTATTTACAATACTATTTTCAGTGCCAAAACTGTTAGCCTCATAAGCGTCCGCTTTATGATCGTTATCCCAAAATTCGCCATTTATCAAATAACGAAAGTGGTACTGTTGATCCAGGGGAAGGCGTTGTTTGCATTTAAACACACCTTGTTTTTTATTAAGCTTCATTGGCACGGGTTGCCAACTATTGAATTCACCAATTAAACAGACTTCTTGCGCGTCCGGGTGAGCAAATTCGAAGGTGATTTCCGCTTCATCTTTTGTTTTAAAAAAACGTTTATGCAACATAGTAGGCTCCAACTAAACAGTAAAAGGTATTTAATTATTGCCACAGGGCCTGTTTTAAAGTTGGCGATGTGGGATTGTATTCATTCAAACTTTGAGCTTACCGTAGTAAAGCAAATTTTTGTTTACGCTTTATTACAGTGCAAGCAATCTTTTTATCGCACTTTATTAGTGCATAAAATATGAAAACATAGACATTAAGAATGACATACACAACATAGAGCAATTTTTAAACCAATTAGAGCAATTGTAGGCATTTAATATTTATCTCTAATACTCTGATAAATCAATTCAAGCCGACCAAATAACTTGTTTGATAAACTGCTTTAGTTACGTATTCACTTAAGTGATAATACACAGCAAGTTAACACTCTGAAATATCGTAAATTTCATGTTGAAAAAAAGCATTTTATTAACTATGGCTGTTATTTTTATAGTTGCAATAGTGTCTACCCTTAGTTCAATTTATACCCTATACAGTAAAAAAGAAATCACATTCGATCCTAAGCTTAAAGAAATATCAGGCATTGAATTTGATAAGCGTAATCGCTTGTGGGCAATTAACGACGGTGGCGACGAACCTAAGCTTTACCGCTTGAATAAAGATGGTTCGATTGCGCAAGAAATTTTAGTCTCAAATGCTAAAAACATTGATTGGGAAGACATGACGCAAAATAAATTTGGTCATTTCTTTTTAGGTGATTTTGGTAACAATAAAAATGATAGACGTTGGCTAACTATTTATAAAATAGAGAATCCAATCGATATTAAAACCGACTCAACAAAGGCCGAAATAATAAAGTTTACCTACCCTGAAATGGATGGCAGCCCAATAAAACCAAGCAATCGTAATTTTGATCTTGAGGCGTTTGTAGCTCTGGGTCGCCACCTATATTTATTCACAAAAAATCGCACTGAGCCTTTTGATGGCATTACAAATCTATACAAAGTAGGCGACCACGCAGCTAACTTTAAAGCGCAATTAATTGGATCTTTTAAAACCTGTACAACAATGGAAAAACTGTGTTGGATCACGTCGGCAGCGTTAAGTCCAGATCGTAAAAAACTCGTGCTACTCGACTCTACCAGTATTTGGTTATTTGAAAACTTTGAAGATGATCAGTTTTTCTCTGGTGATGTATCTAAAATAGATTTAGGCATCATTACACAAAAAGAAGCCATCACCTTCTATAACGACAATACAATTGTATTCACAGATGAGGAGTTTAAGGGCATAGGGGGTAACGCCTACTTCATAAAACTTGATACAGCAAAAAAAGTAATTGTTAAACGCGCTAACCCTATACTTAAATAAGCTATAAATTCATAAATGAAATACATTAACGCTTAAACTTGGTCTCTAAAATAACCGAAGAAGTTGTGCGTTCCACACCATCTAAATTACCAATATCATCGAGTAAATGACTCAACTTTTCTAAATTCTGTGCTTGGACCACTGCAATTAAGTCAAACTCACCACTAATAGCATAAAGCTGCGATATAGCATCAATTTGCTTTAGTTCAATATTCGTTTTTGTAGTCAGCTTTTGAATCACTTTGATTGATACATGTGCCGATACCATTTTACTTAAAAAAGCATCGCCATAATCAACGCTATAACCTTTAATCACACCCGTTTCTTCTAATTTAAGCATCCTACTTTGTACTGTAGATCGAGATAAATTAAGGAGCCTAGCTAAATCAGAAATACTCGCTCTGGCGTTTGTTTTAAGTATAGAAAGTAGCTTTTCATCTTGAGGTGTTATCATATTGGCAATTAATTTCGTTATTTTGATTTTTATTTTAGTCATTTTTCACAAAATAGCACTACAATTTTAACTTCCAACCTTCGATAATGACACTCAACATAAAATAATTATTAGTTTGCTGAGGCGTAATGGCTTAACTCCTCTTTACATTAGCAACTAACATTTCAATCTAGCCCATATAATTTAGGTGTAATGATGCAAGTAACAAGAGATTTATTTAACGACGTAATGGTACCGAACTACAATCCTTCAGCTGTTATTCCAGTACGCGGTGAAGGTTCTCGCGTGTGGGATCAAAATAACAACGAATTTATTGATTTTGCTGGCGGTATCGCAGTTAATTGTTTAGGCCATTGTCACCCTGCTCTTATTAATGCACTTAAAGAGCAAGGTGACAAAATTTGGCACTTATCAAATGTAATGACTAATGAACCTGCACTTCGCCTTGCAAAAAAAATGGTTGATGCGACGTTTGCCGAAAAAGTTTACTTTGCAAACTCGGGAGCAGAAGCGAACGAAGCAGCACTTAAATTAGCACGTCGCTTTGCACTTGATAAATTTGGCGCAGAAAAATCACAAATCATCGCATTTAATAAAGGTTTTCACGGCCGCACTTTCTTTACCGTGACGGTAGGTGGTCAAGCAGCCTATTCAGACGGTTTTGGTCCTAAACCGGGTGACATTGTCCATTGTGATTACAATGATCTAGCAGCATTTGAAGCACTTATTAGTGACAAAACATGTGCTGTAATGATGGAACCACTTCAAGGTGAAGGCGGTATTATTTCTCCAACAAACGATTTTGCCAAAAAAGTACGCGAGCTGTGTACTAAACATAACGCATTACTCATTTTTGACGAAGTACAAACAGGTGTTGGCCGAACGGGTGACTTATATGCGTACCAAGGTTTAGATGTTATTCCTGATATTTTAACAAGCGCTAAAGCATTAGGTGGCGGATTTCCTATCGGTGCAATGATCACAACAACAGACATTGCTGCTCATCTAAAAGTAGGGACGCATGGGTCAACTTATGGTGGTAACCCACTGGCGTGTGCAGTAGCAGAAGCTGCCTTTGATACTGTTAATACTGAAGATGTATTAAATGGCGTAAAGGAACGTGAGCAACTATTTCGCGAAGGCTTAACTGCAATAAACGAAAAATACAATGTGTTTAGCGAAGTGCGTGGTAAAGGTTTATTAATTGGTGCTGTATTAAACGAGCAATTTGCAGGACGTGCACGCGACTTTTTAGTGGCAAGTGCTAACAATGGTTTAATGAACTTAGTAGCAGGTATGGATGTGATTCGTTTTACACCTTCTCTAGTGATCCCATTTGAAGATATTAAAGAAGGCTTAGCACGTTTCGATAAAGCAATTAACGATGTTGTAAACGGTTAATAAAGTTAAATTAGCACGGCTTGCCGTGCTACTGGAGCATGCACTAAATGCAAGTATTACGTCCTATTACAGCCAACGATTTCGATGCGCTTAAACAAATTGCTATCGAATCTGGCCATGGGTTTACTTCTTTACCTGTTGATGACGAACAGTTAAAAGACAAAATTAGCCGCGCTGAAAAAAGCTTTGCTAAAAATATCAATAAGCCGATAGATGAAAGCTATTTATTTGTCTTAGAGGACAGTGATACCGGTCAAGTGATTGGTACAACGGCAATTGAAGCGGCGGTCGGCTTAACAGTGCCCTTGTATCATTATCATTTGGGTAAAACGGTTCATCACTCCCCTACGCTTAATGTTTACAACACGGTAGATATTTTGAGCATGTGTAATGATTACACCGGTTGCTCTGAAATATGTACGTTGTTTTTACGGGAAAACAATCGCAAAGGTTTAACTGGCCGCTTTTTATCACGCTCACGCTTTTTATTTATGGCCCAGCACAGCGAACGTTTTGCCGATACCGTGATTGCTGAAATGCGCGGTGTGAGTGACGAACACGGCCACTCACCATTTTGGCAATGGTTACAAGAACATTTTTTCAGTATTGAATTTCCACAAGCCGATCATTTAGTCGGCCTTGGCGATAAAGTGTTTATTAGTGAACTCATGCCTAAGTATCCTATTTACGTAAACTTATTAAGTAAAAAAGCTCAAGCAGTCATAGGCCATGTGCATGAAAAAACTAAGCCAGCCTTAAAACTTTTAGAAAAAGAAGGGTTTGAACACAGAGGTTACGTTGACCTTTTTGATGCAGGCCCAACTGTAGAAGCAAAGCTAGGTAATATTAGAAGTGTTAGAGAGTCGCAAGTTTGCCCAATTACTATTGGTGAGCTTGAGCACATTAGTGAAAAAAGCTCAGATACACTTGCTGTATGCAATCAAGGAGTGAGTGGTTTTAGAGCTACATTTACTCAGCATGCACATTACAACCATGCCAAACATACATTGGTGATCAGCCAAGACGTTGCTGACGCCCTCAATTTAAGTCAAGGAGATGCAGCCCGATTCTTTCGACTGTAAATACACTTATGAACACACAACTAATTAATAACCAGTGGCACAGCGGCCAAGGCCCAGCATTTACATCTGTGAACCCAAGTAACGGAGAAACTGTGTGGCAAGGCAATGGCGCGAATGCAGATCAAGTAAATAGTGCTATTAAAGCAGCAAGAACTGCACAATTATCATGGGCCGATACACCGCTGGAGGCGCGAATTGCCCTACTAGAAAACTTCGTACAGCAATTAAAAGAAAACAGCGAAGAATTTGCCACTATTATAGCCCGAGAAACAGGAAAGCCACTTTGGGAAACGCGCACAGAAGTGGGCGCAATGACGGGTAAAGTGGCTATTTCAATTAAAGCCTACAATGAGCGCACAGGCACAACCGAAAACCCAATGCCAGGTGCAAAAGCGTTTATACGCCATAAGCCACACGGTGTTGTTGCTATTTTTGGCCCGTATAACTTTCCGGGGCATTTACCCAACGGCCATATAGTCCCGGCTATTTTAGCGGGTAACACCGTAGTATTTAAGCCCTCTGAGTTAACACCACATGTGGCTGAGTTTACATTATCACTTTGGTTAAAAGCAGGTTTACCTGCAGGTGTTATAAACCTTGTTCAAGGTGAAATAGAAACCGGTAAAGCCCTTGCTTCTCATCAAGACATTGATGGGCTATTTTTTACCGGCAGCTCTAATACCGGACATTTACTACATAAACAATTTGCTGGCCATCCGGGTAAAATTTTGGCACTTGAAATGGGCGGTAATAACCCATTAATAGTTAAAAATGTAGCCGATGTAAGCGCTGCAGTACACGATATTATCCAGTCAGGTTTTATCACTTCAGGTCAGCGCTGTACCTGTGCTCGCCGTGTGTTTATAGAAAATTCAGCCAATGGCGATGCCATTTTAGAAAAACTTATTAGCGCGACTAAAAATATTGTGGTTGACGATAGCTTTGCAACAGAGCAACCATTTATGGGCGCAATGATAAGTGAAAAAGCAGCCCTTGGTATGGTTTCTGCGCAAAATGAGCTTATTAAAAAAGGCGCTACCTCTTTAGTTGAATTGAAACATTTAAAGGGTGGAACAGGCTTTGTTAGCCCAGGTATTATTGATGTAACACACATTACAGATATGCCGGATGAGGAACATTTTGGCCCTTTAATTAAGGTATACCGATATACTGAATTTAATAGCGCCATTGCCGAAGCTAACAACACCAGCTTTGGATTATCAGCCGGGTTACTAGCTGACAACGAAGATGATTACGCACACTTTTTAAAACGCATTCGTGCAGGTATTGTTAACTGGAACCGCCCTATTACTGGCGCTTCTAGTGCCGCACCATTTGGCGGTATTGGCGCCAGTGGTAACCACAGAGCAAGTGCGTATTACGCAGCTGATTACTGTGCATACCCTGTAGCTTCTGTTGAATCAGATAAAGTGAACCTACCGCAAACCCTCGCACCAGGCTTAATAATAGAATAAATAAAGTAACCAAATTTAAGGATTGACCATGCATACAGATGTAAACACATTATTTGAAAATCTTTGGCAAAATTATGTTGAAGTAACCCCGTCGGCTGATAAGATTCATTCACTGTTAGGCTCAACGCAGCAAAACGATATTATTAACGACCACATCGCACTTCGTACATTCAATATTGAAAAAGTAAACCTTGAAAAGTTAGCTGCGCACTTTTTGGCAATAGGTTACAAAGAGTGTGGTGAATACCATTTTGAAGCAAAAAAACTGTACGCTAAACACTACGAACATACTGATCCATCGCAACCTAAAGTATTTATTTCTGAACTTTTAGTAGAAAAGTGCTCACCAGCACTTCAAGCAATCGTTACTGACATGGTTGAGCAAATAGATGAGAGCGCCGTTACCGCTGATAATTTTCTATATTCAGGTACGCATTGGCAAGTGTCTACAGATACTTACAAACAACTACTTGCTGAGAGTGAATACGCTGCATGGATGTCAGCTTGGGGATACCGAGCTAACCATTTCACTGTAAACATTAATACGCTTGCTAAGTTTGATAACATTCACGATGTTAACCAAGCACTTAAGGATGCCGGCTTTACGCTTAATACATCAGGCGGTGAAGTAAAAGGCTCGCCAGAGGTGCTACTAGAGCAATCATCAACACTGGCTGATGAATACGCTGTCAGTTTTAGCGACGACGACATGCGCATTCCTAGCTGTTTTTATGAGTTTGCAATACGTTACCCTAAAGCTGATGGTGAACTTTACACAGGCTTTGTTGCAGCGTCTGCAGATAAAATATTTGAAAGCACCAACGCACGATAATTTGATGAAAACAAAAAAAGCCCTTACGGGCTTTTTTTATGCTCACTAACTTAAGCATGCAGATAAAATACCTACATCATAAAAACAAGGGTTTATAGTCGTTTTCTAGTTGCTCAAACGATAAGTCACCTATAAAGCGCCCAAAACTAAGCCATGTTGCTAACCCGCGTAAATCTTTAAAATGCGGGGGAACAAACTTAGGGCTTTCAATCACACCTAAATCATGAAGCTGAGAAATTAACCTAAAATCATCAATAGACAACTTACCGACTAATAACAACGGTAACTGATCGATGCGCCCTAACTGAATTGCCACACGTATTAAGTTATACACCAAAACAAAGCCTTTTATGTAGGCAATGTCTTTAGTAAACGGTAACCCTGTTGCTGTGCTGCCTCTAAATACACGCTGAGCTAACGTATAACTATCGTCTTTAGATACTCCTTGAGCTACGTAATCTCGGTATATATCAACAAATTCAGCACCATCAATTACTTTGGTGACCGCTTGAATTCGATTAACCAATTTCGATAAGCGCCTAGGGGTAGATTTTAAGGTAATAATTTCAGTTAATACGGCCAACCCCTCTTGTGTCACTGTTGAGCTTGGTGTGCCCTTACTCAAACACGTTAAATAAGGTTGGGCCAAACCATTTTGAGTCGTGCCCACATGAATCCACCCTTCATGTACTTCTAATATATCTAATTCACGTTGTGAGAATTTCACATCTTGGTTTAGCTTTATATTATTAGCACCTGCTGCTGCGTCGCTTACAATCCCATCGCTCAACATAACCTCTACATTTATGCCTGGCATACTGGCATTAACTTGCTCAGATAAAATTCGCACCGCGTCGCTAGCATCTATATTTTTAGGATCATCGGGTAAAATGTCAGCCATTAATAAATTTTGCAGTGGTTGCTCTAACATATTCGCTAGCTCAGAGAGTGAAGGCTCACCCGCATGAAATAAATCTTTAGGATGACCAAAAAGCTCGACTGATAAATCGTGAAATTCTGGTGTACCCCGGTACTCCAACATACTTAATACCGTTTTATATTCGCCACACATTTTACCCATATATTGAGAAATAGGGTTTAACTGACCTAACTGGTTAATAATGTTTCGGTGTAATGTTGAAAAGGCCTGGCGTAACTCACTAGGCACAAAGCCTAAATCGCGCTGTTGGTAGTATGCACGATCTATAAGGGGGTTTTTTTGACACTTTTGCCTAAAAAATTCTTCTTTGATCTGTTTATCCCAATTTATTGCATCAAGAATTCGAATAGGTGTTTGAAGTGCAATTAGTTGATCTGATAACTCACGAGTTTTAAGCAGTAACGCCTTGTCTATCATGGTGAAAGCTCGATAAAAAATGAACCATGAGCATAATTTATAAACAGTAAATCGCAAAGCATTATCAATCAATTTTATCTGTTGTTTTTATGCTGATCGACCCTCATAACAAATACGTATTGAATCTAAATTAAAGGTGCAAAATATGAAAAATGAACTCGACAACAAACAAATACTTGCCGTATATGAGCGAATTCAAAAGCGCGGAGAGATAAACGACGAAGGTAAGCATTATCAAGGCGTTACAGCGTTTTCAGATATTGATGGTTACACAATTTATTTACAAGGTAGTGGCGTGCTTTTACGCTTTGGCTTTCATAATACCTATCATCTTGATTACGAACACGATAAACATAAAGATGATTTTTTAAAAAAATTAAACAACATTGCTAATGAAGACTAATGTATCCACGAAAAGTAAGAAAGCGCAGCGACAGCAAGCTCAACAAAGCCTTTATAAACCAAGTAATAGCTGCGCTTAAGTCAGATCCATCAAAACTCACTATCATTCAAAAAAATCTTGAACAGTACAGAGACCAACGCCATCTAAAACGCGGGTTTTTACTTGCTATAGAGCGCTTTGATTGGGTTTTTGAGGCAAGCGATGATGTTAATTTTATCTGTGACCAAATATTAGCTGACGACTATATAGGAAATCGCTTGAGACGTTATCCTCTTTTATTCAAAGGTGTTGTTGGCGAACAACAATAGTAACCTTGTTTATACAAAAAAAATTTATTTGCAATTCATGTAACTAATACTAAGCGGTTTTTGTGTATTAGGTTTGAAATTAGCGTGGTTAGTAATACTTAGCCAGAGCTAAGTATCTTGTCGTGTCTTATTTAGAAACATAAGCAACACTTATCTTGAGCAGTTGCTTGCCTAAGTTATTAGTGCACTAAGTAATTGTTGAGTTTGTGCTCACTTGCTGTAAAAAAATACTATTAGTACTCTAATTATTACCACTCAAATAATTTTATTCACCTTTTATTTAAGAACAATGAGTAAAGAAATAATTACACTTTCAAATATTTAAAGCCAATCACTTAAGTCACTGTTTTAAATATAAATTAACCAAATACTACAACCTCTAGCATCCCTACCCCTTCTGTTAGTTTTATTAATAATTCATCTACATTTTAGTATCTGACTATTTACTTCGCCCTTGAATTGTTAGAGCTATTACCTTAAGCTTATCTTTATTGAACGTTCAATTAATAAAAATTATGCCTAAAGTTGGAATGGAACCGGTCAGGCGTCAACAGTTAATTGACGCAACAATTGAGTCAGTCGCGATGCGTGGGTTACAAGCAACCACCATTAACAGCATCAGTAAAAATGCAGGGTTATCGTCAGGCATTATTAGTCATTACTTTGGTGGTAAGCAGGGGTTAATAGAAGCAACTGTTCGCTATTTGCTTTCTAATCTTAAAAAAGACCTTATTGAAAAAGTTAGCCATAACACCAGCGCTACACAGCGCCTAATGTTTATTGTTGAAGCTAACTTTGCGCTTGTACAACAGCGCAGTGATACCACCAAAACTTGGTTGAGCTTTTGGGCGCAATCAATGCACGATGATGAACTTCACAGACTGCAGAATGTAAACAGTACACGCTTGCAAAGTAATTTAGCATTTTCGTTTAAGCAATTAATGCCTATTGAGCAAGCAAAACAAGCTGCTGAACTCAGCGCCGCTATGATTGATGGCCTATGGTTAAGAGCAGTACTTAGTAAATCAGACAAAAACCAGTTTAAACACAGTGAAACTTTAGCAAAAAGCTATGTAAATTCACTCATCAAGCAATATGGAGCCTAGCGTGAGCACACCAGTCTATCAAAACTTTATTAATGGCCATTTTCTTGCTAACCAAAGCGGTGAAACTTTTGATGTAACTAACCCTGCAACAGGTGAAGTTATTTACCGTGTTGAAGTTGCCGATGAATTTGTTCAAAACGCAGCGATTGAAAGCGCAAAACAAGGTTTTGCACAGTGGTCTAAAATGGCCCCTATTGAACGTAGCCGTATTTTATTAAAAGCCGTAGCAATACTTCGCGAGCGCAACGATGAACTAGCCTTGATAGAAGTGCTTGATACCGGTAAACCAATGCAAGAGGCAAACTGTGTTGATATAGAAACCGGTGCAGATGTAATCGAATACTTTGCAGGCCTAGCACCGGCGCAAGTTGGCCAACAACAAATGGTGGGCGAAGACTTTTACTACACTCGTAAAGAGCCACTAGGAATTTGTGCCGGTATTGGTGCATGGAACTACCCGCTACAAATAGCATGTTGGAAATCTGGCCCAGCCCTTGCTGCGGGCAACGCATTTATTTTTAAACCATCTGAAGAAACACCACTAGGCGCTATTAAACTGGCCGAAGTATTTGTTGAAGCAGGTGTACCTGCTGGCGTATTTAACGTTGTACAAGGTGCAGGTGACGTAGGCCAATGGTTAACCTCGCACAGTGAGATTGACAAAGTGTCGTTTACTGGTGAAGTAGGTACAGGTAAAAAAGTAGTAGCAAGTGCTGCGGGTACCTTAAAAGACGTAACAATGGAGTTAGGTGGTAAATCGCCGCTTGTTGTATTTGATGATGCAAATATAGAGCAAGCAGTAAGCGCAGCCATGCTAGGTAACTTTTATACGCAAGGCGAAATTTGCACTAACTGTACACGTATTTATGTTCATAAAAATATATATCAGCAATTTATTAATGAGCTTAAAACGCGTACAGAGCAAAATATTATTGCTGGCGATCCGCAAGATTTAAACACTAACTTTGGTGCGCTTATCTCTAAAAAGCACCAAGACTTAGTAATGAGTTATGTTAATAAAGGGATTGAAGACGGCGCAACGCTTTTAACTGGTGGTACAACGCTTTCACCAGAATCTGCCCCTAATGGCTACTTTGTTGCACCTACCGTGTTTATTGATTGCAACGATGATATGACTATCGTTAAAGAAGAAATATTTGGCCCAGTAATGAGCGTACTTGTTTTTGAAGACGAAGACGATGTTATTGCACGTGCCAATGGCACTCATCTAGGCTTAGCTGCAGGCGTATTTACGAGCGACATTAAACGCGCACACCGTGTTATTCATCAATTAGAAGCGGGTATTTGTTGGATTAATGCCTATGGTAACTCACCTGCTGAAATGCCTGTGGGTGGTTATAAGCAATCAGGTATAGGCCGTGAAAACGGAATAGAAACACTTGATCATTACACGCAAACCAAGTCTATTTATGTGGGCATGGCCGACATAGAAAGCCCGTTTTAAGGTGGTAACTATGAGTAATCATTACGACTATATTATTGTTGGTGCAGGCTCTGCGGGTTGTGTTTTAGCAAATCGCTTATCTGAAGATTCAAGCAACAAAGTGCTACTGCTTGAAACTGGCGGCAGTGATAAAAGTATTTTTATAAAAATGCCAACGGCGTTGTCTATTCCTATGAATACTGACAAGTATGCTTGGCAGTTTCACACTCAGCCAGAGCCATACTTAGACAACCGTGAAATGCATTGCCCTCGCGGTAAGGTACTCGGTGGCTCATCATCGATTAATGGCATGGTTTACGTACGCGGCCACGCAAAAGATTTTGATGAGTGGCAACAGCACGGTGCTAATGGTTGGGACTACCAATCGTGTCTACCGTATTTTCAAAAAGCGGAAAGCTTTTACCTTGGTGAAAACACATACCGAGGTGGTAAAGGTCCACTTGGCGTTAATAACGGTAACGAAATGCAAAACCCGCTGTACACCACATTTATAAAAGCCGGTGTAGAAGCAGGTTATGCTAGCACAGACGATTATAACGCATCGCAGCAAGAAGGCTTTGGCCCAATGCACATGACCGTTAAAAACGGTGTGCGCAGCTCGGCTTCTCGTGAATATTTAGACCCTGTAAAGTCACGTAATAATTTAACTGTCATTACCGGCGCACTTGCTCAAAAAGTGATTCTTGATGGTAAAAAAGCCACAGGTATTGAGTACAAAGTTAAAGGTAACGTTCAAACAGCTCACGCGGCAAAAGAGGTTGTTTTAAGTGCTGGCCCTATTGGCTCTCCGCATATATTACAGCTCTCTGGTATTGGCGATAAAGACACCCTTGAAAAAGCGGGCGTTGCAGTTAAACACCACTTACCGGGTGTGGGTCAAAACTTACAAGACCATCTTGAATTTTACTTTCAATACAAATGTAAGCAACCAATTACACTAAATGGCAAGTTGGGCCTTATTTCTAAGGGCTTAATTGGTGCTAAATGGTTCTTTACACGAAAAGGCTTAGGCGCAACTAACCACTTTGAGTCGTGTGCATTTATTCGCTCAAAGCCCGGTGTTGAATGGCCTGATATTCAGTATCACTTTTTACCAGCCGCTATGCGATACGATGGCCGTAGTGCATTTGCAGGTCATGGTTTTCAAGTTCACGTAGGTCATAACAAACCAAAAAGCCGCGGCAGCGTAACTATTCAATCAGCTAACCCTGAGCAGCCACCACAAATTTTGTTTAATTACTTACAGCATAAAGACGATATTGAAGGCTTTAGAGCCTGTGTGCGTTTAACTCGCGACATTATTGAGCAAAGTGCCTTTGACGATTACCGAGATGAAGAAATTCAACCAGGTAAACATATTCAAACAGACGAAGAAATAGATGCTTTTGTACGCCAAGCCGTAGAAAGCGCTTACCACCCTTCTTGCTCATGCAAAATGGGTGAAGATGCAATGGCCGTTGTTAACTCTAATACCCAAGTGCACGGCATTGAAGGTTTACGTGTTGTTGATTCGTCAATATTTCCGACAGTACCTAACGGTAACCTTAATGCCCCTACAATCATGGTTGCAGAAAAAGCGGCAGACATCATTTTAGGAAATGTTGCTTTACAAAAAGCAAATGCTGATGTTGCTATGACTCAAAACTGGCAAGAAACACAGCGTGCAGCAAAAATTTAATCAGCTACTTATAGAGTTAGTCTCGTCAGACTAACTCTATGAGCCTTGCAGTGGCGAACAACATAAATTGGTTATGTTGTAATAATGCAAGATTGAACAATAAAAAACGGAGTGCTTATGAATAACTCACTATTGGAGGGTACCAATGACCATTTGGCTTAATGCTGGTATTATTTTTACCCTACTTGCAATTACGATCATTTTATTAAAATGGGGTAATGTACGTGTTGTTGGTGTTACACCAGTTAAAACACTTACCTTTATCGCAATACTCTTTACCTCAGGCCTTGATGTTGGCCTTATAATGTTTCCTTTAACTGAGTTTGCAGGTTATGCAGACATAAAAGCAAGCCCAGAATACGCGTTTGCAAATCCACTGGCCATTGAGTTTGGTTATTGGGGATTTTTAATCTGGGGATTTTACTTTCTTACGTGCTTTTATTTCTGTGTAATAGAACCTAAAGTTAAATTTTTCGAAATACCTTGGGTAAAGTTCATTAATAACGTAGTTATTATTGGTACATGTGCTTTTACCGCTTACCTCTTACTTTCTAACCTTCCATGGTATTTGCCAGAAATTGGCGATGGTTCAAGTATTGTTTCTGAGTTTTACTTAATTGTATTTGCAGCAATTTGTTTTGCCGTATATTCAAGTACAGACATTAAGTACGTACGATTTTTAAGTATTGCTACTACTTGGTTATTTATAGCACTAATTGGCTTTATGTGGGCAGGTGCGTTTGTATTAGGTGACAGTGAAATGTCAGCATTCACTGATAACTTAGCCTCTATCGGCACATACTTTGCCAACATAAATGAATTTGTTTTACCGCTTAACGATTACCATGAGTTTTACTTATTTTGGTGGTTTGCTTGGAGCATTATGATTGGTCAGTTTACCTCTCGTTTTGTAGGCGGTTTAAAAACTTACCAAGTTCTAGGCGCTATGTTAATTTTCCCTTCAATACCAATTGCAATCTGGTTTAGCGTACTTTACCACTACCACGAAGCGGGTATTCCAACGCAAGGCATTAAAAACTTTGCCATGGTATTTGTAGGTATTGTGTTTGTAATTAACTCACTCGACTCGTTAGTGCGTTTATACACAGACAACTTAAACATTACTGTAAAACGCTTTGGTAAAGCGAAGTATATGATTGGAAACATACTTGCGCTTTCATTATTAACATTATTGTTTAAGCTAGAATTTTTACAAATACAGTGGGTAGGTGCATTAGTGATTGCCTTGTTCTTCCTGTGTGCTGGCTTTATTGGCTACAGTAAGTTTAAAACAGTTAAGAATATTGATAGCTCACCAAAAGCAAACAAAATTGACTACACTAAAATTGAAACACAAAGCTAGGAATTTATAATGAACAATAAACTAAAACAACTTGCAGTAGCAGTGCCATTCGCTCTTTTATCAACAACGGCAGCTGCCGACTGGTCAACAACTATTACAGCAGCATCAGATTACACGTTTAACGGTGTAAGCCAAACAGATAACGATCCTGCATTACAAGCAAGTTTGGATTATGCTTTTGATAATGGCGTGTATGCCGGTGTATGGGCGTCAAACGTAGACTTTGGTGATGATACCGATTTTGAACTAGATGGATACGTTGGTCGCTATGTACAATTAAACGATAAGTTTAGTGTTGACTACGGTATTGCATACTACACATACCAAGGTAATAACAGTGATGGAAATTACCCTGAGGTTTACACAAAATTTGGTTACGCCAGTGATTACGGCCAAACAGAGCTTAATTTTTGGTACAGCTGGGATTATTTTGGAACAAGTGCGGGCCATGTAGTTTCAATGATTGCTCATACTTATGAACTTGCACCAAATCATGCAATACGTGCAAGTTTTGATATTTCTAATTCACTTGACGGTGAAAAATGGGCGTGGGATGTAAACCAAAAGAAATCGTACAGTCACTACCGTCTTGCTTATCAAACCAGTTACGAAGGCTTTGGTATTGAAGTAGCCGCTGAGAATACTAGCCTTGATTACGACTACGCCGATGAGCGCATCGTACTAGCAATTTCAAGAACATTTGATTTATAAAGATTAATTAATTTTAACTTTGAACATTAGCGTGGCGAACCACAACTCAGGTTCGTCATACTCAAAAAGCCTCCTTATGAGGCTTTTTTATTATTTAAATACTCAATTAATGCGCTTGAGGTCAGCGGCCTTGAAAAGTAATACCCTTGTAAATGCGATACGCCTAGTTGAGTAAGCTTCTTACACTGCAAAGGTGTTTCAACCCCTTCAGCAATAACATTAAAATTAAGCGAACTTGCCATTTGCACTACTGCGTTAACAATGCTTAAGCCTCTTTCATCCTCATCTTGAACAAAACTTTTATCCACTTTTACAATATCGACACCTACATCAAGCATGCTCGATAAAGAAGAATACCCTGTACCAAAGTCATCTATTGAAATTCTTACACCCAGTTCTTGTAATGATTTAACCACATACAAAAATGTATGCTTATCGTTTGCAAATACAGATTCAGTTACTTCTAAATGAAGCTTATGGGCAGGAAAATTCAAATTCGCCAAAATATTCTTAACCTTCTTGGCAAACTCTATTTCTTTAAGCTGCATCACAGATACATTAATGCTGACTGATAAATCTGGGGAGAGTTGTTGAAAAGTAAGTGCTTGTCGGCACGCCGTTTCAAGTACCCAAAAGCCTATTTTTGAAATTAACCCATACTGCTCTGCAATTGGTATAAATTCGTCAGGAGGTATGTTTTCTCCTTTTAATTGCCAACGAATGAGCGCCTCAATCGCGTATATATCATGTGTTTTAGAGTCAATAATGGGCTGGTATACCAACGAAAAACAATTATTGGCAAGCGCGGTTAAAAGCTCTTCGCTAAGTAGGCGCTTTCTTTCTAATTCAGAACGAAGGGACTCGCTAAAAAAACTAATTTGCCCACGATTCATTCTTTTTTGGTGATACATTGCCATATCGGCATTTAAAATTAAGCTATCCAGGTCTTTACCATGCTCTGGGTAAAGTGCAATGCCTATGGTCGCCCCTACCCGTGCGCCGTGCTCTGTTTCTGGATGATCCTGTGTAATTGCATCAATAATTTCTTTAGCAAAATTGTAAGTATTTTCTTTGCATACAAAATCACTTAAAATTAAAAACTCATCGCCGCCCCAGCGGCACTTTTGCTGATTATGAGCACACACATCAGAAATACGTTTCGCTGTTCTTTTTAAAACGTTATCACCGACCTTGTGACCCATCACATCATTTATATTCTTAAACCCATCTAGGTCTATAAAAAGCAGCGCAAAAGGTGGATCTGGATAATGTTTAATTCGATTTTTTGCATCATTTAAAAATGCATTTCGATTTAATAATTGGGTCAGAGAGTCAGAATTTGACAGATGCATTATTTCTTCAGTACGCGCGTCAACTCTTAACTCCATTTTTTCAAGTAAATCGCTGTTTTGATTTTTTAAGTGTATTGCTTGCTGTGTAAATGCAGATGCTTTATTGAGAGTTAATAAATTAATTGAGCCATAGCCTATACCTAAAAAGCCAAGTACATTTTCGTAATAATGTGAAGACATTATTAACACTAATGCGTAAGGAAATAATAGGATAAATGCATAAGCAAAACAGGTCAGCTTATGTGCAGACAACACATTAGCAGAACCACCACCTAAAGCAGATAATATAATTATGATACTTGTGGCTTCTAAAGGCTCGAAAGAAGTGTGAAAATACAAAGCATAACTGGACCATACAATAGCGGTTATGACAACCCCTGATGAAAATTTTAGGAGGTCAAATTGAGTAGCACGTTTGTCTATTTTTAAAAATGTGCGGATATCTAAAAAACGAATCCCCAAAACAAACAGCATAATAAGCCACCAAGCTAGCTTATCGTTATAACTTAATAACTCGCCTTTATTAAAACTAAAAGCAATACAGGCGCTCGCAAATAAAGAAACGAGTAAACCTGAATAAGCGTTCTCGTAAAGTAATCTTACTGTATCATTAAGGTTTTCTTCGATTAGGGAGCTTCGATGCATGTTATCTAAGCCTTAACATCTCGTTTTTATTATTTATGTAACTAAAACTATGTCTTAATTAAAAAATTGTCCAGTAAACGCCCAAGTAACACATTTTTATTTAGTAATTTCCCAGGCACTAGAACCCGATGCAGATAAATTAGCGTTATTATTACGTAACACTTTATTTCCAACATTAATAGAAGACTCTGGACGACTCACTAAATAGCCTTGAACTGAGCTCACACCTAACTTTTTTACAAGCTCAAATTGGGCAATTTCTTCCACACCTTCTGCTACTATTTTTAGCCCCAACCTCTGGCCTAACTCACTAATGGTATTGAGTATGTCATTATATTTTTTACTTTTATTGGCTTGAGTTATAAACGAGCGATCAATTTTAATAACATCAATAGGTAAATCTGCTAGGGTGCTTAAAGAGCTAAATCCGGTACCAAAATCGTCTATAGCAATAGTCACACCGTCTTCTCTTAGCTTACTAAGCTCATCAATAATTCGAGTACTTGCCTGAATAAAGGTAGACTCTGTCACCTCAAGCATTAAAGACGTTGCAGGTAACCCCGTACTTTTGAGTGTTTTTGTGATCCAATCATATATATCACGGTGTTTTAACTGAATACCTGAAATATTTACCGATATTTTTACTTTACGCATACCTGCATTGTGCCAGGCAGCCATTTGCCTGCATGACTCAAGCATAATCCAATCACCCAACTCTAATATTAAATTTGACTCTTCAGCAATAGGGATAAATTCAGCAGGTGAAATCATGCCTTCAACTGGGTGGTTCCAGCGTGTGAGTGCTTCAAAATAGTCAATCATGCAATCTTCTACGTGCACGATGGGCTGAAACGATAGATAAAAGTCTTTACATGCAATGGCTAAGCGAAGCTCTTCGAGTAAATAATGATACCGGCGCATTTTGTTACCCATTTCAGGGGAATACACTTTAAAAATACCCTTGCCGTCACTTTTAGCTCGATACATTGCTACATCTGCTAACTGCAACAATGCTTGTGGTGTAGATGCGCTTTCTGGATAAGTAGCAATACCAATGCTTGCACTAATTTTTACAATTTTATTGCCAAGCACAAAATCTTTTTCAAGCTCACTAAGTACTTGTTTTGCTATGTCGACAACCTTGTCGCTTTCGTCCAACGACTCAATAAAAATAGAAAACTCATCCCCCCCTAAACGCGATAAATTTTGTTCAAGCTGATTAGCTGAGTTTATATTACTTAATTTATGGTGACGCAAAACATTAGCCAAACGTGTTGCCACTTGTACAAGTATCTCATCACCAAAGCTATGCCCAAATGAGTCGTTAACTTGCTTAAACCCATCTAAATCAATGAATAATAATGCACAGGTTAATTTCTTTTGACCTGTTTGGTTTATATGCCTACCTATATGCTCAATGTAGGCATGTCTATCGATGAGTTGGGTTAATTTATCTTGGCATATGCTTGTTTGTGTTTGTTTTACATAATTGGCTACATGCATATTTAGGGTGGTAATAGATTTACTTAAATTGCTAATACCATTAGGGTTTTGAGCAGGTTCAATATCTAAATTAAACGACTCTAAAAGTTTATTAGCCTGCTGATTAAGTTGGCTTAACTTATGTTTATGGTTTTGTTTCCTGCTTTGTTTTTTTATATACACAGCAAGCAAAAGTATGCAAGAGAAAAAAATAATGATGTTTTTAGGCGACGTTAGCACCATCAAAATGAGTACATTGGCATCAGCCGCAATAAAAGATTGTTCCGTTGTTTTAACAAGGAGTAATGTTTGAGAAGCACTGTCAATTGTATAATGGCCGCTCAGAACTGGGTTGTACCAAGGGGCAATATCTAAATTGGTGCTGCTTATATCAAATTTTTTAACGCTAAAATTAGACTGGAACAGATTGGTGCGGCTTATCTGACTCGTCAATTCAGTATTTAGGTAAAAGCAAAATAGCAAAATGAGTAAGGAAATTAATCCAACATGCTTTAATTTTTTCATGAAAAATTCCCTAACAATACTGATCCTCAATAACTAAATGTTCATTATATCTCCTATTTTCATTTGTAAGCAATTATTTATCTGATATATGTCGATATTTTGTGCGAAAAAAAGTGTAGCGATGACTGAAAAAGAGCGAGGAGTTTAGGTTTTAAGTGAGGCTAAAATATAAAACTTAAATGTGCACCCATAAGCAGACTCTATTTGACGCCTGGTTATGAGCCCATATTTACATTACCTTGTTAGATCTGCCATGCATAACTCACTTTTGTGAAAAAGGTGCGTTGGTCACGCTCAATATTTTCGAGTGTATCGTCCTGATACCCTCTATCTGAGTAACCTAAATAAAATAAAGTTTGTGCGTTAATCTTATACGAATAAACCAGTTGGCTACCATAGTCTTTATTTGTTTGGCTTACTTGATAAAAGTAAGCCTCTTTGTTTCTGTCTATATCTTCAACTTGTAAAATCAGTTTTAACATTGATCGCATGTTAAATTTATAATGCAGTCTAAAGTCGACCAAATTTGCTGTATAAACGCGATCATCCCGTGGGTTATCTAACTTGCTGTAACTGTGTCTTATATCCACTTGCCAATGATCGTTTATATCCCACACTGCTTGAGTTTGTGTATTAATTACATCGCCAAGCTCAAGATTTGTATAGTCAATACGGCTTGCATATTCTAAATAAAACGATAGATTCAAGTCTTTAGTGGGCTTAAGTGAAGTATAAAGGTAACCTATATTTTGATTGTAAAACTCATCGTAATAACTCTCTTTACGATGAATAAAGCCAATATTAAATAAAGACTGCTTTTGCCCCTTAAAACTTAAAAAGCCTTCATATTCTTCTTCAAGCAAGTCACCACTTTGCGCCCAGGTTTTATCCCAATCAGCTTCATAAGACCATGACGTAATTAAATCCAACTCATCTCGATACCACGTTTGGCCGCCACCAATCAGCACTTTTTCATAATCGACCTTGGCTTGGTATCCTAAATCGGTGCGATAATCCTCGCCAATATTTTCATAAGATGTGAAAAGTTTATAGTCTCGCTTGTCACGAGTTAATTCAATTGCATATGCCTGATCTGATTGTGTTTTAGAGAGACCATAGTTATCAACTAAAAAGTCAGAGTTTCGCGTATCAGCTGACGAAACTTGATAAAGCAATGTATCTGACTGATTAAACCAATAACTGCCATCAACTGATAACACCGTATTACGATAATTATTACTTTGTCGGTGTGTACTTGATACGCCCAACGTTCCTTGTTCACCTAAATCATATTGATAACGACCGACTGCTGCCTGTGTTTTCTCATTCAGTGAGGCAAAACCAGAACCTTGGTTTGTTGGTAATAGGATATTACTGTTTTCGTCATCAGCTAGCATAAGTGCATAGCTGTGCCCATCGGTTTTACCAGTTAGCTTTGCCCCTAACGTCGGCTCTGCAATGGTTCGAGTGTATAAAAGCTCAAACAAGCTACTTTTAAAGTAAGAGGCACCATCTAAAAAGAAAGGTCTTTTCTCTGCATAATAGATTGAGTACGTTGTGTTCACGTCAAGCTCAAGAGAATCAGTCTCTACCTGCGAAAAGTCAGGGTTAATAGTCGCATTTAACACCGCGTCTTTTGTTATTCCCCAGCGTAAATCTAAACCGGCCTCAGTGTCTATGCTACCGTTCTCCCAGTCACCAGGGAGTTGGGCTTTATCATCGTGGCGAAGTGCTGTGAGCGTTGGGGTAAGTTGAACATTTTTACTTGATGCTAATTCGCTCAAGCCCGTTAACTTATCAAACTGACACAAGCTACATTTAACATCGCGGTCAAACCCCATATTGGATATTTGATAAAGTACATCCCTAGGGTAGTTTCTCATTAATAAAAACCCCCACGTTAAATCTTTTTTATTTTCTGGAAAGCGCAGTGCTTTAAAAGGAATACGCATTTCAACTATATAGCCTTCATCGGTAATTTTGCCAGCGCTATCCCAAATTGCATTCCACGATGGATCTGACTGCCAACCATCAGTATCGCTCATGCGTAAATCGCCTTGTGCGCCTAACGGATTAACAAAAAACTCATAGCCTGAGCGTTCATCATTAAAGGTGTCTATTACAAGTATTACAGTATCGTCTTGCCAAAGGGTATCTCGGTCACGAAGTGAAGCGCGTATTTGATCTGGGTCAGGATCGTAAGCAATAAAACCAACATACAAATTTGTGCCATCTTCATACATGTACGCATCGGTTTTTACAGGAGGGGTACCTCTTTCATTAGGCTCATCTTGAACAAGCAAAGGGACATAGGTCGCTTTTTGCCAATGCGCTTCATCTAGTACGCCATCAACACTGATATTTTGATTTATTCGAGCCAGCGATACCTGCTCTTTTTTAGCAAATACACTGTAGCTATTAACTAGTAGGAAAAACGATAAAAGTAAAAACGTGAGTGGTTTTTTTATAGTTATAAAGTACTGCATAAACATCCATTTAAAACAACTTTACTCAATATGAGTAATTTCTAAACCGGAGTGTAATTTAAGCGGGTACATTTGTTAATACCTTGCAAACATAATTTCGCAAAATATTAACTAATTAATAATAAAGGATTATTTGTTCTATTCTTAGGTATCAAGTAGCTTTAGCTTATTTTCAACACCGTTCCATGTGTCAGCATCTTTAGGGGCTGTTTTTACCTGTGTAATACGAGGCCAAATAAGAGCAAGTTCTGCATTGAGTTCGGTAAATTCTTTTTGAGATTCAGGTAGTTCATCTTCTTGATAAATTGCTTCTGCTGGGCACTCTGGAACACATAGACCACAATCAATACAGTCAATCGGGCTAATAGCTAAAAAATTAGGGCCTTCAAAAAATGCATCCGCAGGACACACTGATACGCAATCGGTGTACTTACATTTTATGCAATTTTCGGTAACTACAAACGCCATAATATTTTTGTACCATAAAGCTAATTTAACAGTGGGCGATCATACCCTTTCACCTCAAAAACACAATAAATAACTGCCATATTTTGCCAATTTAACGTAGTATGTGCGCCCTTAATGTAAAGCCAATTCGTGCCCTACACTTTCTTATTGTGAGCGGAGAAACACCCGCTAAGACACCAGATAGAGATAATAATGATACGTTTAACTGAAATAAAATTGCCACTTGATCATGATGAAAATGCCATTGGCCAAGCCATTATCAACAAACTAAAAATACAACCTGCACAATTACACAGTTATAACGTATTTAAACGCGGTTACGATGCTCGTAAAAAAACAGCCATATTACTCATTTACACCCTTGATATAGAAGTTGATAACGAAGCTGAGCTTTTAGCCACATTTGCAAAAGATCAACATGTAAAAACAGCGCCCGACACATCTTATAAATTTGTAGCGCAAGCAAACGAAAATATCACCGAGCGCCCTGTCGTTATCGGATTTGGTCCATGCGGTTTGTTTGCAGGCCTAGTGCTTGCCCAAATGGGCTTTAACCCAATTATTGTTGAGCGTGGCAAAGAAGTACGAGAGCGTACCAAAGACACCTTTGGGTTTTGGCGTAAAAAAGCACTAAACACCGAATCAAATGTACAGTTTGGTGAAGGCGGCGCGGGTACATTCTCAGATGGAAAATTATACAGCCAAGTAAAAGATCCAAAACATTATGGACGAAAAGTTATTACTGAATTTGTTGAAGCCGGCGCACCTGAAGAAATTTTGTATGTAAGCAAACCTCATATTGGTACTTTTAAACTCGTCACTATGATTGAAAAAATGCGCGCTCGTATTATAGAACTTGGCGGAGAAATTCGTTTTAGCACGCGTGTAGACGATATCCACTTAGACGACGGCCAAGTAACAGGCCTTACCCTGTCTAACGGTGAACATATTGAAACACGTCACGTTGTTCTTGCTGTTGGACACAGCGCACGCGATACCTTTAAGATGATTCATGACAAAGGGATATATATTGAGGCCAAACCATTTTCAGTGGGATTTAGAATTGAGCACAAACAATCAATGATTGACGAGTGTCGTTTTGGGCCAAATGCCGGAAACCCAATTTTAGGCTCTGCCGATTATAAACTTGTGCACCATTGCAATAACGGTCGCACTGTATATAGTTTTTGCATGTGCCCTGGTGGCACTGTAGTTGCTGCAACATCTGAAGAAGGCCGTGTTGTAACCAATGGAATGAGCCAGTATTCACGCAGTGAGCGCAATGCAAATAGTGCTATTGTTGTAGGTATTTCACCTGAAAAAGATTTCCCAGGTCACCCTCTTGCGGGTATTGATTTGCAGCGCAAATTAGAAGAGCAAGCTTACAAGTTAGGCGGCGAAAACTACGATGCACCAGCCCAGCTTATCGGCGACTTTTTAAAAGGAAAATCTTCTGCTGATTTGGGCGATGTAAAGCCTTCATATACGCCCGGGATTAAGTTAACAGATCTCAGTAATGTATTGCCTGCTTTTGCA
The DNA here is from genome assembly GCF_019392235.1 of Pseudoalteromonas sp. CR1. Classification (NCBI taxonomy): domain Bacteria; kingdom Pseudomonadati; phylum Pseudomonadota; class Gammaproteobacteria; order Alteromonadales; family Pseudoalteromonadaceae; genus Pseudoalteromonas; species Pseudoalteromonas sp. CR1. The sequence goes on along the minus strand of NZ_JAHXRM010000005.1, from coordinate 32,109 downwards.
ATTGAAGCGCTTCGTGAGGCTATCCCTGCTTTCAACAAACAAATACGCGGGTTTTCTACTAATGACGGATTACTAACGGGTGTAGAAACACGCACGTCATCACCCATTAGTATAAAGCGCGACAGAAGCTATCAAAGCATTAATACTAAAGGGCTTTACCCTGCAGGTGAAGGCGCAGGCTACGCTGGCGGTATATTATCAGCGGGTATTGATGGCATAAAAGCAGCCGAAGCTGTTGCGCTATCAATGCTTGAAAACACTTAAACGCTATATTTAGTTAATTATCGTAAAGCCTCACATTGTGGGGCTTTTTTGTGTTAAAAGTAACCAAACAACTATTTGCGTGCTTTTTATGATAAAAACATTACTAGGATTATTAACCTGTGTTATTGCTTTAAACACTTCAGCATACGAACTAAAAACAATAGATGAAATTCACTCGGCGTTTAAAAATAATACAATTAGTGCCCAGCAACTTACCCAACACTATATTAATCGTATTAATAAACTTAACCCTCAATTCAATGCGGTCATTAATATTGAGCCTAGTGCTATTGCGCAAGCTAAAAAAATTGATGAGCTTAGTGCTAAAGGGCTGTGGGCTGGGCCTCTTCATGGAATACCGGTACTTTTAAAAGATAACATAGAAACCAAAGGCTCATTACCAACAACAGCAGGCTCGTTAGCACTTAAAAATAATATTACTAACAATGATGCCTTTGTGGTTAAGCAGTTGCGTAATGCTGGCGCCATTATTTTAGGTAAAACTAATTTAAGTGAGTGGGCTAATTTTCGGTCGTCTTACTCATCATCAGGATGGAGTGCCGTTGGGGGGCAAACACACAATGCGCATGACATAACTCGTAATCCTTGTGGTTCGAGCTCAGGATCTGCTGTTGCCATCGCACTTAACTTTGCCCCTGTAGCCCTTGGCACAGAAACCGATGGCTCTATTACTTGCCCAGCTTCAGTGAACGGTGTTTATGCGATAAAACCAAGCATGGGCCAAGTATCGCGCTCTGGTGTGGTGCCACTTTCAAGTAGCCAAGACAGTGTTGGTCCAATGGCACACTCATTAAAAGATGCCCGCCTTGTATTATCACTTATACAAGGTCGCGATACGCTTGATACCTCAACGCATAGTTTTCAATTACAAGCATTGCCAGATGCTAAAAAGTCATCATTAGTTATTGGTGCACTACCAAGTGATAAATTTACAGTAGAAACACAGCGTTTATACCAAAATCAACTTTCAGCTCTCCAACAGGCTGGTCATAAAGTAATTAATATTGATATAACAGATGATTTAACTACGCTATTTGTCGATGAATATTATGTATTGCTTTACGACTTTAAAAAGGAAATAAACCATTACTTAGTAAATACTGCTGCCCAAGTGAAGGTAAAAAGTTTAAGTGCACTGATTGATTTTAATAAACAAAATAAGGCAGCTGAAATGCCCCATTTTGGGCAAGACATTTTAATACAAGCCAACGCTATCGACTTAACGCAAACAGACAAATACCAAAAAACTAAACAGCGTTACCGCACATTAGCCACCGCCGCCATTACTAATTTATACAAAAATAATAATGTGGATGTAGTCATTGCTCCAACCACATCGCCTGCGTGGAAAACAGACTTGGTAAATGGTGATAACTTTAAAGGCAGTAGTAGCTCTTTATCAGCAATTGCCGGCACAACTCATATTACCCTTCCCGTTGGTAAGGTAAGTGGTTTACCCGTTGGATTGTCTATTATTGCAAATAAAAACCAGCAACAGGCAGCCTATCAACATGCTCAAATAATCGACGAAGCTTTTATTTCGACCATAAAAAAACCTGAGTAAACTCAGGTTTTTTTTAATTCTTATATTAGCTGTTATTTCTTAAGTGACAGCTTTGCACCTTTTAAGCTTTTACGCACGTTAGATATACGCGAACGGTTTACTGCGCGAGCTTCACCCGTTGCCTGTCCTGATAGTTTATTAGAACGAGTACGGCGTAAATGAGCGGGTTTTTTACCTATCTTATCAATAAGTACTTCACGGTTACTTACTTCATAGCCTTCGAGATAAATACGCTTAATTTTTTGACCAATTAATGTTTCTATTTCAAATAGTGTATTTTCTTCTTCACGGCTTACAAACGATATTGCCTGACCTTGGTTACCAGCTCGGCCTGTACGACCAATACGGTGAACGTAATCTTCAGCAAGCCAAGGTAAATCAATATTAATTACACGGGGTAATCCATCAATATCAATACCTCGGGCGGCAACTTCAGTGGCCACTAGCACACGCACTTTACCTTCTTTAAATTCACGTAAAGCTCGGCGTCGGTTACCTTGTGACTTATCGCCATGGCAAACTGTTGCAGGAATACCATCAAGGTTAAGTTCTTTAACTAGCTCGTCCGCGGTGTCTTTCATATTTACAAACACAAGTACTTGTTGCCAGTTCTTTTTACCAATCAGCTCTGAAAGAAGTTCTTGCTTACGGCGCTCTTCGACTGGGTACACAACGTGCTGAACGGTACTTGCTGTACTGTTAGTTTGGTCAACACGTACAATTTCTGGTTGCTTAAGTACTTTAGAGGCAAACTGTTTAATCGCAGCTGGGAATGTAGCCGAAAACAATAAAATTTGACGATCATCTGCACAGCTTTTTATCACAGTTTGCATGTCTGTGATAAAGCCCATATCAAGCATGCGGTCAGCTTCATCTAATACTAAATGCTTTACATTCGCTAAGCTTAAGTTACCTAGGCGAATGTGATCTAATAAACGGCCCGGAGTTGCCACAACAATATCAACACCTGCTTTTAATGCGTTTTCTTGACCTGTAGTATTCACCCCACCAAATAAACTCACTACTTTTAGCGAGGTATGCTTTGCATACTCTTTGCAGTTATTGGCTATTTGCTCTGCTAATTCGCGTGTAGGCGCTAATACCAGTGCACTAGGTGCGTTGGTTGTACTTAAGTCTGACTCAATTAATTTTTGAATAACAGGTAAAGCAAACGCGGCAGTTTTGCCGGTACCAGTTTGTGCACTGGCTAAAACGTCTTTACCTTTACGAACAGCTGGAATAGCTGCGCGCTGAATGGGCGTAAGAGTGTGATAGTTAAGTTCGTCTAATGCCTGGATGATTTCAGGTGCGAAACTAAAAGATTTAAAATTCATGCTGTATAACCTACGGCCACATTATCAAGGGTCGCAAATTATACAGCAAAAATGAGCCGACAGTTAGTTTTAAACAATATTACTATTTAAATATTTTGTTTTATTAAAATTGCTTACCAATAAATCAATAGTTTCTCTCATAAAGTGTTCAGAGCCCCACTTATCGAAAATATTTACCCCATAAAATTTACAAAATATACTTATTATTAATTTTTTTAAAACGGGTTATTGTTCTTAAGCTTTCTTATGTATAGAATTCAAGCCCCATTTAAGGGACATATAAATAAGGATTTAATAATGATAAAAAGATGTTTAGCTGCAGCAGTATTAGCAAGCGCTTTCGTAGTAACACCAGCGCAAGCAGATGTTAACCCATGGCAGCAATGTGGTATTGGTGCAATGGTTTTTCCTGATAATGGCACAGCCGCTGCTATCTCAAATGTTATTTGGGATTTAGGAACAACTGCTGTTTCTTCAAATGTTTCATCTGTAGAAAGCTGTAAAGGTGCAAACGTTAAAACTGCACAATTTATAAAACAAACATTCCCAATCCTAGAGCAAGAAATTGCACAAGGTGAAGGGGAGTACATCTCAGCAATGCTAAATGTACGTGGGTGTGATAGCTCAGCTCATTCTCAAATGATCTCAACGATACGTAATGATTTTGCTCAAACATCTGTAAACGATGCTCAGGCTCTTTATACACTTGTTGAAAGCAATATTGCTAGCCAGTTCTCAGCTAACTGTTCTGCAATATAATATATAAAAGGGCTAATTTTAGCCCTTTTAGCCTTTTCTACCCCAAGCCCGTTGGGTATTTATGAAAATTTATTCTTTTATAATTTTTATCTTTTTTATTGCTTCGTTTAATCTTCAAGCATCTGCAACATTAAAACAATTAGCTCAACATCCCACGTGGTTAAGTTTAGGCCATTACAAAAAACCAGCGTTTAATGAAAGCTATATTACAAACACATCATTTTTTATATCTTCTCGCGGAGCAACAAGCCCTTTTGAAGAGCTAAAAGCAACAGTGCAAAGCTTTAACAAAGACCCACTAACACAATGTAAATATCCTGCACGATACACCTGGCTACAAAAACAAGGGTTAACATTTACGCAGCCTAAGTCCTCCTGTATTGAACTAGAACAATGGCGAGATGCGCAACCTATACATTCTATAAGCCTAATATTTGCATCTGGTTATATGAGTAATCCGGCATCACTTTATGGGCATTTGTTGTTAAAACTAAATCGGTCATCGGCCAAAAATAATAAATTACTCGATTACAGCATAAATTATGGTGCTCATGTACCGGATAACGAAAATGGTCTAGTTTATATAACAAAAGGCTTGTTTGGCGGTTATAAAGCAGGGTTTTCGGATCAATTATTTTACCGTCATCAACATAATTACGGTGAAATAGAACTCAGAGATCTTTGGGAATATAAGCTTGCCTTAAAAAATGACGATACAAAGTTTATTGCTAATCATTTATGGGAAATACTCGGTGCGCAATTCGATTACTATTTTGCTGATGAAAACTGCGCGTTTCATATTGCGCAACTAATAGAACTTGTTATAGGAGAGCAGTTAACAAATAACAGCTCGCCATGGATGATCCCGACAACTGTTTTTTCAAAGTTAAATCAGGCTACTTATAACAATAAAAAGCTGGTTCAAGAGGTACGCTTTACGCCATCTCGAAGTACTGTTTTTATTGAGTATATGAAAAAGCTGACTAGCAACGAATCAACCATTGCAGAGCAAATATACAAAACACCTGACTTTCTTGAGCAAGATGATTTCATCTCACTCAATATAAAAAGTAAAAAGCGAATTATTGAAACATTATTTGAGCTAGCCCAATTACAGCAAATAAAAAAACACAATATTGACCATATTAAAAGCTTAAAAAAAGCACTTATTAAAACGCGTTTAACGCTCCCAATTGGCAATGAAGTGCACGTTTCATCATATACCCAGCAAGCGCCTCACAAAGGACAAAAACCATCAAATATGTCTGTTTCTTCAACCCAGGTAAACAAACAACACAACTTTGGTTTGGGATTTAGACTCAGTTATTTCGACTCTTTAGCGTCAGATGTTGCTCGCATTGCGTTTTCCAATTTAGAAATGGTTGATACTGAAGTCTCAATCTTAAACTCTAATTTGTATCTAGATAAACTGCACTTACTGGATTTAGAGTCATTTTCACCAGCCTATGTTAAATGGCCAAAAGAAAATAACCTTTCATGGAAAATCAATGCTGGTTTTGAAAGGCAGAATACACTTTGCCAAAGCTGCACAAACACGTTTGTAATGGGTGGAATAGGTAAATCTTATCTGACCAATAATAATAAAACCCTGCTCTTTACGCTTGCTAACGGGTATATTGGAGATCTTGCTGCTACAGACAATATTTATGACTCATCGTTAGAACTAGGTCTAATAACAACACTATACTCAGATATTAAATTAAGAACTTCTCACGAACAATTTATATTAGGAAATGATGAGAAGTCATCAACTCAAGCTGAAATATCAATTCCTATAAATCAAAATTTTGACATTCGCGTTAGTTACAAACATTCAAACCTAACAAGCTGGAAACTTAAATTAAATTATTACTGGCAATAAAAAAGGCCAAAAGTGAAATTATTTACGCTTCACTTTTAGCCTCATACCTTAATTAAGAAAGAGTTAATACTTCATCGCTGTTAAGTAAACTAGCCTTGCCACCAACTACATCGGCTTCATTTAACTGATTAATAAGTGGCAACCCTATTTGTTGCTGCTCTTCATTTAAAGGCAAATACGGTAATCTAAATACGGGATTTACTGCGCCTGTCATCATCATTGCGGTGTTAATTGCAATCGGGTTTGGCTCGCAGAACAGCCAGTTCATTAAAGGTTGTAATGCGGTATTTAACGAATCATTTTTAGTATCCATTAATTGGCGGAACAACCCAGGAATAAGATTAGAGGTAACCGAAATAACACCGTGTGCTTTGTGTACATGGCGCGCATCGTGTGCTTCGTCATCGTTACCAGACCAACATGCAATACCTTGCTGCTCGTAGTGGGCAATACGTTCATTGCCGCCACATTCTTTTATACCAATTAGGTTAGGATGCTGTGCTAATGGCTCAATAATATCAGGCGTTAAATCTTGCCCTGTGCGCCCTGCTACGTTGTAAATAAACGCAGGGCCTATATCGAGCACGCGTTTAAAGTGCTCTTTTACACCGGCAATAGACGTACGGCCATAATATGGATTAATTTGCAGCGCTGCATGCATACCACTGGCAAAGCCGTATTTAGTGGCTTTTATTGCTTCACGTGTATTGTTACTACCTGTATTACCTACAATCAGTAGCTGATTGCCATACTTGTTTGCACTGTGCGCAATAAGCATTAAATGCTCTTCCCAGTTCATTAACTGGCCTTCGCCGGTTGTACCACCAACCACAATGCCATCTACTCCCGCTGCTATTTGTATTTCAACGAGTTCGTCGTACTTTGCTAGGTCTATTTCACCATTGGCTAGGTATGGGGTTTTAATAGCGGTAATTAAGCTTGCTTGTTTAATTTGTTCTAGGGTGCGCATAAAAATTCATTATTTATAAAACTTGCGCTATTTGTAACATACTTGCACGCATTTTTGCAGGCTTAAGCTAATAATAAACGTAAAATGGCTTGTGTTATTTAGTTTGATAATACAAAATATAAACACTGTACATTTAAACAGTGTTTATATTTTTAACTTTAAGCGAGCCTTTATGCGTTTATCTAACTACTTAGCCACTCATTTTTATAATACTGATGAGCTTTGCCATGCTTTAAATATTGACGCCGAGCAGCTAGATACATGGCAGCAACACAGCGTATTTCCTAAACCAAGCTATTGCATAAAAAGTCAACTAAGTTGCAGTTCGTATTCTGGATTGTATGAGTGTGAAGAGTACGATGACTATTACCCGCGCGGTTGTGTAAATTGGGGGCAAGGGCTAATTAAACAAAAAATTGAATCATCAAGTAATGCCTTTAATTATTTTGCACAGCAATACACGGCAAGCCTTACTAAACTTGCTCAGCAGGGCTTTACCTTTAACGAAGAATTGTTCGGTTGTGAAATAGAAGAACACCTACAACAAGTATGGCAGCAGTTTTTATGTAGTAAATATGGTGTGCTTACACAAAACGGGTTAATTGATGAAATAGTATGTGTAGATATTGGCCGCCTATTGGTAGACGACATCACTGAGCTGCGCACTAAAGCAACCTTAAATCAACAAGAGCGTACACAACTACACCCCGCTATGAAACTATTAAACAAAGCACTAGGCCACGGGGCCGATCACGAAAAACAGCAAACCCTACGCGCTCGCTATATAGATGCGCTTATTTTAAAGTACGACTTATCCATAAAATAAAAAATAGTAAAGCTAAACCTTAGCAAGGGAATATAAAACTTTAAAAGGCGGTGTAGATTTACGCCGCCGTTTAAATTCATTGGATCAATTAGTTATGCCTAGCCAATTGATTTATATACATCAATATTACTGCTGGTTACTAGGCCCGTCACTTGTGTGCCAAAGGCTTTAAAATGCGGCTCATTTTTATGTGCTTCAAAATGCTCATCAGATGCCCACTGCTCACTCACTAAATAAGTTGTTTGCTGCGCATCACCTTTAACCGATAGCTCATAACGCAGGCAGCCTACTTCTTGGCGCGAGTACTTTTGCAGGTTTTCGAGTGCGGTTAATACAACATCTGCATCCATATTTTCACTCGAAATAGTGGCAATTACAGTTAACATACTGAGTCCTTTTAAAATAAAGGTGCAGTTTTTCTGCACCTAATAACGTGTGACGTATTTTATTACTGATCCCACTGCGGCGCAAAATCTGGCGTCGCTTGGCGGTCGCCGCAATCAAGGCCATCAATACGGGCAATGTCCTCATCATCTAATTTAACATGATCGTTAAAGTTATCTTCTAAGTTTTTACGCTTAGTAGATGAGGGGATCGTTGTCATGCCATTGGCGTTTACCCATGCAATAACCACTTGCGCTGGCGACGCATTATACTTATTGGCAATATCAATAATCGTTTCATCTTTAAGTACTTTGCCTACTACAAATGGCATATACGCTGTTACGTGTATATCGTGTTGAGCACAAAATGCGCGCAATTTAGTATTAGTTAAGTATGGGTGAACCTCAACCTGATTGGTAAAAATTTCACGCGAGTCGAGCGTTTGCATTGCTTCGTTTAAATTTGCAATAGTGAAGTTTGATACACCAATATGTTTAGTTAAACCAAGCTGTTTAGCTTTTAAAAGTTCAGTAAGGTATTCGCTCATTGGTTCATCATTTGCTGGTGATGGCCAGTGAATAAGTAGTAAATCAACAGACTCTACCTGTAGCTTTTCAAGCGATTTTTTTACACTGGCAATAAAGTCGGTTTTATTGAGCTTATTGTTCCACACCTTAGTGGTTAAAAATATTTCGCTACGCGGGATGTTGCTGTCTTTTATGGCTTGGCCTACTTGATCTTCGTTACCATAAATTTGCGCTGTATCGATATGACGAAATCCTACTTCTAACGCCATTTTTACTGAATTGTAGGCGGTGTCGCCTTCTAAACGGAATGTTCCCATACCTAAATCTGGCATTTCAATTACACGTTGTGTCATGGCTCTATCCTTATAAAATAATCGGTTAAAAACAAGCTCTTTTAAAGCTTTACAAAATACACCTTTTACTTCTTTTGTGTCGTCACTTAAAAATCTATGACCTCAATACAGGTAATGAGGCCATTAATTTAAGTTTCAACCTTAACAGCTTACACTTTATACGCGCTGAATTTCCCGCTTATCAAGCATGCCACTGTAACGGGTTACAATTAATGCTAAAGCGGATATTGCTGCGCCAATCCAAGCGGTATCTTGAAGCGACATGCCCTCCACTACACTACCACCAATAATTGAGCCCAGTGCTATACCAATATTAAACGCCGCTATGTTTAAGCCCGATGCGACATCTACCGCGTTAGGCGTATGCTTTTGTGCCTGTTTTACAACATAAAGCTGCAATCCTGGTACGTTACCAAATGCAAATGCACCCCATATTAAAATAGTTAGTACTGCGGCTACTTTTGATTCCATGGTAAAGGTAAAAGCCAATAAAATAATTGTTAACGCGCTAAATATAATACTCAGTGCGCTAATTGGGCCGCGTTTATCAGCCAATTTTCCGCCCCAAATATTGCCTACCGCTACAGATGCACCATAAACCAGCATTATTAAACTAATAGCCGAGGGGGCAAAGCCAGTTTGTTGCTCTAAAATAGGTGCTAAGTAAGTAAACGCAGTGAACGTGCCGCCGTATCCTAAAATTGTCATTAAATATACGAGCAATAAGCGCGGCTTAACAATAACCTGAAGCTGCTCTTTAAACGTCGCCGGGATAGACTGTTTTAAATTCTTAGGCACTAAAATAGCGCTTCCTAGCAAAGCAATTAAACCCAACAGCGATACCACTAAAAACGTTGCACGCCAACCAAAGTGTTGGCCAATCCAAGTACCTAACGGCACACCCGTTACAAGTGCAACCGTAAGGCCTGTAAACATAATCGCGATAGCACTGGCTTCTTTGTCTTTACTTACTAAGCTTGTGGCAATCATAGAGCCAATTGAAAAAAACACACCGTGAGCTAGGCCTGTTAGTATGCGAGCCAATATGAGTGTTTCATAACTCGGTGCTTGCCATGCAAGTAAGTTACCTACTACAAATAAGCCCATTAAGCTTATTAATACAATTTTACGGTTCCATCGCCCAGTTAATGCTGTTAACACGGGCGCGCCAATAGCCACGCCTACTGCATACAAACTCACTAACAAGCCTGCTGAAGGCAAGCTCACACCTAAGTCGTTCGCAATGGTAGGCACTAAGCCTACTATTACAAACTCGGTTGTTCCTATTGCAAATGCGCTTAAGGTAAGCGCCCACAAAGCCAATGGCATAATTTTATCCTCATTATTTATTAAGGCGTGTAGTTTGACTAAAAATGTGTTTGCAAAAAACAGCAATAATGACAAAATACTTTTGTAGTAAATGCAAAGGTAATCGAGGGGTTTATGTCACAACATGCCAAAACTGAAGACTTAGAAATTTTTATTACGGTTGTTGATAGCGGAAGCTTTTCAGCAGCAGCTAATTTACTTGATCAACAAGTAGCTAAGGTGTCGCGTGCTGTATCTCGCCTTGAAAATGCACTGCAGTGCACTTTATTAAACAGAACGACACGCAGATTAGAACTTACAGAAGAGGGCCATACTTTTATTAAATATGCGCGTGACGGCTTAAATACTTTGCAAACAGGTGAGGAAGCAATCAAACTCTTAAAACAATCTCCAAGTGGTAAACTTAGGGTAGATGCTGCAAGCCCATTTGTTTTGCATCAACTGGTACCTTTAATTGAGCAATTTACTCAGCAATATCCGCAGATCACACTGGATATAACCTCCCATGACAGCATTATTGATTTACTAGAACATAAAACTGATTTAGCTATACGTATTGGTGATTTAAAAGATTCAAACCTACATGCTAGAAAACTAGGCACGAGCGAATTACATTTAGTTGCAAGCCCTGAATATTTAAAAAAGGCACCAAAGCTCTCTCAAGCAAGCGATTTGAGCCACCATAAACTCATCGGTTTTACCGACTCACCTTGCCTCAATAATTGGCCACTTAACATCCCCTTAAAGCTCTCATTTGGGGTCACAGCCAGTAGCGGCGAAACAATTAGGCAACTCTGTATTGCAAACCAAGGCATTGCATTACTTTCGCATTTTATGGTTACCGACGATCTAAAAACAGGCCGGTTAGTAACCGTTTTACCAAAGAGTATTAAAACGCCAAACCATCGTGAGGACATACAAGCTGTTTATTACAAAAACAGTGCCGTGTCGTCGCGCATTTTGGCATTTTTAGACTTTATAAAACCTAAGCTTAAACTATAAGTGACGTTTTTTAATGGTTTCTCAGTATAAACAACATCATAAACAATAAGGAATAATATGGACTCGTTAACGCAGGTGGTGTTAGGCAGCGCTGTGGGCTACGCCGTTCTGGGAAATAAAATTGGCCATAAAGCCGTGTTGTGGGGCGCGGCTCTTGGTACCTTACCTGATTTAGATGTGTTTTTGCCTTATGGCGGGCATGTAGAGTCATTCACTTATCATCGAGGTTTTAGCCACTCTTTTTTTATTCACTTGTTAATAAGTCCACTTATTGTGTGGCTTATCTTAAAAATACATACCGGCATGCAAACCTATAAAATGAGATGGTTTTGGTTGGTGTTTTTGTGTTTATCAACTCACGCATTACTGGATAGTTTTACGGTATATGGTACGCAACTAATGTGGCCATTTACCGAGCATCCGTTTGCGTTATCAAATATGTTTATTATAGACCCCCTCTATACACTTCCATTACTGTTAGGGGTGGTGTGCACGTTATTTCCTAAAGTATCATCACACACCGCTTACAAAATAAATAGTATCGCGCTTGGAATAAGCTCACTGTATTTATGCTCATCACTCATTTTAAAAGTCATAATTGACGGTAAAGCACAAACTGCACTTAGTGCACAAAATATAGCAGTTGATCGTTATATAAGTACGCCAGCCCCACTTACTACATTACTGTGGCGTTTTGTTGCTATGTCTGATGGGCAATATTATGAAGGCTATGCATCTGTATTCGATAAACCAAGTGAAGTCACTTTACACGCTTACAACACAACCCCTGCGTTATTAAATGACATTAAAAATGAATGGGGAGTAAAACGATTGCAATGGTTTACCAAAGGGTTTTATTCAGTACATGAACAACAAAATAACGTGGTGCTTTCGGATTTGCGTATGGGGATGGAATGCCAGTATGTCTTTAATTTTAAAGTGGGTGAAATAAACTCAAACGGAGTAAGTGTTGCTAGTTTTGAAAAGTTTAGCCAAAGACCGAGCTTTAATGATATTGATAAAATATGGGATCGGATTTGGCAACCCAGCAATTCACTTATTAAGAATACGTGCGACAACTAAAGTAGCTATTAAAGGTGACCCTTGTCGCCATATAGCTGCGTTCTATTTTTACCACGTGCTTTGGCTTCATACACTGCATTATCGGCTTGTGTAAATAAATCAAGGAATGACTTAGTATTGTTACTTATAGTCAAACCAATACTCACAGTAACAGGGTTGTCATTCACTAAAACCGTAGCAATAAGTGTATGCAGCCTATTACAAAATAGCACAGCACCTTTTTTATCAGTGTCGGGGAGCATTATTAAAAACTCTTCCCCGCCATAGCGCGAGATTAAATCTGTTTGACGACCAAAGTTTTTAAGTACTTGCCCAAGCTCTTTTAAAACTCGGTCACCTTCTAAATGACCAAAAGTATCGTTAATTATTTTAAAGTCATCTATATCTATAACAAGTAACGCAATTGTTTGCTTTGACCTTAACGATTGGTCCAATAACAACCCACTTCGGTAATTCATTTCTCTTCTGTTTAATAAGCCTGTTAGCTCATCGGTTGCTGCTAAAGACTTTAGTTTTTCAGCTTGCTCTTCTAACTTTTCTCGTGTTTTTATCAACTCATCGTAAAGCTGGTCTTGCTTAGTTGCATTAAACAAACTCCAGAACACCAATCCCTCTTCATTTATCTGCGCGTTAATAGTCATCGGGGTTTTTCGCCCTTGCCCATTAAAAATTATCAACTGCATTTCTTCAGACTTTTTCTCATGAAGTACGGTGGGAATAAGGTAGCTTTGAAAAAAAATTCTTGACGATTTTGTCAAAATTTTATTTATATTTTGACCCACTAACTCGTCCGGCTTCCAAAGTAAGTGGCTTTCAAAATAGTTGTTTACGTAAACAATTGTATTTTCAGAGTCAGTTATTAAAGCACCGCATAGAAAGCAGTCAACTGAATAAGTTGTTGGTGTTACATTATTTGGGTTGAATTTTCTCACACCAATTACTGTATGTAATTAATAATAGATTCACTTACAATCTCGGGATGAGTCATTTGTAAACAATGACCTTGGGCGGTTATAACAATGAGCGAGCTGGTTTCTATCTCTTGTTTGACGTACTCACCAACAGATACATCCGCTAAAGCATCATCTTGGCTTTGCAAAATTAGTGTGGGTTGTTTTATTTTCTTTAATAGAAAACGATAGTCAGAAAAAAAAGTAGCCTCTGCAAAATTTTTGGCTATAACAGGATCGGTAGAACAAAAACTACCTGAAAGCTCGCCAATCAACTCAGCCGAGTTAGCATTACCTACAACTAAAGGGGCAAGGTAATCAGCCCAACCGATATAATTTTTATCCATTAAGCTTAATAATTCTTGCAAGTCTTCTTTATCAAAGCCACCTTGGTAATCTGGCGGGAAATTTAAAAAGCAAGGCGAGGGGCATACCATAATTAACTTACTAATTAAATCAGGCCTTTCAAAAGCAGCCAAGGCACCAATCATACCACTGACAGAGTGACCAACAAATACAACATTAGATAATTCCAAAGCAGTACATACTTCTATAACATCTAATGCATAACCTTCTAGTTTCTTGTATCGCTGTTTGTCGTAGTGAGATATATCCGAATTACCTGACCCCACATAATCGAAAAGCACAATCCTAAATTGCGTCTCTAAATAAGGGGTTAAAAAACGCCACATGTTTTGGTCACAACCAAAACCATGTCCGAATAATAATGTTTTAGGGCCGCTACCAATTATTTTTACGTTATTTCTAGATTTTATTGTTTCTGAATTTAGCACGTTAAAGTACGCCTTTATCACAAGTAACTAATCAATGTTGTCGCTAAGCTATTAAAAGTTAATTTGTATTCACTTTTAACTAAATTAGCAGCCATATAAAATACTTTTAAACATACTTACAATAGTACAGAATTAATTTTGGTGTTCGTATTGGCCTCTGTATACCTCAAAAACTTTTAGGACTGTGAGTTGTTCTTTTGACAAATTATCGTACCAATCATCAAATAATTCGTCATTATCTTGCTCACTCAACGCCATATAGTGAGCCAGCAACTCAATAATATCGTTGTGGTTGCATGCAAGATGGTTAACTTGCTGTGCTAGGGCACTATGGTCGCGCTCTCTTAGGGTTTCCATTACCCCTTGATCTATTTGTTCTTGTTGTATCGCGTCGCTCATAAATTACCTCAGTATCTACTGTATATATTGTATAACTATTTTTATTATATTATTTATAGTTATAACAGCCTAAAAATGAATAGCCAGTATTTTTGATCTAAGTGATTATTTTTTGATTTGTTTGTTTAAATAGTCAACAAATTTACTGTTTAAAGCAAGAAATAGCAGATATTACGAGTAATCACCAAACTAGAAACACAATAAGAAATGGCTATGGCGCGAGGATTTGTAATAAAGGCATTGGTAAATTTGCTAACTTTTGAACCATAAGCGCAAGAGGTAAATTTTTAATAAAACAGGCAACACTTTGAGTGCTACCTGTTAACACTTTATTTTACTACGACAGAAAACTCAGGCACGGCTTGAATTACTTTTTTTACCGTACACGTATTCACTGCTGCAATAAGTGCTTTTTTGTACTTTTGAGGAAAACCATCAGGTAAGTTAATTTCGATAGAAAATAGTTTTTTACCGTTCTCATCTACGTTTTCATTACTTTGTGTAAGTGTCATTCCCTCTGTAGAAATATCACGTTGCTCACAAAATTTGCGGGCATAAAACCCGGCGCACAACACCATGCTTACTAAAAAATAATCAAATGGTTCTGGGTGCTCTGCACCACCACCGGCAGCAATACTTTGATCGCTAATTACTTCTAAATCACCAAATTTTGCGCTTTGCTTTTGGCCATCTAATAATGAAACTGAAATTTCCATAATTGTTCCTTACTTTCCAAACAATAATTCAAAAAAGCCGGGAGGCTCATGTAGTTTGTGATACTTTTTACGTAGATTATCAATACTTTTTAGTGGTACTTTCGCTGCTGCTAAGCCTTGTTCGTTTGCCACTTTTTTAGCAAGCTTTGCCTGAGAGAGCACTTTATCAAGACCTTGCACAGATTTTTCAGGTTCTTGATAAAACTTGGCTGTTTTACTTACTTCAACCAGGTTAATAAACTCGTCAATTGCTGCATTAAAATCTGTAAGCTGAGTAGCTTGCACTGCCTTTTTATATGCAAGACCCGTGTTTTTCATATTTAACTCTAGGTCTACAGGCTCGCTTGCATTACTTAATGTGCTCAATAATATAATAATAACGAAGTAACAATATTTCATGAAAAACCCTATATTTTTAAGTCTGTTAATTGTATCAAGTAAAGAGTTTAAAGTAACGAAGCAACAACGACTTAATACTGTAAAGGGGGTTTACATTTAATTAGTAAAAAATAAATTAGCACACTATCACAACAAATAAGCATCATTTAAGTCACTGGATAATGAAATTTACTCAACCTGAAAATTTTTTTGAATAGCGCCGCTAAAAAACATGGTCACCAAACAATCAAAAGCACACATTTATTTTACATTTAAGCTTGTTTAGTAAGCTAAAACAGAAGCCATTACTAAAATTTACTCTCGCATCCACCAGCCGAAATAAACAACAAAAAGATCAAAAATACGACGTTAAATTTAATTTTACTCACCCAATGTAAATAGCATAACTAAAGAAGGTAAATAAAATAGTAAATAGCGATCTATTTATCAGCAAAACTTAAACAAAATTTACAAAATAAAACAACATAAACAAAATTAATCGAACAAACAAAGCCAACAATAGCAAGGCCTGCAGAGGGTTTATTCTTATTTATTAGCATGTAATAATCGATAATTCTTTAGCTAAATGTGATAACAACGTTGTCTGTTAATAGCAGCGTTGATAAACATTTTTAAAACAAAAACCCACCAGGGAACACATGAAACATTATTCTTTAATTTCTAACAGCATAAAATGTGCACTACTAACCGCTGCTGCAACAGCGAGTAGCACAGTATTCGCTCAAGAAGAGCAGATAGCAAAAAAAATAGAGCGTGTTGAAGTAACAGGCTCTCGCATATTACGTGAAGGTGCTATTGCACCGGCTCCCGTAACAGTAATTACTGGCGATCAACTAGTAAATAGTGGCGCCGTTAATATTGGTGAAGCATTAAACAACCTCCCTGCACTGGGTAGTACTTACTCAATGGCTAATTCTGGTCGCTTTATAGGTACTGCAGGTTTAAACATTCTTGATTTACGTAATATGGGGACAGACCGTACACTTGTACTTGTAAACGGTAAGCGCCACGTATCAAGTTCTGCGGGTTCACAATCTGTTGATACCAATACAATACCAAGTGTATGGATTGAGCGCGTTGAAATTATTACTGGTGGCGCATCTGCCGTATATGGTGCTGATGCTGTAACGGGTGTAGTAAACTTTATTTTAAAAGACAACATTGAAGGCATGGACTTTAGTGTTACACGTGGTTTTGCCGATTTAAATAGTTACAACAACAAAAAAGCAACGTTTTCTTACGGCTCTAACTTTGATAACGACCGTGGTAATGCCGCTTTTGCTATTGAGTACTCTGGCCAAGATTCGTTGAATGCCCTTGACCACCCGTGGACTAGCACTTCGTTCAGTAACTTACCTAATCAAGCCCAAACGGATGAGAACAAAAATAGCGCGGACTTCCCAGACGATATTTTAACACCTAATGCGGGTTATTTCGCTATCAATGATGCTGGTGTTTATGCACTTGAAGATCCAACTAAGTATATTAATAGCTTTAACCCTGATAGCAGCGCGCGCAACTTATACGTAGGTAATAACGCAGATTTATATTCATGTGCAAACTGTGACTTTTTTAACTTAGGTCAATTTGAAGAAATACAGCCTGAGTTTGAGCGTTACAACGTAAACTTTAAAGTTAACTACGATGTGACCGACGACTTAAACGTTTACTTTGATGCAAAATACGTCAACAGCCAAGGCGAAAGCATTGGCCAACCAGCGTTTTTCTTTTTTGATAGCGACAACAGCATTAAAATTGACAACCCATACCTAGACCCAAGTATCAAAGCCCGTATGAAAGAAGAAGGCGTTGATTCAATCATGGTTAACCGCATGATGAGCGACCTAGGCCGCCGCGTTGAAAACAATACCCGTGAAACAACACGTTTTGTTACTGGCTTAAAAGGTACAGTGTTTGAAGACTGGGAATTAGATACCTCTGTTGTTTACGGTCAAACAGATTTAGAGCGTGAAAATGGCGCAAACATGATTTTAGCCAACTACTTTAACGCCCTAGATGCCGTTGAAGATGCAGATGGCAATGTTGTGTGTCGTAGTGCGGCTGCACAAGCTGATGGCTGTGTACCTGTAAATATTATGGGTTTTGGCGCGCCTTCTCAGCAAGCTATTGATTACATAAATACGGTATCAGTTGGCACATCAACTATTAAGCAAACCGTGGTTTCTGGCTCGCTTGCTAACGGTGCTATTTTTGAATTACCAGCAGGATATGTAGGTGTTGCATTTGGTGCTGAGTACCGTAAAGAAGAAAGCGAAACAAAAGAGCCAGATAACGCAGAAGGTACCTTCTTTAATGCTTTAGGCGAAGATAAAGGCTCGTTTAATGTTCGCGAAGTATTTTTTGAAGCGAGTATGCCTATTTTAACAGATTTACCGCTTATTCAAGACTTAGTATTTGATACCGCTGTACGTCATGCTGATTACAGCACCATTGGCGATGCAACTAGCTGGAAGCTTGGTTTAGATTGGACGGTAAACGACGAGTTACGCGTGCGTGTAACGCAATCTGCGGCCCTTAGAGCACCGAATATTGGTGAGGTTTTTGGCGCACCTAGCCAGACTTTCTACACGGTTGACGACCCATGTCGTGCAGAAAACATAGCTAATTTATCAAATGCAGCAACACGCACTGCAAACTGTGCAGCGTTAGGTGTAGCGAGTGACTTTAACTCAGGTTACGACTCGGCCTCTCTAGATGGCTTAACAAGCGGTAACCGTGATGTTAAAGGTGAAGAGTCTACAAGCACAACGGTAGGTATTGTTTACCAACCTGAATTTTTAGACAATGCTGTACTGACTATTGACTACTGGGAAATTGACCTTGAAGACGCCATTGATACAATCAGCGCGCAAGATATTCTTGACCGCTGTGTAGACAGTACTACCGGCATCAATAACCAGTACTGTAATTTAATTACGCGCGATACAAACAGCGAAATTTCGTTAATCCAAAACTCTGTATTAAACGTGGCGGGTCAAAAAGCGTCTGGTGTTGATTTTGAACTAGGTTACGATTTTGATGCGCTTGAAGGTAGCTTCAAAACGCGTTTAGTAGGAACTTACCTTATTGAACGTAAAGACTTCCCTTTCCAAGACGATCCAAGTTCATATATCGAATATGCAGGTACAACCGGTGAAGCTAAATGGCAAACCAACCTATCTGTAAGCTACGTTATGGATAATTTTTTCTCAACAGTTGAAACTCGTTTCTTAAGTGAAGTCGATTTTTACACAAATGTTGAGCTTGCAAGTAACTCTAACCCTAGTAACCAAATGTCTTACGGTAAATACTTTATTACTGATATGACTGTGGGTTATAACTTCGATAGCGGCTTAGGCGTTAAAGTAGGTGTCGATAACCTATTTAACCGTAAACTTCCGTACGGTTCACGCGGGACAAGCGCTGGTAGCGCAAGTTACGACAACATTGGCCGCTTTGGCTACATAAACTTAAGCTACAGCTTATAATTATTAACAACGTTAATAATTAAATTAAAGGCTCGCAGTGCGAGCCTTTTATATCAATCCACTTCATTAAGTGATCAATTTTGAGGATTGGTATTATTTCACCTTATTCTATATTACTTAGCCAAACACATTGATACGGTTCAAGCTCAATCGTTAACTGCCCTTCCTCTATTGTTTTTCCTGACACTAAGTCAAACCACTGCTGAGTATTAATTAAATTTAAATCAGCCAATAAAAGCGTTTGCGGTTTATCGCTAATATTAAATACACAAAAAATACTTTGCCTGCGGTCTATACTCTGGCGCCAAAAGCCAAATAATCCTCCAGAAAGATGCAACGTAAACTGAGTGGCATTAGGGTGAAAGGCACTTTGTTTTTTTCGTACACCTAACAAGTTTTTAATTCCGGAAAACACTTTGTGGTGGTGGCTGTATTTTTCGCCAATTGCGGCTAATAGTTTTGACTCTTGCCAACGGTGGCGGTTAATTGCCCTATTGTGTTGCGAGTTTTCAAAACGTTCATAATCATTAGTTGTGGCAAGTAAACTATGAATGTATAAGCCCGGTATTCCCTCAAGCGCAAACATAATCGCATGTGCGCACATAAAACGCTCAAAGCCAAATTTATCTGGGCCATTATGCGTCCCCTGCATTGCATCAAATAATGCAATATTTAGCTCATACGGTGTGTGAGTACCATCATTACTGGTTCGCATTGAAACCCGACCACCAAACTGCATGGTCGTACTTACCAATGACGCCACCTCTGTTGGCTGCAACAATCCTTCAATTGGCCTAAGCCCTATACCATCATGCGATGCAATAAAGTTAAAGTATGCGGTACCGTTTTGAGCCGGTGGCATACTCATCATCCAATGCTTAAGTGCCGTACTATCGCCACTTAATAAGGTATGCAGCAGTAACGGAGGTAAAGCAAAGTTATAAATGGCATGCGCTTCATTGGCATTACCAAAATAAGATAGGTTTTCTTGGTTTGGAATATTAGTTTCAGTGATGATCACCACGCTTGGCTCTACATGCTCAATGAGCGTGCGCATTAGCCTGACAGCTTCATGGGTTTGAGGCAAGTTAATACAACTTGTATTAAGTTGTTTCCATAAAAATGCCACAGCATCGAGCCTAAAAAGTCGCACGCCATTGTCTAAATAATGACGGATAATACCTACAAACTCTTTTAACACCTCAGGGTTAGCAAAATCAAAATCAACCTGATCATGGCTAAATGTGCACCATACATGCTTTTCACCACTAGGTGTTGTGACAGTATTGAGTAAAGGAGACGTGCGTGGACGAACAACTTGGCTTAAATCGTCGCTTAAGCTTGCCGTTTTAAAGTAATCTTTGCCGGGATGCAAATCGTTTAAAAAGTTTTCAAACCACACACTTCGGCTCGAGCAATGGTTAATAACTAAATCAGCCATTAGCTTTACATCTTTAGCAATGCTTTTGATATCTTCCCAATCGCCTAACGACTCATTTACTTGCACGTAGTTCATTACCGCAAAGCCTTCGTCTGAGCTATACGGATAAAAAGGTAAAATATGCAGAGCGTTAATTTGCATATCGCACTGCTCTTTTATAAATCGGTGCAATGTTTTAAGCGGCGCTTCAATTGGATTTGACACTGCAAACTCAGCGTCATCGTGTTTGATAATCGAATCACCATACGCAATAAGTACAATATCTTGCTCATCCCACCGGTTTGTGTGGGGTGTTGGGTCGCGAAGAGGACTGTCACCTAAAATAATTTTTATCAGTTGCTGTGCAAACTCTGGTATCGACAATGGCAGCTCAACATCTTGATAAATAATGTGTAGATGCTGCTCTACTCGCTGTAAAAATAATTCATTCACTGTACTCACACGCGACTCCTTTAACCGTTTATTATTTTAACTTAGCTATATTCTTCGTTATCGAGTTCTACCGCTTCTTTTAAACGTTCAAATACATCTGGCATAGCCGACACGACACGGTTCCAACTTGGCACAAATGGCGCTTCCATTGGATTATCTAAAAAGTGTTGGCCTGCTTCCATAATGTTTTGTGCAAACATTTCAACAGCTTTTTCTTCTTGGTGAACATCCAGTGTTAAACCATTCATAAGCGCATCGTTGTGGTAAGTTTCTATAAAATCTAAGCCAATGCGGTAGTACGTTGCTTTTAATGAACGAATTGTCTCGCTGGTAAACGTTACCCCTTGCGTAGCGAGCTTTCTAAATAATGCTTTAGTAATATCAATCGACATTTTAGACAAGCCAGCGCTTTGGTCGTCAAGCGACAACGCCTGGTGCTTATGATCGTAATTGTCGGCAATATCTACTTGGCACAAACGGTTATGCGAATAGTTTCGATACATTTCACTCAATACGCCTATTTCAAGACCCCAGTCACTTGGTATACGAATATCGTTTAATACATCACGCCTAAACGAAAACTCACCCGCTAATGGGTACCTAAACGAATCCATATATTCAAGGTAGTCTGTATTACCTAAAATTGTTTTAAACGAACGTAACAAAGGCGTCACTAATAAACGCGATACACGGCCATTAATTTTGCCGTTGGCTGTACGCGGGTAAAACCCTTTACAAAACTCGTAGTTAAAGCGCGGGTGTGCAACCGGATAAATAAGACGCGCAAGTAAGCTTCTGTCGTAGGTTAAAATATCGCAGTCATGAAGTGCAATAGACTCAACCTCAGCGGTTGCAAGCTTATAGCCCATGCAATACCAAACGTTACGCCCTTTACCGAGTTCACGTGGAGCAACGCCTAATTCTTGAAGCTCTTTGTCAAGTGCTTGCAAGCGCGGGCCATCGTTCCACAACACTTTATGATTTTGATTTAGCTCTTTAAAAAAGCCGAGTGCGTGGCGGTACTGTTGCTCATCGGCCCGATCTAAACCAATTGTTATTTGTGATAAGTACGGCACTTCTCTTAATTCTTTTATTATATTTTGAAGTGCGGGGCCTTCCAATTCGCTAAATAAAGAAGGAAGTATTAATCCCATAGGGCGCTGTTTACTAAAGCCTACTAGCTCTTCTTCCAGCGCTTCAATGGGTCTGTCTGCAATGTTATGCAAAGTCGTAATAATGCCATTTTGATAAAAATCAGCCATGTGATTTTTGCTCCTCAATAGTATTTAAAATGCTGCTAATGCTTGGCAGTATCGTTATTTCTTCAATCCAGCCTTGCGGCGCGGGCGATTGAGAATAACGTGCCTTGTTATGTGATAATTTAACCGGCTTTTTACTGCTTGGATTATTGATGATGATGGCGATATCAGCGTGTTCTAACATTTGCTTATCGTTGTCACTATCACCGAGTGCAATTACTGTGAGAGGCTTTCTAAAATGTTGGGTAAATTGTTTAACTAACCACTGCTGAGCAGCGCTTTTATCTGTATTTTTAGCAATATGAATAAATCGGCCCCCTATTTTTATGTCGTAGCCTAATGTCGTTACATCACTTACAAAAGTGTTCAGCAACTCATCACTACCATACCAATATAAAGGGTCTGAATAATCACGGGTTTGAGCTCGCCTAGCCTGCGCGTTGTTTAAACCTGTAAGCTCACTTATCTGCTCACTACTTAGCTCACTAAATAATTTATAATGTGCTTTGTATTGCGCATCTAATGTGTCTAAATCACTCAACAAGCTTGATAATGGCGACGCTAATGCGTAACACCAATAACCTGCCACTTCTTTACAGCCTATTGGCTTAAGCTCAAAGTAGCTTTGCGGAATAAATACCGCGGCGCCATTTTCTACAATAAAAGGCTGCTGAATATTTAACTCATTTTTTATTTCAACCACTTCGCAAAATGTTTTGCTGGTGTTAAATACCACGGGAATGTGTGCACTTTGTAACTGCTGAAGTAATTCGCTCACATTACTTGTGTTGTAATCGGTATGATCGAGTAAAGTACCGTCTAAATCAGTAAAAATAATAGGCTGTAACGTATCGTCACTTGTTAGGTGCATGCTTGCTATGTCGCGATTGCTGTCAAGTTCAATCAATGCGTTAGCTTTGCGACTCAATGTGTTTAAGTTTTCACGAGTTATGCGCTCAAAGTGAGAAATAAAATAAACTAATTGTTCATCGGTCATGGTGCCAGCACCAACACCATTTTTAGCTATTAGCTTTTGTTCTTGCTCTTTTCGCCACGTAAAAACATCAGAAAAGCTAGGTGCTTTTAGCATGACTTTATAATCTATTTTATTAAAAATAGATTTATATTCGTTTGCGAGGCAGCTATTTATACACCGACGCCACACACCTTCTTTGTCATTTAATTGCTCTAATTCATTAAGTGGCTCACTGAGAGAAAATAGCGGCTGAGGCTCGCTACCTACGCACCACCCTTCTAAAATCACAATATCAATAGGGGCCGTGGTTGCTACCCAATCTTGCTTTGCAACGCAATCATCTTGATGTTTATTAAAACGCGGTAATGCAACCCCTACCTCACCAGCTAATAGCTTAGTTATTGTTGTGTTCATTAGCTCGGTGTCATGCGTGCCCGGTACACCACGTGTTACAAACAATGGATGCACATCTTCGGCTAGTTGTTTGCGGCTTTCTTTACCTAGGTAAAAGTCGTCAATCGATAACGCAATCGTGTTTAATGAGGTGTTGTTACTAAACCAAGTAACTAAAAAGTCAGCTAAGGTTGTTTTGCCTGAGCCTTGACAACCATTAATGCCAACAAAAAGAGGAGTTGATGATTTTTTTGATTCGAGAATGTCATGTGCAAGGGGTACAAAGTACTGCTCACTTAAATATTGGTACTTTAAAGGCAGTTGATGCTTTGCTAAAAACGGGGTTATATCCACAATATTGGCCTCTGACATAGTAACTCCTTAAATACATAGTGTTCAGAGTACTAAATGCAGGGACTAGACCAACATTATTTTTATAACCTTTTTAATAGGTTATAAAAAAGGCACGTTTTAAACGCGCCAATTTGGTGCAAATATTTTAACTAATGTGCAAAGTTATGCAGCGTTTTGCTCTACTTTGGGGAGCACTAAATTAAGCACTATACCTAAAACGGCACACAAGCTAACCCCCTCTAAACTAAATTGACTGCTACCTATGTGCATACCACCTATGCCACATACTAAAATAAGGGCAACAATAGCTAGGTTACGAGGGGCTGTTAAATCATCGCCCGACTTAACCAAGGTGTTTAATCCAACGACCGCAATCGAGCCAAATAACAAAATCATAATCCCCCCCATAACTGGAACCGGTATGGTTTGTAATCCAGCTCCCATTTTTGCAATAAACGCCAGAGCAATCGCAATAATAGCGGTCCACATCATTACTTTGGGATTAAAGTTTTTAGTCAGCATAACCGCACCAGTCACCTCTGAATAAGTGGTGTTTGGCGGGCCTCCAAACAACGACGCTGCAGACGTTGCTAACCCATCACCAAACAAAGTACGGTGCAAACCTGGCTTTTTTAAAAAGTCTTTTTTAGTCACTTGGCTTATCGCCATCATATCGCCAATGTGCTCAATAGCTGGCGCAATAGCCACAGGCACCATAAACAAAATAGCCTGCCATTTAAACTCTGGTAAAGTAAAGTTAGGTACAGCAAACCAGTGTGCATTGGTTACAGCTGCAAACTCTACTACACCCAGCACAAGCGATAGTCCATAACCTGATATTACGCCTGCTAATATGGGAATTAACTTAAATACTCCTTTGCCCCACACTGCAAAAATAAGCGTAACCACAAGTGAAAACATGGAAATTAAAATAGCACTGTTGTAATCAATTAACTGAACACTGCCATCACCTGTTTTGCCCATCGCCATATTAACCGCAACAGGCGCAAGCGCTAAACCTATCACCATAATAACGGGGCCAACAACAACCGGAGGTAAAATTTTGTGAAGTGTAGCAACACCTTTAAATTTAACGAGTAAACTTAATAACATATAAGCTACGCCGGCGGCCATTAACCCGCCCATCGTAGCGGGTACGCCCCACATTTGTACACCAGCAATAATGGGTGCTATAAACGCAAACGAGGAAGCTAAAAATATAGGCACCTTCCCTTTAGTCACCAATTGAAATAGTAATGTGCCTACACCTGCCGTAAAAAGTGCAACACTTGGATCGAGCCCTGTTAATAGCGGTACCAATACCAACGCACCAAATGCAACAAATAGCATTTGTGCGCCAGTTAAAATTGTTTTAATTGAAAACGTTGCGTTACCTTTCACTACACACTCCTAAATTTAATTTTTGCTTTTTGCCGTTATAAAGTTAGTAAACAAACACGAAAAAGGCCTTCCTCAGAAAGCCTCTTTTATAATTGCGTTGCCTATAACACAAAAACGATTAACGCTTATCAATAGCGACTATACCGTGCCAAATATTTTATCACCTGCGTCACCTAAACCAGGCACTATATAACCTTTTTCATTTAAATGGCTGTCTACCGCTGCGGTAAATATTTCTACATCAGGGTGAGCTGCTAAGGTTTTTTCTACCCCTTCAGGGGCTGCAACTAATACAATCACTTTAATTTCTTTACAGCCTGCTTTTTTTAACATGTCGATTGTGGCAACCATCGAGCCACCCGTTGCAAGCATAGGATCAATAACTAAGCTAAGGCGCTGTTCAATATTCTCTACCAGCTTCTCAAAATAAGGAATTGGCTCAAGCGTTTCTTCGTTGCGTTGAAGGCCAACTACACTCACTTTAGCCGCAGGCAACAACTGCATAACACCATCCATCATACCTAAACCTGCACGTAAGATAGGAACCACCGTAATTTTTTTGCCTTTAATATGTTGTACGTTAAGTTTGTTACCGTCCCAACTGGTTATTTCATTGTCTTCAAGGGGAATATTTTTCGTTGCTTCGTACGTTAATAATGTGCCAACTTCTGAGCACAGCTCACGAAAGCTTTTAGTGCTAATGCCGAAAGCACGCATTAAACCTAATTTATGTTGAACAAGTGGATGAGTAATAACGTGAATAGCCATGATGAAAACCTACTTAGACAATAATTAGCGATATTTTATATTAAAAATGACCATTTGACCTGTAGTTTTAAAGCAATTCTCATACATTGTGCGCAAATATATGTGTTTGTTTGATATTTATGCACAACACAATACTTAAAATTTAGTTATTTGTTTTAAACCAACGAACAACTTGCTCATGCATATAACTATTTATTTTATAATGCTCTGGACTCCACCCTGCTAAAAAACGATAAAAATCAGCCCATGCGGCAGACCACAACGCTTTCCATTCATTTGTTACTGCGTGAACAGGTATATCTGGTTGATGAAGAGCTAGCGCATGCTCTAGCTCATCGAAATAATATGCAAGTTCGTTTTCTGCATGAGCATATAGCTCTTCACAGCTAAAGCAGCTCGTCATAAAGTACATAACATCGACTATACCAACGCCAGCACCTGTGTACTGAAAGTCGTATCCACGTATCTCATTATTTGAATTAACAGCAAAGTTTGCCAGTTTAGCATCGCCATGGATTAACGTTTTATACTTAGCGTGTTTTAGCTGATAAGCTAATTTTTTAGCAACTACTTTTATATCAAACTCGTTATTAGTGTTTGACATAAGCGCGTTAAATTCATCTGGCCGAGTATTTAAATGCCAATAACACCCCTGCCCCCATAATTCATCATGCTGCTTATTCAAATTAAACGCATGGAAGTGAGCAAGCCACTTTAATATTGGCTTTATATGTAATGAGCTGGCTTGAGTAAACCCAAACTGAGTAAAATTTTTAAATACCAGCGCATACTCATCGCCAAAATTAATAGCATTCACACATGCAATACTCTTTGCTGTTTTAGGTAAATGATGGCTATAAAGCTTATAAAAATGATACTCAACATGGTAAGACTGCTGCTTTCTTTTTAGTGCAAACTTACTTTGTTTTATTTTAGGGTGGTTTATGTGATTGGGTATTTTAATCGCCTTAATAACACAAGGTACATTATCAAGCCTGCACTCAACAATACTGCCACACCCGCTCCACAGCGAAGTAAGTGTTTCACCTATTTCAATATGTTTAAAGTGAGGCTGTAATAAAGGGAAGTAAAATGTCATAGCTGTATTAGGTTATTAATTTTTTTTGTAGTTTAACATTAGACGATATTATTGGTGAAAGTACTTAATAAAAACCATGCAGTTTAATGGGTTCATTGCTTTCTTTTTCAAATGACACCTATCTTAGTTTTTTTGCTGTATTTCTCGTTGTCGCATATACATAGCGTCTATGGTCAAAAAGAGGGCTTTAACATCAACGGTGCTTCCTTGAGATTTAATGCCTCCATCTTTTCCTATTAAAGTAACGGTATTTTTTTTGAGTCGGTACTGCTGTTTAATATTCGACATAAATGACTCGGATAATTGGCCAGAGTAGTTAGTTAAAGCCTCGCTGTCTTTTAAAATAAACCATACTATATGCCGGTCAACAATGCCCTCTGAGTGATTTTTCATAAGGCTTAATACGTAATCTGGATCTGTTGGTTGATTTACGATGATCAGCCGGTTTTCCCATCGTAAAGTGGAAAAATCATTCAATAGAGCACTTTCACTGGCGTTTGAAAACAAGCCAAGTGCAAGTAAAAAAAGGTATCTGAGTTGTCTCATAGCATAACCTAAAATTAGAATTTAATTATTAAATACGCTCTGTTTAACCTTGTAGTTTTGCTTATTTTATTTTTTAGCGTTTATAGCTGTAAAATATTTGTGTGGTTGTGATTGTTGTTTTAACCCGCTTAAAGTGCAAAATTTAGAATGGGTACCATGTTGATTTCTGTGTTCTCTCAATTTGAGCATTAATTGCGCTTGCTGTTCAATAATAAATTTTGAAGTATTAAGTGAACATCTGATAACAGCGAAAATTGTAAAACAGCCAAAGTATCATTTTTATCTGTTTTTTGACTTTGACAAAGAAACATAACTAATCACGCAGATATTAGTAAGGAATTATGACCAAGTGAAGTTGCAAATTGATGCCAATAATTAGCACTCGCACAGGCCTCAAAAATAATCGTTGAAGGACTAAGCGATACCAAGTACTCACTAAATTGTTGCAGTGTCATCTCTTTATTTGAGTGCACTTTATTATTTGTAGAACTACAAACTTGTATTAATTTATGAGCTAAATAGACACCAATTCTTAACTTATTCATAATTGAACTCCGAAAAATAATTTCTACTTCAGTGTAGAGGTTGGGAGTCCAATTATCTTGTTAGGTATACATTTCACGAAAGCGGACCTAAATCATTATTGTCTGCCATGACATTAAACTCTGATTCTTCTTTTTGTAAAGAAGGTAACTTTACAAATAATTTATAACCTGAAAAAGACAATAAAACTAGAGATATCAAACCCATAATAATGGTGAAAGAATTTTGTTGTGGGTGTGGTCCAAAATATTGTGGCGTAAAGCAGTATGTGAATGCCTGACCATGAGGATAAAAACTCTCATACATAGTCACAATAAAGGCAATTAAACCTAAACTTAAAATGAAATAATTTACCCAACTTGAATATTTACGCATATCTTCCTTGTATACCTAACGCCCTGTTAATGGGCAAAATTATGTTGGCTAAAATGTGAAGCGGAGCGAAACAAAGCCAACGTAATTTTGTCCACTTTAAACAGTTTGTTAGGGTTGCTCTTCTACGAGAACTTGCAAATCATAAATAACCCAATCGGCTTGTATAAATTGTTTCTCTGCAAACCCTTTTGAAGGTTTCAATTTAAATATCCATTCGTAATCTGAGTCATGTATTTCTGTATGTCTGTGCGCAGCAATCAGTTGAATAAAATCACCTGTCTTTTGCGACTTGGCTTTGATTGTGTATCTATGCCAGTATGGAAATACACAAATAGACTCAGCAGGACATGCAAAAGGGACTTCAGTAGAGTCAATGTACTCAGCTCTTCCTTTATACTCATCTCCAAAAACTATGGGAGAAATTAAAATCATTAGCAGAAATATGATTTTTTTCACAGCAACCCTAACGCCCCACTAAGAGGCAAATGATAGTTGGTTATAATAGAGATCGAAGCGAACAAAACCAACTGTTATTTGTCCTGCTTGAGTGGCTTGTATGGATAATAAACCCATAAATTAATTAATACTTTAACCTAGTTCGGGTAATGTGAGGCCCAAGCTTTGGCTGCAACCAATAATAAACAAGACCAATAATAAACAAGACAGCCACTTTAATTGAGTAAATAAAACGGTGCGACTAAGTTTACTCTTTTTGGCTAAAAACTTATCTCTTTTTACATCATCACCCGCACATAGTTCGTTAAGTGAGCGCTTATCACTGTTAAACCTAAATTACACGCATGAAAATAACTGCATGATTGCAGTTTTAATTCTTTATTGAAGACTTTAAACTTTATGCCAGTAGCTTTTCGCAGTTACCTATATTTGCTCGCCGTTTTCTATGTAGATTTTCACAGTAACTTTCTTGTGAGGTTGCCCTGCCTACTGCGCCGTGAAATACGTGCGTAAATTGCGTGGTCAGTTTTAACCAGTTTTCTGGGGAGATATTTACTCTTTCTAGTAAGGGCAAATGTGTGCTTTCAATATACCCGCGTTTACCTTCTCGTATACAACGTCCTGTTAATTCAACGAGTTCAAGGTAGCTTTTAAGTTCAAACGGTAACCCTTTTGGCATGATTTGACGTGGTATTCCGGCAAAACGTAATAGTTTTTTTGGTTGTTTGCCTTCTGTTGCACTTTCTAATCGTGTTTGCACACTCGTAATAAACAAGACAGCCACTTTAATTGAGTAAATAAAACGGTGCGACTAAGTTTACTCTTTTTGGCTAAAAACTTATCTCTTTTTACATCATCACCCGCACATAGTTCGTTAAGTGAGCGCTTATCACTGTTAAACCTAAATTACACGCATGAAAATAACTGCATGATTGCAGTTTTAATTCTTTATTGAAGACTTTAAACTTTATGCCAGTAGCTTTTCGCAGTTACCTATATTTGCTCGCCGTTTTCTATGTAGATTTTCACAGTAACTTTCTTGTGAGGTTGCCCTGCCTACTGCGCCGTGAAATACGTGCGTAAATTGCGTGGTCAGTTTTAACCAGTTTTCTGGGGAGATATTTACTCTTTCTAGTAAGGGCAAATGTGTGCTTTCAATATACCCGCGTTTACCTTCTCGTATACAACGTCCTGTTAATTCAACGAGTTCAAGGTAGCTTTTAAGTTCAAACGGTAACCCTTTTGGCATGATTTGACGTGGTATTCCGGCAAAACGTAATAGTTTTTTTGGTTGTTTGCCTTCTGTTGCACTTTCTAATCGTGTTTGCACACTCGTATGTGATGACTCTTCTGGCGTGTTTGCCATTTTGGCCCTAATTGGGTTTAAATCAACGTATGCCATACAGGCTGCCAATGCTGCTTCATCAAGTAGCGCTTGTGACTTGAAGCGGCCTTCCCAGAATCGCCCTGTGCAGTTATCTTCTTTATTCGCTTTACGCGCAATATCTTCATTTAATAACCGCATAAACCAACTGATACTTGCTAGCCGTTCACGGTATTGTTTTACTGTTTGATTAAAAAAGATAAGCTCAGCTTTACTTAACTTCTCACCTTGTATGTATTTTTGCGTAAGTGCGGTGCCTTTACATAGCTTGTGCCAACGAATAACAATTGCTTTATCATTTAGCCGATCCGCTTTTTTATCATCTACATACAGGACTAAGTGGGTGTGGTTACTCATGACTGCATAAGCACATACATCAATACAAAATACCTTTGCTAATTCAAGCAGCTTATCTTCAACCCACCCTCTGCGATGCTCAAAAGATTGACCTGTAAAACGATCTTCACCGCACAAGAAAGCATGTCGAACGCAACGTGAAATACAGTGATAATACTTTGTATCAACCAAACTTACTTGACGCTTTCTTGCAATTGCCATGTGACACCCTGATTATATTTTGCACTAATTGAAAGTTAGTAAAAAAAACGAAAAATACAAACTTTAGGATGGGTGTCATCTTTGTTTTTGCAATCTTTGTTTTTGCATTATGAGCAACAAAAAGCCAAGGGTAAGCCGCATAACAGCATTATTAGATCACTGGCATTTAAATGGATAAGGATTGTATTTAGGTGTTGGAAAACGAATACACCCTACGATGAATCGACGTATTTAGCAGCATTGAAACGCAGAGGCTCACCACTTTTAAAATTTGCAATTAATAGCTAAATTTTACTAGTCGTCCACCTCAGGGCGTGTTGTTATATGGCTACTTTCTGTCTTGCCAACATTTAGAAAATACTATGTTATTAGAGTTTGATACAACTAGCTTATGAACATAATCTAAACCATGAACAGGGGCTGGATCTTTACCAACCATATACACAGCATTAGATGAGGGAATTAATTTTTCATTAATACTTACCGATGCTTCATTGTTTAACAATAAACCTTCGAATAACCCTTGATACCCCGCCATAACATGAATTGCTTTATTTAACTCTTGCCCTTGCAATCCTTCTGTCGCAATCCAAAGGTTTGAATGATCCACAAGTTTGTTTTTTGGTAATTCAGACAAGCTATTAATTATGTATTCTTTGGCATTTTTCAAATAAGGTTTCTGAGTCGCCATATTACCTTCAACAAAACTCTTTGCTTTTGAAACAGAGATAATAACTTTTGAGTTGTTAGTTTTATAGTAAATTGCAGGTAGCTCGTAAGATATGGGATGGCTTAAACCGGATTTCCATTTGACTGGGTAGCTATTTGATTCGCAAGGATCAGAGTCGGCATGAACTAAGCTAGAAACTAAAAACACCATCAAAACTAAAATTTTACGCATACTTTCCTTAGCCATATAACGCCCTGTTAACAGGCAAAAAATAGTTGGTTAAAATTAGCGACGAAGGAGCAAAACCAACTATTTTTTGTCCTTGTTTAACAGCTTGTATGGATAATAAACCCATAAATTAATTAATACTTTAACCTAGTTCGGGTAATGTGAGGCCCAAGCTTTGGCTG